>CALWIX010000051.1 GCA_944380825.1 uncultured Clostridia bacterium | reverse complement strand
TGAGTATCCCAGTTCATACCGATCAAAGCCAGTCTGTGGATTTACAGAATCATAAATATACGTCAGCGTACGGTAATCAGAAGTATCTACCTTGGCTACATAAATAAACGTAGCCTGCATTTTTTCTGTCAGATCGTCAAGCAATGCGAGGATCTCATCATATTCCTCGTCCGTCTGTCCCGTCGAGAGGTACTCGTCGAATTTATCAGGATTTAGATAGGAGCGCGCCGTCTCTGCCACATGGTAGGCCTCCGCGTTGTATTGCTGCTCAAGCACAGAGGTAAATTCCTGATATCCCATAAAACTGATGGATGCGCACAGCAGGGCGCTGAACGCAATAATGCCCAACAAAAGCTTTCCTCTCAGACTGTTTTGTATTCTTTTCAAGGCTTTCTCATCTCCTCTAACTGTTCAAACCATTGTTTAGACTCTCTTGTACTTAGAACACGCAGCGGCTTTCGCTGTGCTAAAAAGCGCCCTTCTTCAGCAAGCTTTTGATCGTAGGCTGCAAAGCTGCCCTGCGGAAGAATCACTACCTGCGGCAGACCGATCTCCCCAATTCTGCGGCAGCCCTCATAGCCCCAGCACACACTGCAAAGACATCGATCTATCGTTTCGGCCATTTTTTCCGATTCCAGATTCTCCCCTTCTATATACAGCTTATAACAAGGGATCCAATGGCTGTAATCGCCACAGAAACAGTACCGTCCATCAAGAGAAATGCCCTCTTCTTCCTCAAAGTGCTGGATGGCCTTTTCTAAATCCTCCGTTGTCATCATTTCATTGGCAAGGTTGATCGCTTGATTCTTACGATAGCAGAATTTCACCAGAGGGGCTTCGCCGTAAAATCCGATCACCTCGAGAACATCGCCCATAGCATAGCGGTAAAGACCGGAACGGTTCGTAAAAATCAGCTCGCAGCGCATCCCTTTTTCAAGCTCCCAGAGCATAAGCGGACGCGTGCCGGCAGGAGAATCTACGGGCAAAAATTCAAAAACTCCTGCTTCCGGAATGAGCCAATACTCATCCGGCCGGTTCAGCCCCGGAGCCACCGCGAAAATTCCTTCTGAGGCAGCATAAGCAAAATAATGGATTGGTACGTCTCCCATATAGCGGCGTAGGATTTCCATATACGGTGCAAAGGCGCTTCCACCAATAACAATAACATATTTCAGCTCGGGCCACACGCGCAGCGCAATTCCTAACTCTTGGCTAAGACCTCTTAATTCTGCCGCCCTTTCGAGGTCAGGCGGCAGCCGTTTTTCCACAAACGCCTTCCACTGCGGTGAAATTCCGGCCTGCGCACTGACACAGCCGGTTTCCATATCGTGCAGAAGCATTTCTAAATTTTTTTCCATATAGCGCAGCATCCCCGTCATGCGATGAATGAACACACCATGGATACAGCGAACATCACGGCACGCCAGTGCAAACCGCGCTTTGACATACGTTAAATCTTCCAACGTATGCGGAAAAATCACTTCCCGGGGAGCACAGTAATCCGAGGTATCGAAGGAGCCATCGCGATTGAGCCATTGATACAGAGAGCTGGAACGAATCCCATTCATTCGCCCATCCGGCAGAAATGTCTCCACAAACTCTCCTACCTGAAAAATTTTGGAGAATATTTTTTCGTCCGGAAGATCTTTGTAATATTCCTTTACCATGCCGAAAATGGCGTTGTAGGCAAACAGACGGTGGACGTTTAAATCCGTTTCCGTTACAGGCAGATATTTCGGCTCTCCTGTTGTGCCAGAGGTTAGGCTAAAATAGACGGGATCGTCGGCTGTAAGTATATTTTTTTCTCCCGCAAGGATCCGGAGGATTGCATCAGCGTATTCTTCATAGCTACTGACAGGGACTTTTTGCTGATATTCCTTGACAGAATGGATTGCAGAAAAGCATAGCCGGCGTCCAATTTCTGTGTCGGCGTTCTGGCGGAGGATCTCTGTTAAAAGTCCACGCTGGATTTCAAACGCGCGCTCCGACTGATTTTTCAATTGTAAAAGGGCATCTTCTCCCGCTTGGGAATAGCTAAATTTCATAAAATCCCCCTTTATACAAAAATTTGAAGCGTATTCATGCCAAAAGCACTTTGATAAGAGATTTTTTTGGCCATCTGTCGTATAATACGTGCGCCCAAATATTTATCGTCATCTAAATTTCCGACAAACGGATTATACAAAGTTCCATTATACCGCACGCGGATTCCTGTAGCGCCGCGCAGGAAAAATGCCCGCAGATCAAAGAAAATTTCTGAGCCGCTGTTTTCGTCTAAAATCAGCGTCATAATTTCTTCCATAGCGAGGCTGATAGCCATCGTTTGATCCGGCTGCAATCCATTCTCGGTGCAGAATCCGGTAATTCTATCGCTGGCTTCGCAGATAGTTTGGGTGTTTCCGCTGACCGAAAAATTTATAACTCGACCTTCTTTTTCAAGCGATCGATCCAGCCGCAAAAATCTTGTGTAATCCGGGTTGTGTATAGCTGACACCATCACAGCTATCAACCACAGCAAAACGGTCAACGCTTCACTTAGCGGTAAAAACAGCCACGGGCTTGCATGTACCCAAAGTAAGGAAAATAGAGCCAACGTCGGAAACAGCAACACACGGCAGAATATAATGGCATTGGCCCACAGATCCCGTCCCGAAATATTATAAAAACTCGACAGGATGCTGTTAAGAAGTCCCGGAAATAGGCTTAGAACAAGACAAAACAGTGGAAACAACAGCGAACTGGAAAGGCCATAAGCTGCCGTGATCCATCCGGAACCCAAAAGAATAGCCGCCGAAAACACGGCGCATCCTAACAGGCCGCTACGCCATTGACGCTTCATTAGCATGGCGGCACTTGCATTGTCTCTATCACCTACATAGCTCCCCAGCATCGCCGACGCCGCTTGGGGAACGCCGCCAGTGACGCATTCCGAAAATGCCAGCACTCCATTCACCGCTGTGAATGCGGCCACCATCGCCGCACCGCCATACTGCAGAAAGAAGGCGTTAACAATAAGCAGCCGAACCGTTTGAAACATATTGTTCAAAGCCGAGGGGCTTCCCGCCGCGCTGATCTCTTTCCACTCCTTGCATGTGTGCGGAAGAGAAAATCCCATCCGGAAGGGGGCACCTTTACGAAACAGCCGCGCCATTCCAAAAATACACGCCCCCGCTGTAGAAAGCACGCTGGCAAGACTCGCTCCAAACACACCCCAGTCTAGGCCATATAGAAACCACAAATCAAAGATAATATTTCCTACGCCCATAATCACCATCATAACAGTAATAGAGCGGTTTTTTCCCTCCAAACGCAGAAACCAGAAAGGTATGTATAAAAGAATATTGGGCAGCGCCCCTGCGATGGTCACGGCGATATAATCGGTCACCATAGGGCGCACGGATACATCCGAACACAAAAAAGCCGACAACGGATCCAGAAATAGAAACCCCAGCACCGTAGCCGCTATGGAAACAATCACACACATCGTCTGCGCTTGTTTGCACAGCGCGCGGCTTTGTGCGGCATTTTCACGGCCTATTTCCCGCGAAGCACAGATCGCTGTTCCCGAAACGAGAAACGATCCCAAAACACACAACACCTGATACACTGGCACGGAGAGATTGATCGCCGCCAATCCGCCATCGCCCAATCTTTGTCCCACAAGCACGCCGTCCACCAGAATATTTATATCTCCGCTTAAAATAGACAACATACAGGGGATTAAGGCTTGCCGGAACGACTTTTTTAAAAATTCTTCGTTCTGAACAAGATTTTCCGTTTTTTCTATCTCCATATCCTTACATATCCTTCTTCCATGCGCGGCGCATAGCACTAGCATTGCTTTAAACCACATTATAACATAAAATATTTAAAAATCGCAGAACATACTAAAACTTTAAAAAATTTTTAAAAACCGGTTTTCTTACAAAAACTGCGGATTATCCGGTTGGCTTGGGCATAGACGCTTTCGGGAGATTCCCCGATGAAAAACTCTCCGTTTTCGTACAGAATTTTTCCGCCCACCATCGTCAGACGGATATTCTGCTTGCTGCCGCTGTAAACAAGATTTTTAACGATATTGTTTAACGGCTGCATATTCGGCTGCTGCAGATCCACCAAAATCAGATCGGCTAGCTTTCCGGGGGCAAGACAGTCACAATCGGCAAGCCCCATCGCCCGCGCGCCGTTGACGGCAGCCATCCGCAGAACCTCGAGAGCATCCATGGCGGCGGCGTTCTTGGTACGCAGCTTTTGCAGCGCTGTGGCTAAAAACATCTCGCGGAACATATCGAGACAGTTGTTACTGGCAGGGCCGTCTGTACCGATAGCGATGGAAATTCCGCTGGAGAGCATCTGCTCCAGCGGCGCTATTCCGCTGGCAAGTTTACAGTTCGAACCCGGATTTGTCACGACAAACAGGCCGCGCCGGGCAAAAATATCGAGATCCTCCTGCGTCATATAGACGCAGTGGAATCCACCGCCGCCATACGCAAACATCCCAAGATTTTCAAAAAGAACTGTCGGAGTAACACCGTACCGCTCTTTGCACTGGGAGACCTCGTCTTCTGTCTCGGAATTATGCATGAAAACGGGCGCTTTCAGTTTTTGCGAAAGCTTTGCCACCCCTTCCAAAAGCGGAAGGGAGGTAGTATATTCCGCATGGAATCCCAGCTGGTAACGGATGAGATCCGAGCTATGGTTAAACTTTTCATAGTTTTCTTCCATTTCCTCTAAACTGGAAACGAAGTTATTCAGGCTCGAACAAAGTACTGTACGAAATCCGCAATCGATCGAGGCCTGTGCAATCTGCTGCGGGAAAAAGTACATATCGAAATTCGCCGTAATGCCACTGGTGAGATATTCCAAAATGGCCAGCTTCGACAGGTGATACACATCCTCACCGGAAAGTTTTGCCTCCATAGGAAACACTTGCTTTTCCAGCCACTGCTGCAGCGGAAGATCGTCCGCATAAGAGCGCAGAAACGTCATAGCCGAATGCGTATGGGCATTTTTAAAACCGGGCATAATCAAATTCCCGCCTGCGTCAATTTCCCGATCCCATTTCTCCTGCGATTTCTCTTGCAATTTACGCGGCGCACCGACATAGGTGATAGTATCTCCCTTTACCCACAGCTCTCCGTCCTCTAAAATGGAAAAGTCCTGCTGCATGGTGAGAATCTTCGCGTGGTAAAAACGGATATTCACGTTTCTCCTCCCCTTTCGTTTTCAAAAAGCGCCGCCAAACTCTCCGTATAAGGCGGGCGGCACACGCCGCGCTGCGTGATGATTCCGGTAATTAGGCTGTGATCCGTTACATCGAAAGCAGGATTGTAGCATTTAACTCCCGCAGGCGCCATCGGTTCGCGGTAAAACTTCAAACGAATCTCCTCTGGATCCCGCAGCTCGATTGCGATCTCCTCCCCCGTTTTACAGGAAAGATCGATCGAAGAGGTAGGGCCAAGCACATAAAACGGAACTCCATAATATTTCGCCAGAATCGCCACGCCGCTTGTCCCGATTTTATTGGCTGTGTCGCCGTTGGCAGCCACACGGTCACAACCAACAAGGCAAGCGTCGATCCAGCCCTTTTGCATCACGGCAGCCACCATATTGTCGCACAGAAGAGTAGCATCTATGCCGGCTTTTTGCAGTTCATAGGCCGTCAAACGCGCCCCTTGCAGCAAAGGGCGCGTCTCGTCACAAAAGACATGGAATTGCATTCCCCGCTCCTTTCCCAGAAGCAGCGGGCCGAGAGCCGTGCCGTAACGGGAGGTGGCAAGAGGGCCGGCATTGCAGTGGGTGAGGATACCGGCGCCGTTTGCCAGAAGGGATAAGCCGTTCTCCGAAATGGCGCGGCACATCTCTATATCTTCTTTTTGAATTCGCACGGCCTGCTGCCCTAACAGGCAGACTATCTCCTCTACAGGCAGATGGGCATTTTCAACAGCCGTTTTTTCCATCCGCTCCAGCGCCCATCCAAGGTTAACGGCCGTAGGCCGAGAGGAAACGAGGTATTCCCGATAGGCATGAAGCTTGGCGAGAAACTCTTGTGTATCCTGCGTTTTTATCTGCCGCGCCAGCACAAACAGTGCGTAGCCTGCAAAAATTCCGATGGCCGGCGCTCCCCGCACGCGCAGCTGGCAGATTGCTTCGCGGATTTCTTCCGGCGATTGAAGCTTTAGGGTTCGGGAAACATTGGGCAGCAGCGTTTGGTCAAGAATACACACTTTTGTTCCGTCTTCGTTTAAAAAGACGTTTTCGGCAAGAGGTTCAAAATGAAACTGCATACATCCATCTCCCCTCAAAGGCTCTGGGCGATGTTCTCAACGGCAGCCGTCACCAGTTTTTCAAACAGCGGTCCCACACGTCCCGCCGTTTCACGCACATCATCGTCAGAGAGGGGAACGTCCAGCATACCGCAGCCAAGGTTTGTGATGCACGAAACGCCGCAAATTCGAAGCCCCATGTGATTGGCGGCTATGGCTTCGCAGGCAGTGCTCATCCCCACAGCGTCCGCACCGAGTATACGGGCCATTTTAATCTCATGCGGCGTTTCGAAATTCGGACCGGAGAACTGCAGATATACGCCTTCGCGCAGAGAGATTCCCACTTGCACTGCGGTTTGGCGGAGAATGCTGCACAGCTTTTTATCATAAATTTTACTCATATCCGGGAAGCGTGTGCCAAGCTCGTCGAGGTTTGGCCCAATTAACGGAGAAGGCACAAAGTTGGAAATCTGATCGGTGATCATCATAAAATCGCCGGGCTGAAAGTCAAAATTCACGCCCCCTGCGGCGTTGGTGAGAAAAAGTACTTTCGCTCCTAACAGCCCCATAAGCCGGATGGGCAGGACAACATCCTGCATGGAATATCCTTCATAATAATGCACGCGTCCCTGCATCGCCACTACTGGAACGCCCCCTACATAACCAAATACAAACCTGCCCTTGTGGCCCGGCACCGTGGAGACGGGAAAGCCCTCGATATCACCGTAGGAAACGGTACAGACGGCGTCGATCTTCTCGGCATAATCACCAAGCCCCGATCCAAGAACTATGGCAATCTGCGGAACAAAATCCGTTTTAGCCCGCACGCTCTCACAGCATTTCTTCAGTTTTTCCATATAATTCTTCATAAACGCACCTCCGCCCATCAACTAACTTATGAGAATATAATTATTGTATCATATCTTGCATGGAAAGAAAAGCGCGAAAAAGGCACGCCTTTGCGGCGTGCCTTTTTATAAAAATAGCAATATTTCGTGAGCTAACGTATCTTTGCAAGGTGAAATGTCTCCACAATTTTGCCCTTTACAGGTTGGAATATCCCATAAGCGATTCATCGACAGCGCGGGCGGCTGCTTCTCCTTCACAGATGGCCCAAACTACCAGAGACTGCCCTCTGTGGATGTCTCCGGCCGTAAAGACACGATCGACGCTCGTCGCATAGGAGCCGGGAAGCGTTTCGATATTCGTGCGGGGGGTAAGCTTTACACCGAAGGCATCCGTCAAATAACGCTGGCTTCCTAAAAATCCCGCTGCTATCAGCACAAGATCCACCGGTATTTCTTTCTCGCTGCCCGGGACCGGCACCATTTTCAGGCGACCCGTTTGTTCGTCTTTCTGCGCTTGAAGATCCACGACAACGGCGGCGCGCAGATTTCCTTTGCGATCCTTTTTAAATTCCGATACGGTCGTTTGATACAAACGTGGATCCTTCCCAAACACAGCGGCGGCTTCCTCTTGGCCATAATCGGTCTTTTTGACCCGCGGCCACTCCGGCCATGGATTCGATTCCAACCGCGTCAGCGGAGGTTCCGGCATCATCTCCAGCTGAGACACAGCCGACGCGCCCAGACGGATGGCCGTACCGACGCAGTCGTTTCCTGTATCGCCGCCGCCGATGACTAGAACCTTTTTGCCCTTGACGTTCAGATCACCCGACGCATCCTGAAAAACTCCGTCCGAAAGACGTTTGGTTACTTGCGAGAGAAAATCGACCGCAAACCACACGCCCTTCGCGTCACGGCCCGGAACATCGAGATCTCTCGGCTGCGACGCGCCGCCTGCCAGAATGACTCTGTCGTACTTTGCAAGCAGCTCCTTGCCGGAAATATCCTTTCCCACATCCACGCCGCAAACAAACCGGATTCCCGATTTTTCCATCAGCTCCACACGTCTATCGATAACGCGCTTATCGAGCTTCATGTTGGGAATGCCATAGCGCAGCAGTCCGCCGGGGCGGTCACTACGTTCATAAACCGTCACAAGATGGCCGCGGCGTCCCAGCAGAAGCGCTGCTGCCAGCCCCGCCGGGCCGCTGCCAACGATGGCTACCGTTTTGCCGGTACGCACTTTCGGCGGATCGGATTCTACCAGATTGTGACGGAAAGCATACTCGATTACCTGACGCTCGTTCTCTTTTGTGGAGACCGGCTCGCCGTGCAGGCCGCAGGTGCAGGCCGCTTCGCACAGGGCGGGGCAAACGCGTGAGGTGAATTCCGGCAGGCAATGCGCCGCGCTTAAACGGACATATGCCTGCTCCCAAAGGCCACGGTACACCAGATCGTTCATCTCTGGCACGAGATTGTGCACCGGACACCCAGACGCCATGCCCGCAATCATCGAGCCGGATTGGCAAAACGGCACGCCGCAGTCCATACATCTGGCGCCCTGATCCCGCTGTTCCTTTTCCGGAAGCATTTTATGGAACTCCCGAAAGTCTTTAATTCTTTCCAGCGGGGGAATGACACTGCCTTCCTTCCGCTGATATTCTAAAAAGCCACTTGGTTTTCCCATCGCTTTTTCCTCCTTATCGCGCGCCGATCTCGGTATAAAACGCTTTAATTTGTGCTTCCTCGCGGCTCATTCCCTGTTCTTCGAACTGCGCGGTAAGCTCCATCATCTTCTTGTAGTCAGCGGGAATGATCTTTTTAAACTTCGGCAGATAGCCGTCGAAATCCTCCAGAATCTTCTTTCCTTTCGGAGAACCCGTGTGATCGACGTGCGCTTGAATCAGGCGGCGCAATTTCTCTTGATCCTGCCGGCTCTCCACTTTCTCCATAGACACAAGGCCCTTATTAAGATTGCGATACAGACGGCTCTCTTCATCGAGGACATAAGCCACACCGCCGCTCATACCGGCGGCAAAGTTCTTTCCCGTGGGTCCAAGTATCACCGCACAGCCGCCCGTCATATATTCACAGCCATGCTCCCCTACGCCTTCCACAACAGCCACCGCGCCCGAGTTGCGCACGCAGAACCGTTCGCCGGCTACACCGTTGATATAAGCCTCGCCGGAGGTTGCGCCATACAGCGCCACATTGCCGATAATCACGTTCTCTTCAGGGGCAAAAGCCGATTGCGGGACAGGACGCACCGAGAGTTTTCCGCCCGAGAGTCCTTTACCAAAATAATCGTTGCTGTCGCCGCAGAGGTTGAGCGTCAAACCTTTCGGCAGGAACGCGCCGAAGATCTGTCCGCCTGCGCCGCGGCATTCCACTACGATAGAGTCTTCCGCCAGTCCATTCGGGCTGCGGCGGGTAATCTCTGCGCCGAGCAAAGTG
>CALWIX010000050.1 GCA_944380825.1 uncultured Clostridia bacterium | reverse complement strand
GATTTTCGTCTGGCAGAACCACAGAAAAAAGCCGTGCAACCGGTGAAGAAGTTTGTGCCTTCTAAATCGGCAGGACAGAAACCAAGCGATCAGTTTTTAACGATGCGCCATTTAACGGCATTTCCTCGTAAGGGATAATTCGTAGGGATTGAGGAGGATAACTTTTATTGCTATGAAAAAAACCAGCTACTTAATTCGGCGATTCTTGCCGTATTTTAAAAAATACAGAGCCACACTGGCACTGTATCTGTTCTGTGCAGCTTTAACGACGCTGTGCGAACTTTTTCTGCCGCTGATTATCCGCTTTATTACGCAGACGGCTCAAACGAATCTTGCCGCTTTGACCATTGAGGTTGTGGTAAGGCTGGGTTTATTCTATTTACTTCTGCGTATCATCGACATTGCCGCAAACTATTATATGCAATCGATCGGACACATTATGGGAGCGCACATCGAGACCGATATGCGGCGCGATCTGTTCCGTCACTTGCAGGAGCTTTCCTATTCTTATTACGACAATACAAAAATCGGCCAAATTATGGCGCGCATCACGAGCGATTTGTTCGACGTAACGGAGTTCGCTCACCACTGCCCAGAGGAATTTTTTATTGCGGCATTGAAAATTTTCTCGGCCTTTGCCATTCTGGGCGGGATTAACATTTGGCTGACACTGATTATTTTTGTCATTATTCCCATCATGATTTTCTGTTCTGCATATTTTAACACGCAGATGCGCACCTCTTTTAAGAAATCTCGCTTCCAAATTGGTGAACTCAATGCCCAAACAGAGGACAGCCTGCTGGGGGTGCGGGTTGTTAAATCCTTCGCCAACGAAAAACTGGAGGAGGAGAAATTTGAGGGCGGGAACTCCCGCTTCCTCGAAATTAAAAAAGAACAATACAAGGCAATGGCTGGTTTTCACAGTGTGACGAGAATCTTCGACGGCGTGATGTATCTAGTCGTTATTGTGGCGGGGGCGCTGTTTTTGCTGTATGGCCAGATTACGGCCGGCGATTTTGTGGCTTACCTGCTGTATATCTCTACCCTTTTGACCTCCATCCGCCGCATTGTAGAATTTATGGAACAGTTCCAGCGCGGCATGACCGGCATCGACCGCTTTCTGGAAATTATGGACGCACCTGTGGAGATCCGCGATAAAGAGGATGCCCATGAGCTCAAGGATGTAGAAGGCGATATCCGATTCGACAACGTCACCTTTGAATATTCCGACGATCACAAAACGGTGCTGCATAACATCAATCTGCATGTAAAACCCGGAGAAAACGTAGCCCTTGTGGGACCCTCGGGCGGCGGAAAAACAACGCTGTGCAGCCTTATTCCCCGCTTTTACGACGTGACGGAGGGGAGGATTCTCGTAGACGGGCAGGATATCCGCGATTTAACGATGAAATCGCTGCGCTCACAGATCGGCGTAGTGCAGCAGGAGGTCTACCTGTTCTCCGGCTCCATTTATGAAAACATCGAATATGGCCGTCCGGGCGCAACCCGCGAAGAAGTAATCGAGGCTGCCAAGCTCGCGGGCGCCCATGAATTTATTTCGGAGCTCTCGGACGGATACGATACCTATGTGGGGGAGCGCGGCGTGAAGCTCTCCGGCGGGCAAAAGCAGCGCATCAGCATCGCCCGCGTCTTTTTGAAAAATCCTCCTATCCTCATTCTCGACGAAGCCACATCCGCTCTTGATAACGAAAGTGAGCGCCTTGTACAGGAATCTTTGGAAAAGCTTGCCAAAGGACGCACCACCTTTACCATCGCTCACCGTTTAACGACCATTCAGAACGCTTCTACTATCCTTGTTTTAACGGCCAACGGCATTGAGGAACAGGGAACGCATCAGGAGCTTCTCGCAAAACACGGCATTTATTACAGTCTTTACCGGCTTTATACGCGTATGGGACTCCCCACGGAATCGATTTGACGCTAAAAGGCCGCGGTTTATCCGAGGGCTACATCCAAAATCATCATCAGCACAAAACCCATGGCAAATCCGATGGTGCCTAGGTTGCTGTGTTCTCCCTGTGACGCTTCGGGAACGAGTTCTTCTACGACTACATAAATCATCGCTCCCGCAGCAAATGATAACAGATAGGGCAGCAGTAAAGTAAGCATTCCGGAAAGGAAAATGGTTACAACCGCTGCTATAGGTTCTACAATTCCGGAGAGCATTCCATATAGGAACGCTCTCCCTTTTTTCATCCCTTCTTCCCCTTTTAAAGGCAGCGAGACAATGGCGCCCTCGGGAAAATTTTGAATTGCAATCCCAAGCGAGAGCGCAAACGCTCCCGCTACTGTGATCTCCGTGCTGCTCGACAGTATGCCTGCAAACACTACTCCCAGCGCCATCCCCTCCGGGATGTTATGAATTGTCACCGCCAGCACCAGCATCGTCGTTTTTTTCAGCTGGCAGCATGGCCCTTCCGCTTCCTTAGCTCCCAGATGCAAATGGGGAATCAGATGGTCCATCGCCAGCAGAAAGAAGATTCCCGCCAGAAATCCCACCGCCGCCGGCAGAAAGGATAGCTTTCCCATCTCTTGAGAAGCATCCATTGCCGGAATTAAAAGCGACCACACCGACGCCGCTACCATCACCCCCGAGGCAAATCCCAGCATACTTTTCTGTATGCGGGGGCGCAGTTCCTTTTTTAAAAAGAAAACGCCCGCCGCTCCCAGCGTTGTTCCCAAAAAGGGCAGTAACAGCCCTAGCCATAATTCCATACCATTCCCTCCTCTCCGACCCTTGGCGGCCGGATTGATCCAATATTCTTATAATTTTTCTAAAAAGTACCTTCTTTTGAGTTTTTAGATTTCTAAACATTCATTGTGGACTCTGCGCTGTACGAGATCTCCTCTTTTTCCAAAGCCATTCCCAGCCAATTCCTACCACTGCCGACAGCAGATATATCGCACCCCAGATCACCCAACCATAGTCACTTTGTCCATACCATGCGCCCTGCGGATTGGGACCTAGAAGAATGCCCAGCATTAAACCTACCCCAAATCCCACACAGGTGCAAAGTGAACTTTTATATTTTCCCAAAAGCGCTAAAAAGGCAGAGAGCGCCATAGCAATCCAAAACAGACGGCTGCTAAGCAGCCAGCCAAAAAGATAACTGTTTTCTCCTGAAGGTTTGGTTTGTATCAGCCAGCCTGTAAAACTGCTTTCTGAAAAACGGCACCAAATCACACGCCCTATTACGTACAAAACAAGATACCAGCCTATGGCGCCAAAAGCAGCTTTGATATTTTGCTTTAGACAAGTGGCCAGCACTTTTTTGTATTCCGTTTTGTATAAAGAGCTTTTTTCCTCACAGGAATCGGCCGAACCGCTAATGGGAGAGTCTAAGAGCATATCCACAGTTGTACCGAATATCTCCGCTAATTTAAACAGATTTTTCGTATTGGGCGCAGATTGGCCGGATTCCCATTTTGCAACAGCCTGCCTGCTTACCCCCACCAAGTCGGCAACCTTCTCCTGAGAGAAACCGGCGTTTTGTCTGCAAAATTTAATTCTTTCTCCAAGGTTCATATTCCCACAACCTCCTTTTTCACCTAAAGGATACCAAAAAATCTCTCTTTTGGCTATCAACTGCAGGGCAACTTTCGGTTGCGCTGCGTTTTTATTTTTTAATCATGAAAAACGCATCCTTTTCCTTCTCTCATTACCAAAGATTGGCTAGAAAATTTGCTCTGTTTAGATGCTTGCGTTGTGGATAGCCTCTTAGAAAAAATTAGATGTAAATCTCCTTCTATCTCTTGCCGGAAAGAGGATGGTTTGGTATAATGAAAAATTGGGCCGGGCTGTTTGACCGGTTTTTACCAAATGAAATGGGGATGATGAATCGATGGGTAAAATGCTGGGAACCTGCCTTTCTTTTCTGCGCCGGGAGACCGTTCTCTGCGCGGCGGTCATTTTGGCTGTGGTTTCCGCCTTTTTTGTTCCGCCGAACCCCGGCTATCTTGGATATATCGATTGGGATACCCTCGCGCTGCTCTTCAGCCTGATGGCGGTGATGAAGGGATACCAGCAGGCAGGATTCTTTCTTTTTGTAGGAAACCGCTTGTTAAAAACAGCATGCACTTCACGCAATATGCTGTTTGTATTGGTTTTTCTGCCATTTGTATGCAGCATGGCTATTACAAACGACGTGTCGCTCATTACATTCGTACCATTCGCGCTGGTTGTATTGCGCATAGCTAGACAGGAGCGGCTAATGATCCCCGTAGTCGTACTTCAAACGGCAGCCGCCAACCTTGGCAGCATGCTCACCCCTATGGGAAATCCACAAAACCTCTATCTCTATGCCCAATCCGGCATGAGCTTCGGAGAACTGTGCGGCGTGATGTTACCCTATGTCCTGCTTTCGGGCGTATGCCTTGCGGTGCTTATCCTTGTGCAAAAATCTGTGCCCGTTTCCGCTATATCTGCAGAGACAAAACTAAAAAACAAAAAGCCGCTGCTGCTGTGCACGGTAGGCTTTGTTCTTTGTCTTTTGGGAATTTTTAAAATTTTGCCTCCCCTTGCAATCGCCGCTATCACGGCTATTTTTCTCTTATTTGCGGATAGAAAGCTTTTGGCATCGGTAGACTATTCCTTGCTTGCAACATTTGTGGGATTTTTCATCTTCATTGGGAACGTAAAAAATATAGAAGAATTTCGAATCCTTTTATCTTCCGCTTTAGAGGGAAGAGTGCTACTTGTTTCGGTAATTATCAGCCAAATCATCAGTAATGTTCCCGCAGCGCTTCTACTCTCTGGTTTTACAACTGATTGGCACGATTTGATTGTCGGCTGCAATCTGGGCGGGCTTGGAACCTTAATCGCTTCTATGGCAAGTCTCATCTCTTATAAACTGGCAATAAAGGAATATCCCGAACAGAAGGGACGCTATCTATTCTGGTTTACCGTATGTAACGTAGGGCTTCTTGCCATTCTTCTGCTGGCAAGTCTTTTGGTATAAAAACAGCTGGAATCGTGCGCTCTGTTTTGAATGGGTAAGGAACCAACCACCGCTTTTATAGAAATCGAAAATAGAGAAAACCCCCGCACAGGTCGATCCGTGCGGGGGTCCTTTTTTCAGGAAAATCAATAGTTTTTAGCCTGGATCTGGAAATATGATTTCGGATGGGCGCAGACCGGGCAGACTTCAGGCGCCTTTTGCCCCACTACGATATGACCACAGTTCGAGCACTGCCAGATGGTATCGCCATCACGTGAGAACACAAGTCCTTCTTCCACATTCTTAAGAAGTGCAAGGTATCTCGCTTCGTGTTCCTTTTCGATTTTACCGACAGCCTCAAACAGATAGGCGATGTGATCGAATCCCTCTTCTTTGGCTTCCTTTGCAAACTGGGCATACATATCGGTCCACTCATAGTTCTCGCCAGCTGCGGCATCTTTAAGGTTCTCTGCGGTATCCTGAATGCCGTCATGCAGCAGTTTAAACCAAATTTTTGCATGCTCTTTCTCATTGTTCGCCGTCTCTAAAAACAGCGCTGCAATCTGCTCATATCCATCCTTTTTGGCCTTGGAGGCATAGTATGTATACTTATTTCTGGCTTGAGACTCCCCTGCAAAAGCTGCTTTCAGATTGGCTTCCGTTTTCGTTCCTTTTAAATTCTCCATGACAACATCCCTCTTTCTTTTTAATATTAAAATAATAATAATTATTATTATTTTAATATTATGATACTCTATTTTGAAAAAAAAATCAAGAGTAATTATAAATATTTTTTAGATAATTTTATTTTATCATAAAAAACAAAAATTTAATTATAAAATAGAATTATTTTGTTGTATTTGCGCTTGCATTTTTTAAACAATCAGCCAATTTTACAAGAAGACTTAAACAAAAAAGGTTCCGTCTGGAGACGGAACCTTTTTATTATTGTTTATGCTTTACATTAGCAATCGCTTGGTGAATCTCTTGGATAAGTTCTGTTTTCGTTTCGGGAAGCTGACTAAGAAGCCACTGGAGCTGTGCCGTTGTATGATCGTTTCCAATACGTCCAAGCGACTTAACGGCTTCCATCTGGATCGCTTCATTGTCATCGTGCAGAAGTGTCACAAGAATATTACAAGATTCATCTGCATCGGAATTTCCACATGCTTTGGCAAGTTCTAGACGCTCAGCGTCGCTGCCATTAAGAAACTTGCTTTGCAACTTATCCCAATGTTTCTTTTCCACTAATTTATCGATTTTATCCTCAGAATGTCCAAACATAAAAACAACCCCTTCCTTTCCTATCACCGCTATACACGCAGTTCCTTTTCCATACCCTTATGGTTATGTTTTATATTATAGTACTTAAATATTGATAAATATAATAAAAAAATTAAACAATTTATTAAATTAACAAAAATAATAATATACTTAACTATATTTTTAAAAAGCTCCGACCTACATGAGGCCGGAGCTGAAGATACAATATTATATTTTTACAGAGAAAAACGTTTATAGTTTTTCTGAAATGAGAGTGGTACCATCCATCTCGACCGGCTGCGGGATACCGAGGATTTGCAGCATAGTGGGAGCAATATCAGCAAGGCGTCCACCGGTACGAAGTTTGCAGGGATATCCTACTACACAAAGCGGCACAGGATTCGTAGTATGCGCGGTGAAGGGTTCGCCGTCATCGTCAAACATCTTGTCCGCATTGCCATGATCCGCCGTGATAATGGCGACACCGCCCATTTCCTCAATAGCGTCAATCACACGGCCGACACATTTATCCACGGCTTCCACAGCAGCTTTTGCCGCTTCAAATACGCCTGTATGGCCTACCATGTCGCAGTTGGCATAGTTGAGAATAATTACATCATACTTGCCACTTTTAATCCGTTCAACAAGAGCGTCCGTCACTTCGTAAGCACTCATCTCCGGTTTTAGATCATAGGTAGCGACAGCCGGAGATTTGATGAGAACGCGATCTTCTCCCGGATACACTTTCTCTACGCCGCCGTTAAAGAAGAACGTTACATGCGCATACTTTTCCGTTTCGGCAATACGCAGCTGCGTCATATCATTTTTAGAGAGAATCTCGCCCATGGTGTTCACGAGCACCTGTGGCTTAAAGGCAACCTCTACGTTCGGCATGGTGGCATCGTACTGCGTCATGCAGACATATTTCAGCGGGAAGAAGCCGTTTTTGCGTACAAACCCATTAAAATCAGGATCCACGAACGTGCGCGTAATTTCGCGGGCACGGTCCGGGCGGAAATTGAAAAAGATAACGGAATCGTTAGCTCCAATGGTGCCGTCTTTCTCACATACGGTAGGCACAACGAACTCGTCCGTTACACCCTCTTTGTAAGAATCTTCCACAGCCTTTACAGGGCAGTCTGCCTGCACACCCTCGCCGTACACCATAGCGGCATATGCCTTCTCGACTCGCTCCCAGCGGTTATCGCGATCCATAGCATAGTAACGGCCCATCACGGTAGCAATCTTGCCCACACCGATTTCCTGCATTTTTTTCGCGCATTGCTCCACGTAATCCTTACCTGACGAAGGCGGAACATCGCGCCCGTCAAGAAGCGCGTGGACATATACTTTTTGCAGGCCACGCTTTTTGGCCAGCTCCAGAAGTCCATAAAGATGTTCGTTGTGGCTATGAACACCGCCGTCGGACAGAAGGCCAATCAGATGCAGCGCCGTACCGTTTTTCTGCGCGTTGTCTACTGCATCAATGAAAGCAGGGTTCTCGAAGAAATCGCCGTCCTTAATGGATTTGGTGATACGGGTGAGCTCTTGATATACGATACGGCCGGCACCGATGTTGGTGTGACCCACCTCGGAGTTACCCATCTGCCCATCCGGAAGGCCCACGTCCATGCCGGAAGCGCCGATTTGTGTGCAAGGATTGCTGGAAAACAGACGATCCAAATTCGGCTTATACGCCGCCTTAATCGCGTTGCCCTTCTCCGGAGCAATACCGAATCCGTCAAGAATCATCAAAATCAAAGGTTTTTTCATACCGGTAAAAAATCTCCCTTTCGTGAAATCAGCCGTTTACCGCGGCTTTGACAATTTCTGCAAAATCTGCGGGTTTCAGCGAGGCGCCGCCGATGAGACCGCCGTCCACATCCGGCTGCGCCAAAAGCTCCGCCGCGTTCTTCGCGTTCATAGAACCGCCGTACTGGATGGTCATAGCGTCGGCCTTCTCTTTGCCGTAAAGCCCTTCGACAACAGAGCGGATTAAACCGCACACTTCGCCAGCCTGATCCGCGGTGGCGGTGCGGCCTGTACCGATAGCCCACACGGGCTCGTAGGCGATAATCACACGGTCAAGCTCAGAGGCATCCACGCCCTGAAGCGCTATTTTTGTCTGACTGGAGACAACCTCTGCTGTCACGCCCTGTTCACGCTGCTCCAGATATTCGCCGACGCACAGAATAACGGTCATCCCCGCATTGAGCGCGGCGCGCATACGTTTTTGAACGGTTACATCGGTATCGCCGAAATACGTGCGGCGCTCGCTGTGACCGATGATGACATATTTTACCCCCATAGAGGTAAGCATCTTGGCAGAGATCTCTCCGGTAAATGCGCCGGACTCTTCCCAATGGCAGTTTTCCGCGCCAATTTCAATATTGGATCCGGCAGCCGCATCGAGAGCCGTTTGCAGATCTACATACGGCACACAGCACAAAACGCCGCAGTCGGCGTCCTTTACAAGAGGTTTGATCGCTTCAATAAGCTCTTTGGCTTCGGCCGGAGTTTTGTTCATCTTCCAGTTTCCGGCGATTACGGCCTTTCTAAGCGATTTGTTCATGGAAATTCATTCCTTTCTTTGTATATATACAAAAATCCAGCGGCAGAAAGCGGCAGGGGGCCGCCCGGTTCTGCCGCTGGACGGTGTCAGTACGGGTTAAAACTGCACTTATTCCTTATCGTTGAGGCAAGCGATACCCGGAAGCTCCAGCCCCTCGAGGAATTCCAGAGACGCGCCACCACCGGTAGAGATGTGCGTCATCTTGTCGGCGTAACCCAGCTTCTCCACAGCTGCTGCCGAATCGCCGCCGCCAATAATAGAGATAGCGCCGCTCTCTGCCACAGCCTTTGCCACGGCGATCGTACCACCGGCAAAATTTTTCCACTCAGAAACGCCCATCGGGCCGTTCCATACAACGGTGCCAGCGCCTTTAATCGCATCCGAGAACAGCTGCGCCGTCTTCGGGCCGATATCCAGACCCATCCAGCCGTCCGGAATCTTATCGGAATCGACCGTCTGGAACGCGGCGTCCTCTGCATACTTGTCGGCAACAATATTATCGATCGGAATCAGGAACTTAACGCCCTTCTCTTTGGCTTTTGCCATCATATCTTTAGCGAGATCAACCTTATCGGTTTCGCACAGAGAAGAACCGACAGAATATCCCATAGCATTCATAAACGTATACGCCATGCCGCCGCCGACAATCAGTGTATCAACTTTTTCGAGAAGATTGTTGATAACACCGATCTTATCGGAAACTTTTGCTCCTCCCAGAATTGCGGCAAACGGACGCTTCGGATTGGCAAGCGCACCACCCATGATGGTGATCTCTTTCTGGATCAGGAAACCGCATACAGCCGGAAGATAAGCCGCGACGCCAGCCGTGGAAGCATGGGCACGGTGAGCGGTGCCAAATGCATCGTTGACATAGATGTCGGCCATAGAAGCAAGTTCTTTCGCAAACGCCGGATCATTCTTTTCCTCTTCCTTGTGGAAACGGACATTTTCAATCAGTTCGACCTCGCCGTCTTGCAGGGAAGCAGCAATGCTCTTGGCGCTCTCGCCGATGACATCGCTTGCCATTTTCACTTCCTGTCCAAGCGCTTTAGACAGATAAGCCGCTACGGGTGCGAGCGAATATTTCATATTGAATTCGCCCTTCGGACGGCCAAGGTGGGAGCAAAGGATAACCTTTGCCTTATGATCGATAAGATATTTAATCGTTTTGAGAGCTTCATTGATACGCTTCGGATCGGAGATGTTCCCCTGGGCATCAAACGGCACGTTGAAATCACAGCGTACCAAAACTCTTTTTCCGGTTACGTCGATATCCTCGACGCTCTTTTTGTTCAGATAATTCATGTCTTTTGCACTCCTTTTATTTTATATTTCCAAGGCTGCGGATTGTTAAGAGTTAAACTATCTGCGTTTATTGTATAACATCTTAGCCTAATTTTCAAGCACCGCATCCCCATACACTTCTATTTTTTTACCACACACGCTTATTCAATAAAAAAGGCGCGCTATAAGCGCGCCTGATGGTGTCGAAAACAGATAAATTTCTCTTTCTGCTGTTATAAATTCATCTTATTGAGCAAACGGCTGTTTTGCAATGCGCGGCGGATTACAAAATACAGCGGCACTGAAAGTACTACGGCAATCAGTCCGTTTGTCATGGAAGCCGCAATTTTTGTGCCCAAAATTCCCAGTGCGGGGATGAGCTCCATACGCATAAGCAGGTTTTCAATAAAACCCTTGCCGGCATACAGCACAATATATGTTAGCTGGCCGCCTGCTGCCGCCAAAAAATTCAGCTTCATATTTTCCGCGCTCCGGCCATGCAGCCGCGCAAGTTTGCCGCACAAAAAGCCCATCAAAAACTTAAAGCAGAACGTGAACGGAGAATCGGCAATATACTGCGGATTGAGAAGGTCGAAGAAAAAGGATCCGATTCCCGCCGACAATCCGCCGAATACCGGTCCGAGCACAAAACCTGACAACAGACAAAAAATATTTCCCAGATGGATTCGTGTTGCCGGACCCGCAGGCAGCGGAATCGGAATGGATACCATAGATCCTACAAAAACAAGTGCCGCCATCAATCCTGTAACGGCAAGCTGCATCGTATTCATTTGTTTTTTCATAGAAAAAATCTCCCTTATGATATAAAAATCCCATCACTATGCAGAAAGAATTCATCATCCCACATTGGATCATTCATTTAGATATAAGATAATAGCCATCCAGACTTTCACTGTCAATCAATGCTTTACTCATATTATCAAGCATTTCCTGAAGATCCTTCTGACTGGAGATCCGGTATGGGTTTTCCTTAGAGCCATTCTCTCCAGACACCGCACGGACTGACATTGGTATGCTAAAAAACAACAGGAGCAGCATTGCTGTCAGATATGTGGTAAAAAATTTTCTCTTTATACGCTACCATTCCCCATACCTTTATTTCAATATTTTTTATTATAACAAAGAATCAATTTGTTTACAATCGCTTTTTTTCACAGTACAATAAAGAAAAAGCTTAAAAAATATGGAAAGGATGGATTTTCTTCCTATGGCAGGACTTATCCATGTCTATTGCGGTGACGGAAAGGGAAAAACAACAGCCGCTGTGGGGCTTGCTGTACGAGCGTGCGGTGCAGGAAAAAAAGTTTTATTCGTACAATTTCTAAAATCGGATGCTTCCTGTGAGCGACGCGTTCTGGAACAGTTGGAAGGCGTAGAACTAGCTGCGTGCCCGAGCCACATAAAATTCACCTTTCGTATGAATGAACAAGAAAAGCAGGATTGCCGGCAAAGATGTGCGGCGCTACTGCAGTTTGTACAAAACGAAATTGCGTCTTTTGGATGCGTAGTGCTCGACGAAATCTTCCCCGCGGTTTCGGCTGGAATGCTTGGGCAGCAGGAGGTTTTACAGCTAATGGCAAACAAACCCCATGATGTCGAACTGGTCCTTACAGGACGCAGCGCCTTTCCTGCCGCCATAGAAGCAGCTGATTACGTCACAGAGATGAAAAAAATCCGGCACCCCTACGACTATGGGGTGCCGGCAAGAAAAGGCGTCGAGTTCTAATTATTTTTTTCTGCGTTTAGAGCCGCCCTTTGCTTCCGGTTCCGGAACAGCATCGCAGATCCCCAGAAATTCTTCGGCAGACTGCGCTTCACATTCCATTGTCAAGAAAATCTCCATTGCGCCGGAGGGTGTCTCCCGCAAAGAACGCTCTTTCGTTTCAAATCCCGCTTTCGTAAAGCATCTGATCGCCCGCCGGTTAAACCCATGCACCGTGAGCACCAGCTTTTTGCCGGGGTATTCTTTCGACGCATACTGCCGGATCAGATCCATCGCCTTGTAGCCATATCCACAGCCGCAGCAGGCGGGATCCAAACCGAGCGTCAGCGTAACGGAATCCGGCTCTATTCGGAACAAACGGAAATAGCCAATCAGGCGCTGCTGCTCTTCATCGTAAATTGCGCGAAATTCTTTCTTCCGGCGGCGCTCGTCGGTGATACCGTGGCGCAAAAACCTCGCCGTCTGCCAATTCGAGAGGTTATAAATAGCATAATCCCCCTCGTATTTCCACTGGCACACTTGATGCGCATCTTCCTCGGTCAGTTCGTCGACGGCTAGGCTGCACCCACCGATGATGCTCTGGTACAGACGCGGGCGCTGCTCTTCTCCGGCAGCCGCCCCCGCAGCTTTTGCGTTTTTGCTCATTGATCAGTTCTCCTTTTCCCCCGCCTACGGCCGACTCGACTCCGGCCGGATAGCGTAACTTTTGTTTTAAATGCGGGCTACGCCGGTTTTTCTTGCAGCCTCGGCTACGGCCTTCGCCACTGCGCGCGCCGTTTCCTTATTAAACGGCGACGGGATAACCATATCCGGACCCAGCTCTTCCGGCTTTACCACACTTGCAATCGCATAAGCGGCCGCAATCAGCATTTCTTCGTTGATGTCACTAGCGCGCACATCGAGAGCTCCCCGGAAAATACCCGGGAAGGCCAGAACATTGTTTATCTGGTTCGGATAGTCAGAACGGCCCGTTCCTATAACCTTTGCACCGCCGGCCTTTGCGTCGTCCGGGAAAATTTCCGGAGTCGGATTAGCGCATGCAAAAACGATAGCATCTTTTGCCATCGTGCTGACCATCTCTTTTGTCAGCACACCCGGCGCCGATACCCCAAGGAAAAGATCAGCGCCGCGAATAACATCGGCCAACTTGCCCGACTCGTGGTTTGGATTGGTGACAGAAGCAATCGACTGCTTCGCTTCGGTAAGGCCCTGCGCCCCATCCACAATAGCGCCGTTTCTGTCACAAACAATGATGTTCTTCATTCCCAGCGCCAACAGCAGCCGCGCACACGATATGCCTGCAGCGCCTGCACCGTTGACAACCGCTTTACAATCTTCCGCTTTTTTATCTACTACACGCAGAGCGTTAATAATACCTGCAGCGGAGACGACGGCCGTACCATGCTGATCATCGTGGAACACAGGAATGTCCAGAGATTTGCGCAGGCGGCTTTCAATTTCAAAGCAGCGCGGCGCGGAGATATCCTCCAGATTGATTCCGCCAAAAGAACCGGCGATCAGTTCAATGGCGCGCACGATCTCGTCAGTATCTTTCGAGCGGATGCACAGCGGGAACGCGTTGATGTTCGCAAAGCTCTTAAAAAGGGCACACTTGCCCTCCATCACCGGCATACCTGCTTCGGGTCCTATATCACCAAGGCCGAGCACAGCGGTGCCGTCTGTGATGACAGCTACCAAATTTCCTCGTCCTGTATATTCATAAGACTTGTTTACATCCTTATTGATTTCCATACACGGTGCGGCAACACCCGGCGTATAGGCAACAGACAAATCTCCTTTTGTTTCCAACGGGCAGACAGGCTCAATGCGCAGTTTACCCTTCCATTCGCGATGCTTTTCCAGCGCGATTTTTGCGTAATCCATAGTTGCTAAGTTCTCCTTTGTACTATGCTTCCCACAGCATCCGCAGCGACGATTCTTTTACTCTCGCAGCAATGCCGGGAGCTTTTTCTTATAAAATATTTTTGCCTATCTATTGTAACAGCTTGCAACGGCCTTGTAAAGATTTCTGGATAGAATTTGAAAAATCCTTTCTTGTTGTGCTATAATTCTTTCAGAATTTCCCGGTTTCTTTTCCAAAGAGATCGGTTTCAGCCGTAAATAGGAAAGAGGATGGACGAATGTTTAAAGCTTGTATTTTTGATATGGACGGCACGATTGTGAATACACTCGCTTCGATTGCGGGGTTTGGCAACGAAGCGCTTACAAAGTATAATTGCCCCAAAATTGATTTGGAAACGTACCGTTATCTTGTTGGCAACGGCGCAGACCAGCTCATGCGTAGGATGCTGCGCACGGTAAAACCCGGGTTTACCGAGGAAGACGTGCGCCGGTTGCGCACCATTTACGACGCTTGCTATGCCAGCGATCCCCTGCGCGCCGTGGAACAATACAGTGGTATGAAGGAGCTTCTCACCGAACTTCACCGCCGCGGCGTGGCGCTGGCTGTGCTCTCTAACAAGCCGGACGATATGGCTAATGCCGTGGCGGACAAGCTCTTTCCCGGGGTGTTTGAGATCGTCTGCGGCCAGACGCCGGAGATCCCTCGTAAGCCTTCACCAGCGGGGGCACTCCGAATTGCTTCGCTGCTCGGGGTAGAACCTGCCTGCTGCCTGTATCTGGGTGACACGGATGTGGATATGAAAACAGGCCGCGCCGCCGGAATGAAAACTATCGGCGTGCTTTGGGGATTCCGCACACGCGAGGAACTGGAATCGAGCGGTGCGGATCTCATCGCCAGCACCCCCGCCGATGTTTTGAAAATTTTCGAATCAGGTATGGCAGAGTAAGTCATTTGATATGATCCATGACGAACTTTGGAACATTTTGTAAATTTTTCTATTTTCTCTTGTGATTTTTGGAAACTAGCGCTATACTATTTTTGTGTTATTTAAACAGTTAACCAAGTTGTTCTTTGAAAATCCTTCTCGGCTAAAAAAGAGAAGGATATTTTTCAAAAGCACTTCGTTAATTTTTTAACAAAATCAAACTATATAATTTAGGAGGAACGACTATCATGGCACGTTTTACTTTACCAAGAGATCTGTATTTTGGGCCGAACGCTATGGCAGAATTGAAATGCCTGAAGGGTTATAAAAAGGCTTTTATCGTAACAGGCGGCAGCTCTATGAAACGCACCGGTTTCCTCGATAAACTTGTAAATATTTTGAAAGAAACGGGGCTTGAGACGCGCATTTACGAAGGTGTAGAGCCTGATCCTTCCATTGAGCGTGTCTACGACGGAGCGAAGGCGATGCGTGAATTTGAACCGGACGTAATCGTTGCTATCGGCGGCGGCTCTCCTATGGATGCAGCCAAGGCTATGTGGATCTTCTACGAGTATCCGGACAAAACTTTTGAGGACATTAAAACGCCCTTTACGATGCCAAAGCTTCGCCAAAAAGCTATTTTTGTCGCGATCCCGTCTACTTCCGGCACCGCTTCGGAGGTTACGGCGTTCTCGGTCATCACCGATTACTCTACGGGAATCAAATATCCGCTCGCCGATTTTGAGATCACCCCTGACATTGCGATTCTTGATACCGAAATTCCATTGACGATGCCTAAAAAGCTTACCGCGCACACAGGCATGGACGCTTTGACGCATGCCATAGAAGCATATGTGGCTACGGCCCGTTCCGAGTTCTCCGATCCGTTGGCACTCAAGGCCATCTCGGATATTTTTGACTCTCTGGTAGACTCTTACAACGGTGACTCGGAAGCTCGCGGCAAGATACATATTGCTCAGTGCCTCGCCGGTATGGCATTCTCCAACGCACTTTTGGGCATTGCCCACAGCCTTGCGCATAAGACCGGTGCCGTGTTCAAAATTCCTCACGGATGCTGCAACGCGATTTTGCTGCCCAATGTCATCCAGTATAACTCCCGCGTATGCATGGAGCGTTACGCCCAGATCGCGAGATTCGTGGGGCTTCCGGGCGCAACGGACAAACAGCTTGTCAATTCGCTGGTCGACGCTGTACGCGATCTGAACAAAAAACTTGGTATTGCCCAGACATATAAAGAAAATGGCGTGAGCAAATCCGACTTTAAGGCAAATTGCGAATTTATCGCCGAAAACGCGGTGCTTGATCCCTGCACTGCTTCTAACCCCAGAGCTACTGATAAAGATGAGATGCTTCGTGTTCTTACTTGTTCCTACTACGGCGAAGACGTCACTTTCTAAATAATAATTTTTTATCTCTTATCCTTTTTGTTTCACGCTATTCTTACAGAAGCCGAGGATTTCTCCTCGGCTTCTTTTTATCTTACTAAAAGCTGGACGCTTCTGCCGTGTCTAAACATCCTGCTTTCACAATATTGCATATCAAGTTCAACGCGTCAGCACCCCTTCATCTGACTCCATCAGCAAAAGGATTTGCTCTTCGCTTCCGGTTGACGCGTTGACATAAACAAGCACTTGTTGGCCATCCTGTGCGGTACATAGAAACTCGTAACAAAGAATCTCATTCTTCCCAGCAGTCGGAATAACGCACAGTTTTCCTTCCTGGGCTGTCAGACGTGGGCTGACGCTTTGACGCGCCTGCTGCTCTGTCATTTGTGCCGCAACATCACGCGTTGTGTGGTTCATCAGATAACCGGAAGAATTGTATTCTACAATTTCTCCATTATCGAGCGCTACCGACACTTTGACAAGATCCGGATATAATAGAACACCCTCTTGCACGGCCGCAAAGTTGATGGTGCATTTTCCGTCGTTTATGACGTAGTAGCTTTCCTGCAGATCCGTAATACCGCGGCGCTCAAAAAATTCTTTTGCTTTCGCGAGTGCGGTTTCGTAATCGAGCTGCTCTTTGCCGATTTCACGCGGATTGATAAGCGATGCGATATAACCTCCTGATTTCGTTACGCTCAGGCGGGAATCGCCGCACATAAAATTATACGTAGGCAAACCGCCTTGCGTATCATTTACATGCTCGATCTCGTTTTGAGAAACACCCCAAAATTCTGCTGCGCAGTTTTCTGCATTCCCTTGTAAAATTTCCCCTTTTCCTTCCAAAAATTTGGGAGTGGCTTGACCGATATGATCGGAAAACGGCCCATCGTATATCAGTGTAGGATAGTCTTTAAAAGATTCGGCGGCTTCTTCAAAATGATCGCCAAACACCGGCATAGCTTCGTGATCTAGATTATCTAAAAACACTTCCGCTTGACCGATTGTTTGGGAGCCATCCTCAAAGGCTGCTTGTACAATTTCTAGTTCCTCACAGAAAATGCCTGCATATTCCCGCATAGAGGAAAGTGTTTCATAATCCTCATCGCTAACGCTTCCTCCAGAATTTACTTTTGACGACAGGGCAAAGGAGAAATCTCCCACCTGCGCGATAAAACGGCTAATATTGCTTAGTTGAGCACTGTCAAGCGGAAGTGCAGCGATAGATGCTTTTGCACCGGTTGCGGTTTGCAGCAGTCTCGCGGAAATCCCGTTAATCTGTTTCGGGGTGGCGGCATATTCCGCTTTCTGCAGCATTGTTTCCATACTAGAAACACAGTCTCCCAGATCGCTCAGGGCCCGACGGTAGGTATATTCCAGATCTTCACGATATTTCCCAGCAAGCGCATATCCGCTTGCCGTCGTCCCTCCAAGAACGGCTATGGCTGCCGCCGCTAAGGTAATAATTTGGATTCTTCTGCTGCGTGTCATTTCGTCAATCCTCCTTTTTCCTATTGTTCACACGGCTGTCAGAATTATTCTGCCGCACAAAATTTTCTTAAATCTGTGTCTTTTGTGCAGGTTACAATCTGCATCGCATCGAAAAAGGTACCTACTTGTACACCGCAGTTGACAGAAACAAGAAATGAATTTATACTATAAGACAAAAATTTTTCGTGATATGAATGGATTGCTGGTTGTCAATCGTATAAAAAGTAAAGTCGGAAACGACTATCCTAAATACTAACACTGCGGAGGTACCTTTATGAAAAAAATACTTATAGTAGCATTGGCAACCATCATGGTAGTATCCATCGGAACATCCACCACGTTTGCTATCGGCCGGGGAGCGGGCCGCAATTATACCGATACAGATGGAGACGGCGTATGTGATTTTTCCGGGACTCTGTGTCATTATGTGGATGCAAATCAGGATGGTCTGTGTGATTACTGCGGCACTTTGGCTATCAGAGACGGATATTCTTTTGTGGATGCTGACAGCGACGGAATTTGTGACAACGCACGCGGCTATAGAACGGGACACGGACACGGTTTTCAAGGAAATCATCTCATAGGATAATAGGACAACGATGCCATGCGGAGCGAACAGGAAATCAATCGGGCCATCGAACAGTACTCTGATATGATTCGGCGGCTGTGTATGATTCATCTTAAGAATTATGACGATACCGAGGACATATTTCAAACTGTGTTTTTGAAGTATGCCCTTAGTTCTGTTTCCTTTGAAAATAAAGAGCACGAAAAGGCATGGCTTATCCGTGCGACCATAAATGCCTGCAAGGATCTGCTCAAAAACTTTTTTCACAGCCGGACAGTCTCTTTAGACGAAATTATGGAACAACCGGTACAGATGCCGCCAGATGACCGGGAAGTTTTGCAGGCAGTATTATCCTTGCCTGCAAAATATAAGGACGTTGTGTATCTACATTATTACGAGGATTATACCGCCCCGCAGATAGGAAAGATTTTGGGAAAAAATGTGAATACAATCTACACGCTCCTAACTCGTTCCAAAAGACTTCTGCGAGAAAAGCTGGGAGGTGACGGATATGCATGATCGGATCAAAAAGGCTTTGGAGCAAGTACGGGCGGAAGAAGCATTAAAAAATGACACCAAAACATTTATAGAAGAAAAAATAAAGGCATATACCCACAGAAAAACTTCTTATTCCCGGTATCTGATTCCCGTTTTGGCATGTTTTTTATTTGTTGTATTTGGGGGAGCATGGTTTTATTTTACACCTGCTGTGGCAATTAGCATTGACATTAATCCATCCATAGAATTGGGTATAAATCGTTTCGACAAGGTGATTTCTGTCACCGGTTATACTAGTGATGGGGAAGAATTGGCAGATTCTCTAGACATAAAATATTTGGATTACACCGAAGCGGTCAGCCAAATTCTGTCAAGTCAAATGGTAAGCTCTCTGCTGTCCAGCAACGGGGTGTTGTCGATCGGGGTGATCGGTCCGGATAATGCGCAATCGGCTAGAATGCTGTCGAAGTTAGAATCCTGTACAGCCGGAGAGACAAATACCTATTGTTACCATGCGGATACGCAGCAGGTGAGCAAAGCTCACGAAATGGGATTATCGTATGGAAAATATAGGGCCTATTTAGAATTACAGGCTTTGGATCCCTCCATTACACCTAAAGAAGTACAGCAAATGACTATGCGCGAAATACAAGATCTCATCAACGCACTTTCACCTGATAATACCGCTGATCCCAATTTGGAAAATCAGAACGGCTCCGACGGCTATACAACAGGAAGCGAATCTGGACATGGACACGCAAATCGATATGGCGCTTCATCAACTGTCAATCCATCTTGTTATGCGACAAAGGGAAATTTTTGAAATCTCTAAACAGAGTACTTGGCGGTATGTTGTCTCAAGGGACAACATACCGCTTCTTTGGGTCTATAGTATATCTATAAGAAGATAATAAATACAAAAGGTGAATTTCTCCCTGATTCAAAACCAAATGGCAAGAAACATAAAAAAACTGAGTCCCGAATGCAAAGTGCGTCCAGACTCAGTCTATTTTCTGACTGCCGTGCAATAGATGTCCGCCTTAAACGCGGGCGGCAAGATAAAATAAAAAAATGAGCCTAGAACGCGGAGTGCGTCCAGACTCAGTCTGGTGGTGCGCCTGAGGGGACTCGAACCCCTACCCGTCGCCGGAATGGAACCTAAATCCATCGTGTATGCCAATTTCACCACAGGCGCATATATCAGGCGGCAGAGACTCTGCTGCCTGAGACTGCCAAAAAGCAAAGGGGATCACAGATTGGGGAGCAAGGCTCCCTCTCTGCTCATTTCTTTTCAAACCGCTTCACGGCTTTTTTTCTTTCTTATGGGGGCACCGCCCCCATGCCCCTGCAAGCTTTTGAAAAAGCTTGATCAAAACTTTTACCGTTTTTCGATTTGGAAAAATTCCTAACGGTAAGTGTAACATACTCTTTCGGAAAAGTCAACGGATTTGACTTTAGTTTATATATCGAGAATACCGCCCTCGAGCATAGATTGCGCCGCCAGCATTGCGCCGAGACGACCGCTGTGAAAGTTTAGTCCACCCTGCATCCACGCCGCGAAAGGCTCGCGCAGCGGGGCATCTGCCGAAAGTTCGATGCTTGCGCCAAGGGTAAACGCTCCAGCCGCCATAATCACTTGACAATCATACCCGGGCATATACCACGGCTCCGGAACGACGAAGGAATCCACCGGCGCACCCTTTTGAACGCCTTGGCAAAAAGCAATGAGCGCTTCTTTGCGGCGGAGTTTGACCGCTTGGATAATATCGGCGCGGGGCTCGTCCCAACGTGGGGTAACATCGTAACCGAAGCTTTGGAACAATGCTGCCGTAAAGGCTGCTGTTTTCAGCGCTTCTCCCGTGACGTGCGGCGCGTGGAATGCACCCATGAATAACTCGCGGTTGTTGCCAAGCGTACAGCCGATTTCTTTTCCCGTTCCCGGAGTTGTTAAGCGATAAGAACAGCTCTCTACCAGATCTTTTCGTCCCGCTATGTAACCGCCTGTAGGGGCGATGCCGCCACCCGGATTTTTGATAAGGGAGCCTGCCATCAGATCTGCACCGCACTGTGTGGGCTCGATCGTCTGAACAAACTCTCCATAGCAGTTATCTACCATAACAATGCAGCCGGGAGCCTTCCGCTTCGCAATTTCCGCGATTTTAGCGATATCTTCTACAAACAGCGACGGGCGCAGGCTGTATCCGCGGGATCTCTGGATATATACCATTTTGACGGAGGGAGTGATCTGCCGCTCCATTTCTTCATAGTCGGGTGTGCCGTCGTTTTTGAGATCGATCTGCTCATAATGAATTCCAAATTCTTTGAGAGATCCATTGCCGTCCCCCGTTAGGCCAATTACGCCGCGCAGCGTATCATAGGGCATTCCTGTAACGCTGAGCATCACGTCGCCCGGACGCAACACCCCAAAAAGCGCCACTGTCAGCGCATGGGTGCCGCTGACAAAATTATAGCGCACAAGGGCATCCTCTGCGCCCAACGCATAAGCAAACACGCGATCCAGCGCGTCGCGGCCGCGGTCGCCGTAACCGTAACCCGTGGTGGCCACAAAATGGCTCTCGCTTACGCCTGCGCTGCTAAACGCCGCCAACATTTTCTGCTGGTTGTAATTGGTGGTTTCATCGATTTTTTGAAAAATCCCGCCGAGTTTTTCGGATGCTTCCTCAGCGGCTTTTTGGATCTTTTTATCAATGTTGAAATAAGGATAAATTGTCATTTTCTTTTCCTTTCGTTATTATGAACTTCCGATAAAGCCCTATTATCCTACCTGCTTTCAGACTTTTCTCTCAAGTTTTTCACAACTATACTTTCCTATCTTCTGCACTGGATAAAGAGGCAGCGATCCCACTCGGATCCTCTTTTTATAAAACCATTTTCCCTATCGGTATTTCCACAAAAGCTTGGATCACGGTGAAACAACTTCTGCGCCCAGACGTTTGTAAAAAGGAACGAGCGCCGGCAAACAGGTCACATAAACAGGGTGAGGAAGACTATTTGTCAGAGACGAAACAGCGGCACAGGCTAATCCTAGGCCACGGCTTTGCGGATGAGAGGCAACCGCCGAAATGACAGCCGCCCACTGTGTCTGCGCACAGGCCACTGCGCAAGCAGCCAAAGAGCCATCCGGATTTAAAACTCCAAGAGCTCGCGCCGTTTTGTGACGGATTCGATGAGATAGATCCGGATAAAATGTCTCAAGGGGCGGCACATGAAACCCGGGACCTTCGCATAATACAAGCAGCGAATGCAGCTGCATCAAGGATGGGGTCTGGGAGATCTCATATCCTTTAGGGAGGCTGGATGGAATGGGTCCGTTCCATCTAAGAAGCACCTCTTCCGGCAAGGGAAGATCGAGTCTTGCGAGCGTCTGTTTCTCCGCCATTAGGGAAGAGCCGCCGCTTAGCCGCCAAAACGATGAAAGCTCGTCCCAATCGCTTTCGGGCAGGGCACAGAGTGTGAACGCATTGTCAAGCGCCGAGATCGCTGCGCAGACACTGCCTTGCCGCGTCTGTTGTATCCAAAAGCGTGCAAATGCAAACCCTGTGCCGTAGCCGTCAGCCAGCGCCTGAATTCGACAGGCAAAAGGCCCTCTTACTTTGCCGCAAAACTGCCGCAGGCGGGGCAGGTTCCCGCTGTCTATCGCGTGTATCATACAGCGGATGCACCGGCAATTTGTTCTGCCACAGCAGCCAAAAGCTTTCCGGCATATTCCACATCACTGTGTGTCATCATCTCGGCAGGACCGCCTATATACCGGCACGGAATGCCTATAGCCGCCGCCCGGCAGCCCGCAAGAGCGCTGTGCGCCTGGGATGCGTCGGTTTGGGCCGTCTGGGGACGAACGGTCTGCACGGGGATTTCCAGTCGTTTCGCTTGATCGAGCGCCCACGAAAGATATACACGATCGTAGATTGCACCTTTATCCATCAAAAGAACAGCTGGTCCTTTTCCCAGTTTGCAGGCGTTTTCCTTCGTGTCGCTTTCCAGTGCGGAGAGGGACAAAACAGCCTGCGGCCTGAGGGTGTAAGCCGCCGTTTTGGCGCCTAAAAAGCCTGTGTGGCCCAATGCGCAGAAGGCGGCCGTCACATCATAAGGCAGATCGGAGAGCAAATACTCCAAAAGTATGGCGCACGCGGCGCGGCTCTCTAACGCGCGGCCACACACCATATTATGCTGAACTGTAAAAGAGGAATCGAGCGAAACTATTTTTCCTACGGAGACATATTTCTCTGCTTCTTCTTTCGACGAAGCTCCTATATCGATCGTCAGCTGATCGAGCGGTACGGGCTTAGCGCGCTCGGCGGCATCCATCAGATGCACGGGTTTCTCACCGATTACTCCCGAAATGCCGTCGATTTTTACGGTACATCCGCATAAGGATTCTTCATACAACCGGCCAACGCTTTCCACTTTCAGAAATCCGTCCTCCGTAATTTGCGTGACCATCAGGCCGGGAGCGTCCATATGCGCTGCCAGCAGCAATCTTGTACGCGCCGGTGCTTTCCCCTTCTTTTCCACAAGCAGATTGCCCAGCGCATCTTCTCGAACAGCGATGTTGCCGCCGCGAAGCTTTTCACGAAGGATCTCACGCACGCTGCCCTCTTCTCCCGATGCACCAGAAACAGCGCATAAGGTACGCAAGAGGTTCCAATCCATCAGCAGAGCCCCCTTACATAAGCGGCGATCAGACGTGCCGTCCATTCCAAATCCCGCAGATCTACCATTTCGGCAGGCGTGTGCATATTTCTCTGTGGAAGAGAGAGCATACCGCAGGCTACGCCAGAGCGCACAGCGCAGATGTGGTCAATATCCGTACCGGTCGCACCTCCCATGGCCTCGATCTGATAAGGGATGCTTTCCTCTTTTGCAAGGCGTTTAAACGCGGCGATCATCTCCTGCGAAAGCACAGGAGCTACGCCTATCATCGGTCCGCCGCCGAGCTTTGCGTACCGGCCCTTTTCCAAACCGGGCTGGAAGGCAAAACTCACATCCACACAGATAGCCTGCATGGGATCGACCGCATAGGCGGCGCACCCCGCGCCGGGGCCGCCCGTCTCCTCCTGCGAGGAAAGCAGGACAATGGCCTCCCACGCTAAATCCTCTTGGGAAAGAAGCTGGGCTGCACGGATTACGGCGGCACAACCGGCCCTGTCATCGAGAGACGGAGACGTTACAAGGCTGCCCAAAAGCGACTGAGGCGCTCCGCTGTACACAATCCTATCGCCGGGTGCGACGAGCTTTTCCGCTTCTTCCCGCGAAAGGCCTATATCCACCCTCATCTCTTCCAGAGGTGGAATCTTCTCCGCGCCGCGAAATTCCCCGCAAACGATTCCGACAAGCGGCTCGCGTCCTAGTACCGTCACCGGCGTGCCGGGCAGAACCCGGCGGTCCACACCGCCGCAGGGAGCTATATGCACAAACCCGTCCTCATCTACCTGTGTCACCATCATACTCACTTGATCCATATGTGCGTTGAGCAAAATCCGTTTCGGCGCGCCCAGCTTTCCCAAACGGGCGATCACATTGCCCATCGCATCGATCTCCACCCGCGAAACCGGCTCCAGATACGATTTTGCGCACACGGCCGCTTCCGTTTCCGCACCCGGGGCGCCCTGTGCCCGGCAAAGGGCAAACAGCATCTCTTTGAGTTTTTCCATGGCTGCCTCCTTCTTTGGCGTTATAGGGAATGGACGATCTCTTTAAAATGGTTGCCGCGGGCTTCGAAATCGGGATATAGATCGAAACTGGCACATGCCGGTGAAAGGGAGACGATGTCTCCGGCCAGAGCATGGCTACGCGCTAGGGCCACGGCCTGTTCCATCGAGGCGGCATGGAGAATTTCCGGACATCCCGTCTTATAGCCGGGTGAAGATTTGATGCTGTCTTCAATCTTCTGCGCCGTCGCTCCCATAAGCACGACCGTTTTCACTTTTTCAACAATGGCCGGGCCCAGTGTATCAAACGGGATCTTTTTGTCATAGCCGCCCGCAATCAGGACGATTTTCTGCGGATAGAGCGACAAGGTGCCGCGGATGGTACGGCTGGGACTGGTGCCGAAGGAATCGTTGTAATATTTTACGCCGTCCAGCTCGCGGACAAATTCGGCGCGGTGCGGCACGCCGGGGAACTCCCGCGCCACCTTGCGCATCACCTCTACCGGAATTTCTCCGTATAAAGCCGAAATAGCGGCTAGGTAATTTTCGACATTGTGCTGGCCGGGGATGCGAATCTCCGCGGTGTTTAACAAAGGCTCGGGATTTTCTCCCATCATAATGCAGCCATCGCCGCGCACCCACGCGCCGGAAGCTTTCCCCTGGCGGCTGAACATACGCAGGCTGCCGCGCACATCTGCGGCAAACGAGGCGGAAATGGCATTATCCAGATTGAGCACAGCGCGCCCAAAGGCGTTTTGATGCAGGATGATATTCTTTTTCGCATTGACATATTCGTCCATATCCTTATGAACATCGAGATGGTTCGGAGCTAGATTCGTCACTACGGCAACATCCGGGCTGCGGCGCATGGAAATCAGCTGGAAGCTGGAAAGTTCGACAACGGCCGCGTCGTCCGGCTTAATCGAAGCAATTTCCGGCAGCAGCGGTTTTCCGATATTGCCACCAAGATGCACCGTTTTTCCAGCGGCGCGCAGCATCTCGGCAAGGATGGTAGTTGTGGTTGTTTTTCCGTCGCTGCCGGTAACGGCGTAGATCCGGCAGGGGCATAGGTCAAAAAAGAGCTCCATCTCTGAGGTAACTGCGATCCCCCGCTGGCGCGCCTTATCTAATGCGGGAAGATGAAATTTCATTCCCGGTGTGCGGAAGATCATATCCACGTCGAGATCCTCTAAATAGGAATCTCCCAGCTTTAGGGTAATTCCCATTTGCTCAAGTTCTGCGGCCGTTTCTCCGAGCTGCTCGCGGGTACGCTTATCGCAGGCCGTTACGGACGCTCCGTTTTCTACAAAAATTTTCATCAGCGGCAGGTTGCTTCTGCCTATCCCGCAGAAAGCGGCACGCTGGCCGCGGATTTTTTCAAAGAAGGTTTTGCTGTCCATACCTTTCCTCCTATCAAACGGCGCCTGCCGTATCCCGGCAGGCTTTCATGCCCTCTTATTATAAATATGTTTTTCCAAAAAAGCAAGGCAAGACAAGCCTGCATACTAATCGCGTCGCCCAACCTCTGTTTAGTACGAAAACTCTGGCACAGCGGCGGGTTAAAAGGCAATAAAAAGGACTCCTTCCCACAAAACCCCAAAACGCGCTCTCAAAAGCCCGGGGGTTTGGGGGGACGGAGCCCCTCCATACTCCGCGCGATTTGCACGGAATTACTTTCTTTTTAAAAACAGAACCATCCCTGCATCCGTCGTCTGTGACAATACATCCGGCAACGCTTTTCCCCGGCAGGGAACACAGCGCGGGCTTTGCCCATGCGAGGAATGGGATCTTTCAACGTTCGCACAGCGCTCTCACTTACAGGCGCTTTTTGATTTCATCGATGATGATTTTCAGCGCTTTGATGCGCCCATAGCGCTTATCCTGCGATTCGATAATATGCCACGGCGCAAAATCTGTGGAGGTGTAGCGCAGCATATCGTTGACACATTCCTCATACTGCGGCCATTTTTCACGGTTGCGCCAATCCTCATCCGTAATTTTCCATTGTTTTTCGGGGGTATTCTGCCTATCATTAAAACGTGCGAGCTGCTCCTCCTTGTCGATATGCAGCCAGAATTTAATTACCACAGCGCCCCAGTCGTAAAGTTCCTGCTCAAACTCATTGATCTCGCGGTAGGCTCTGTGCCAATCATCCTCGGAGCAAAAACCCTCGATACGTTCTACCATGACTCGGCCGTACCATGTGCGATCAAAAATCGTAATATGGCCTGTTTTAGGTATATTTTTCCAAAAACGCCACAAATATTGATGCGCAAGTTCCTCTTTTGTCGGCGAAGCAATCGGCACTACCTCATACCCACGCGGGTCAAGGGCAGCCGCAACACGTTTGATATTGCCGCCTTTTCCGGCAGCGTCCCAGCCCTCATACCCGATGATAACAGGTACTTTCTTACGGTAAATGCGGTTATGCAAATCCGATAGTTCCTGTTGCAGACGGTCAAGCTGCTTTCGATACTTCTCCTTTTCGATCGTCTTCTCCAGCGAAACGTCGGATAGCTGCGGCATTGTTACCAGATTGAACGTTTTGGGCATGATAATTTCCGGCGGCACAGGGGGACGTTCTTTCTCCTTTTTGATGAGCGCGTCGCGTATCGCGTTGCGCACAATGTGAAATAAATCGAGACGCGCTGCGTATTTATCGTGACACGGAAGAATATGCCACGGCGCGTTAGGCGTATCCGTATAGCCGATCATCTCATCGAAAGCCTGAAAATATTTGTCATACTCACGATTGCGGCGGCGATCAATCTCAGTAACGCGCCACTCCGTATCCTTTTCTTCGTCAAGCTTATCGAAGCGCGCTTTCTGCTCTTTCTGACTGATATGCAAAAAGAATTTGAGTACCAAATAGCCGTCGTCCGTAAGCTGGCGTTCCATTACCTTGATGCTGTTAATCCGTTGAAGGACTTCCTCCCTGCTCAGATTTTCTTCTATGCGGCTGATGGACACATCCTGATACCAGCTTCGATCCAGAACCGAAATTTTGCCATACTCGGGAATTTCCTGCCAATAACGCCATAAAAGAGGACGGCGTTTTTCAAATTCCTCCGGCGCCGCATTGGAATATACCTTAAACCCGCGGGGGTCAAAGTTCTGGATTAGCTTGGAGATGAGGCTTCCCTTACCGGCAGCGCCCCATCCCTCAAAGAGAATGATCACAGGCAGTCTCGCTTCCTTGACTTTCTGCTGTAGGACGGAGAGCTCCTCCTGCAAATGGACAATTTCTTTTTTATAAACTTCCTTATCAATTTTCTTATTAAGGTTGACCTTTTCCAGCATAATAACCCTTCCTTTCTCCATCCTCCATTTTAAAATCGTCTTTTTGTTATTATACAATAATTTTTTTAAAAATAAAACTGATAATTCATAAAAAACAGAAAATCCAGCCAAATAGCTTGCATAATTCCCACCGGCTGCGGTACGATCACAGAAAGAAAACGGAGGAAAATACAATGGAACACACCGACCTTTTACAAAAAATTCCCGAGCCTTTGCTGCGTTGGTACGATGCGGGAGCGCGTACGCTGCCTTGGCGGGAAAATCCGGCGCCGTATCGCGTATGGGTTTCTGAAATCATGCTCCAGCAAACGCGTGTGGAAGCCGTCAAGCCGTATTACGAACGCTTTTTGACTGCCCTTCCCACTGTAAAAGCACTGGCTGAGGCACCGGAGGATCTGCTGCTTAAGCTGTGGGAAGGGCTCGGATATTACAACCGCGTGCGCAACCTGCAAAAGGGTGCTCGTGAGGTAATGGAGAAGTTTGGCGGAGAGATTCCAGCCTCCTTCGAGGATCTGCGATCTCTTCCGGGGATCGGTGATTATACGGCAGGCGCTATCGCTTCAATAGCCTTTGGGATCCGCCGTCCCGCTGTAGACGGAAACGTGCTGCGGGTTGTGTCGCGCCTTTTGTGCAGTCACGAGGATATTTCAGATACGAAAGTTAAGCGGGAGATAGAGGCGGCGATCACGGAGATTTTGCCGGAACGTGTGGGAGATTTTAATCAATCGCTTATGGAGCTGGGAGCTATGGTCTGCCTGCCCGGCGGCGCTCCCAAATGCCTTTGCTGCCCACTGCGGGAACTTTGCCTTGGCTATGCCGCCGGAGAAGCGATACATCTGCCCATAAAATCTCCTAAAAAGCCGGTGCGTGTAGAGAAACGTACATTATTTCTATTATTCTGCGGCGAAAAAGCGGCTCTTCAAAAACGTCCGGAACGTGGGCTTCTGGCAGGAATGTGGGAGCCGCCTGCCGCGCCGGGTACACTTTTGGAAGGAGAGGCGCGGCAATATTTGGAAAATCTCGGAATTCATGCTGCCATTATCACTTCTTTGCCGCCATCACGTCATATTTTTTCTCACGTTCGCTGGGAAATGACGGCGTGGCGCGTGGAGACAGAAAACGAAACCGGACCCTTTGTTTGGATTCCTCGGCAAGATCTGCGGGAGAAATACGCGCTGCCTTCCGCTTTTAAAGCGTATCTGCCGTATCTCCAGAAGGAATAAACGCGGCATCCTTTTCTTTGATCTAAAAAGGCTATTTTGTTGCGACTTTCTGTTATTTTAAAGCATTCATTTTGATTATACCGCATTTTTTCCTTTTTATGAGGAAACAATTTGCAAATGTATTTTTTAGTTTCCTGTGTTTATACCCTTTGGATCTCTTTTGGGGCAGGCTTTTTGATTCTTTTTCTAATAGAAGAATGAAGCTTATGGCAAAATATCTCTATTTTTTTATATAACATAAAAATTTTTATATAATATATGGAAATGCCAAAAAGCGGATTGACAAATTCAAATTGCACGCCTATAATGAGTGCATTCAAAGCGAAGGCGCTGCACCAGATTGGTTGCAGCGCTTTTTCTGTTTGGTGGAAAAATTCTTCCGCCGCAGATGGCTCATCAGCGGATAAGCAAAGGTGCTTGTTGGGGATAATCGCCCGCAAGCGCCTTTTTTATTTGCTGCATCATTTTACTTTGGAGGTATGAACATGGATACGAATGAATTGGGCCTCGCATTAGATACTGGCTGGATATTATTAGGCGCTGCGCTGGTATTTTTTATGCAGGCAGGGTTTGCGATGGTAGAAACCGGTTTTACCCGCGCGAAGAACGCCGGCAATATCATTATGAAAAACCTGATGGATTTTTGCATTGGAACGCCTATCTTCTGGCTGTTTGGATTCGGTTTGATGTTCGGCGGATCCGGGGTGCTTATCGGCGGATTGGATCTTTTTACAGATGGCAACGGCAGCTGGGCTACTCTGATTTTTCAAACCGTGTTCTGTGCCACCGCCGCGACAATCGTTTCGGGTGCTATGGCGGAACGCACGAAGTTTTCTGCCTACTGCATTTATTCCATGGTGATTTCCGCTATCATTTATCCTATCTCGGGTCACTGGATTTGGGGCGGAGGCTGGCTGCAGCAGCTGGGTTTCCACGATTTTGCAGGATCCGCTGCGGTACATCTTGTCGGGGGTGTTTCGGCGCTCATCGGCGCAAAAATCCTTGGGCCGCGTATCGGCAAGTACGATAAGTCCGGCAAAGCCCGTGCGATTCCCGGCCACTCTTTGACGCTCGGCGCTTTGGGTGTGTTTATCCTGTGGTTCTGCTGGTTTGGATTCAACGGCTGCTCTACGGTAGCTCTGACAAACGGTAGCGCCGAGACAGCTGCTAGAGTTTTCGTCACCACCAACCTTGCGGCGGCTGTTTCTACCGTTACTGTTATGTGCATCACCTGGATACGCTATAAGAAACCCGATATTTCTATGACGCTCAACGGCTCGCTCGCCGGATTGGTCGCCATTACGGCAGGGTGCGATATGGTCAGCCCGATGGGCGCCGCTGCAATCGGCATTATTGCAGGTTTTGTTGTCGTATTCGGCATCGAGTTTATCGATAAGAAGCTTCGGATCGACGATCCGGTCGGCGCCGTTGGCGTACACGGAATGTGCGGCGCTACGGGTACGATTCTTGTAGGTGTTTTCGCCTGCTATTCTGGCAACGAGGTTACCAACCAGGGGCTGCTCTATGGCGGCGGATTCCAGCTGTTGGGAATTCAGATTCTGGGCGTTTTGGCTGTAATTGCATGGGTGTCTGTAACGATTACCATCGTTTTCCAGATCATTAAACATACTATCGGCCTGCGCGTTTCCAAAGAAGAAGAGATTATGGGTCTTGACAGACCGGAACACGGCCTTAGCAGTGCGTATGCCGATTTTATGCCGGCTGTTCCGTCTGTGTTAGGCGTTGGTTCGGATACTCCCACTCCTGCTTCTGTTCCTGCTGTAACTGTAGAAAAGGCCGTTTCTGTTACGCGCGTGTCGGGCGAACATCCTTCATCTATTCATAAAGTCGTTATCATCGCTAACCCCAGCCGTTTTGATACGCTGAAAGAATCGCTCAACGCTATCGGCGTGACAGGTATTACCATGACGAACGTCATGGGCTGCGGCCATCAAAAGGGCGCCTCGGAATATTACCGCGGCACACCGCTGGATATTACCTTGCTTCCTAAAATCAAGCTTGAGATTGTCGTTTCTGCCGTGCCGGTAGAGCAGGTTATTGCTGCGGCAAAGCAGGCACTGTATACCGGACATATCGGAGACGGCAAGATCTTCGTCTATGATGTGGAAGATGTGGTGAAGGTGCGCACAGGAGAAAGAGGTTTTGACGCATTGCAGGATGACTAACTGTTTTTTACCCATTAAATAGGTTTCTCCCTCTATCTCTCGTACATATATTCCTTCCTATTGGTGCAAAAGCCCATACCGAACCGGTAAATTATCCGGATGGTATGGGCTTTTTATTTATTGTTTGGAGGAGAAAAGGGCAGATTTCGTGGGAATAATCCCCTTTTTACCGGCCGTCCTTTGCCTGCGAATTTTCGGATTCTTTCTTTTTCTCTTTTATAGTAATCAAAAGCCCTGTCCGGACAGGAATGTACTTCCTTCACCGAGCAGGGCTTTTACTGTAAAAACCAAAAATATTAGGCGATTACTTGTTTACAACATTTTGAGGAGCGCCACTGAGGAACTTCTCCAGATTGTCTACGGCAATATCCATCAGGCGCTGGCGGGACTCCTTCGGCGCCCAAGAAATATGCGGTGTGATGATGCAGTTTTTCGCCTTGAGAAGCGGGTTGTCGCCATGAATCGGCTCGGTGGAAACAACATCCAGACCGGCTCCGGCCACTTTGCCGCTGTTGAGGGCGTCGGCTAGATCCTGCTCCACAATCAGCGGACCGCGGGAGTTGTTCAGGATGATAACGCCGTCCTTCATCTTAGCGATGGTGTCCTTATTGATAATCCCCTTGGTAGAGTCAAACAGCGGGCAATGCAACGCAATTACATCGGAGTTGACAAGAAGATCGTCCAGGGTAGTATAGTGGAGCGTATCAGACTCCAGCTCTTTGTTCTGGTACTGATCATAGGCAAGAATTTTCATGCCCAACGCCTGCGCAATGCGAGCGGTCGCTTGGCCGATGCGGCCCAGACCGATGATGCCCATCGTCTTTCCGTCAAGCTCAATAAGCGGGTATTTCCAGTAACACCAATCGACGCAGTTCTCCCACTCGCCGTCATGCACGGACTGGGAATGCTCACCGATGTGGTGGCAGATCTCCAGCAAAAGGGCAATGGCAAACTGGCCCACAGCCGCCGTGCCATAGGTAGGAATATTGCACACCGGGATGCCGCGATCCTTTGCTGCCTGCACATCTACTACATTGTAGCCTGTGGCAAGAACGCCGATGTATTTAAGGGTGGGGCAGCCAGCTATCGTCTCGGCAGAAAGAGGTGTTTTATTGATGATGACAGCTTCTGCACCCTCGATGCGCTCTGCAATCTTCTCTGCGGGCGTTCTGTCGTAAACGGTCAGATCCCCCAGCTTCTCGAAGCCTTCCCAGCTTAAATCGCCGGGATTCTCGGTATATCCATCTAAAATCACAATTTTCATCGGTTTAATCCTCCAGCAGCGCCCATGCGCGGTTAATCACTCTCTTGGTGTTGGCAACGATCAGCTCCGGATCCTCATCCTTCCACGGCTTCACTTCAAACGACAGCACATAGGGATTCTCAGCACAGAAGAAGCCTTCTTGCTTGAGCACACGGAAGAAGTCGAGCAGTTCGGGCGTGTCGTTGGCGCTCTCCGGGAAGCCGAAGCGCGGATGCTGATCGCCATAGGCTTCGCAGCCGGGCTTGACAACGGCATTGCCAATGTGGAAGTGGGTAATATACGGACGCAGTGTGCGGATAACAAACTGAGACGTTTCATAGGTGGTCGGGAAATGACTCAAATCTACCAGAAGGCCAAAATTGCTGTACTTCATGCGCATCTGGGCGGCAAACTCGGCCGCATAAGGAGCCGGGCCGATGAGGGCCGCTTTGTCCATATCGTAATCGAATACCTCAAGCTCAACCATCATACCCTTCTTCGCGGCATACGCGCACACGTTTCCGGTCGTTTTCAGCAGCTGGGCGAAAGCTTGATCTTTCGTCTCGGGCGACCATTTTCCGGCAAGGAACGCAATTCCCTTGGCACCGAGGAATTCTGCTTCGTCCACCGCCTCAAGCAGCGTCTTTTCTGCCGCCTCGCGGCCAGCCTCGTCGATATCGTTCGGGTTGAGCTTCGGCCCGAGCAGGCGTGGCTGTGCACCGTAGCAAACGCGCAGATGGGCTTGGGCCATCATGTCACGGGCTTTCGTTCTTGTTTCATCGTCGTTAAATTTGCAGACCTCCAGCGCATCGAAGAAATCGTCGCTGCCGATCTTACGGATGGAATCGAGCACATCGTACGACGGATGGCTCATCCACTGGATCGTACCGATTTGAAAATACTTGTGAATTGAATCTTTCATGTTGAAAAACTCCTCCCAAAAATCATTTCGCGTCCGAGAACAAAATTTTATTCCCGCTAAAATCTTGGCGGCAAACCGGACGCACGGGAACTGCACCTGAGCACCTCCCGTAAAAACACAGCTTACAACGGCAACATTCCTTTGACCATACAGCCAAGACGCAGTACGGCCAATACGCCTCTCCTCCTTGTCCTGCTTAGATTTTGAAAAGGATTTTACAGATTTCTGCCTGTTTCCTTTTTCTAGATGATTTCATTATAGCAAACTTAATTTTAAAATTCCAGCTATTTTTTTAATTTTCTGCTACAAAACTAAGGATTTTCACTGCATTCCAACTAGTGAAATAAAAAGCGTCTCTCGGGACTAAGGCGGAATTTTCTGCTTTTTTAAAAATGAAAAGAAAAACCCCCGGCGGCCGAGCCGCACGGGGGCGAAATCATAAAATTTTTACCGATTAATCTTCAAACACAGCACCGCGCGCACCGGAGGTGACATGCTGGGCATATCTCTTCGCATAGCCGGTCAGGTTCTGTGCAGGCGCTTTCCAGTGGAGGCGGCGCTCGTTTAGTACGGCGTCGTCCACAAGAACATTAAGACGGCGGTTTGTGATATCCACCTCAACCATATCGCCTTCCTCAATCATAGCGATATTGCCGCCGGCAGCCGCTTCGGGAGAGACA
>CALWIX010000049.1 GCA_944380825.1 uncultured Clostridia bacterium | reverse complement strand
GAATAGACAGCGACACCTGTGCCAGTGCCTGACCATGTTTCATTAAAACAAAGCTTTCCCATACGTGCGCGCCATCGTGGATCTGCTGCGCGTAGTAATCGTTTTCGGGAGAAAGACCGAATGTAAGAATTTGAGCGTGCTCGAGTCCCTCCACGGCCTTTCTTGTATTGGCATCATCACCATTAACGATCAGTGTCCTTGTTGTCTGGCAAGCAAATTGGTGGAAAGATCGAACGATATTATCGAGTGTTTTAAAATAGTCAAGATGGTCTGCGTCAATATTTAAAATGATGGAAATAGCAGGAGTAAGCTGGAGGAAAGTGTCTACATATTCGCACGCCTCACAGATAATCAGATCCGACTTTCCGGCACGGCCGTTTCCGCCGATAAGTGGAAGCTTGCCGCCAATGACAGCGGATGGATCCAATCCTGCCTCCAAACATATTTGTGTAATCATAGCGGTAGTAGTGGTCTTACCATGTGTGCCAGATACAGCTACGGAATCCTTATAGCGGCGTGTCACCATTCCGAGCATAACGGAGCGTTCCACAGTGGGAATTCCCTTTTGGTGCGCAGCCACAAGCTCGGGGTTGTCCTGTTTGACGGCGGCGGTATAGACGACAAGCTCTGCTCCGTCAACATTTTCAGCGCGGTGTCCCATCGCCACAGGAATCCCATACGAACGCACACGTTCAAGTGTATCGGATTCGCTCATATCAGAGCCGCTTAGCTGGTACCCTTTATGATATAAAATTTCGGCGAGCGGGCACATGCCGGATCCGCCGATACCCACAAAGTGGATTCTTTTTACTTTTCCAAGAATATCGTTTGTCATCATGTCATTCCCCCAACATCCAAGTAGAGATGATAGATTCTGGTATTTATTATATTGCTTTCTTCGCTTAAAATAAACACTTTTTCCAAATTTTTATAAAAAAACAATTTGGCTCTGGCCGTAAAGACGATGGAGGCTGCGCACACCTAAGCGGCTTTTTCCATACTATAATACTAAAAATCCAAAATACCCGTTAGGGTGTTTCTTTTTCTGAGATGGAGGGTCTTACTTATGAACGAAAAAGACTGTTTTGGTATTGTAGGTGGTGATAAACGCCAGATTGCTCTGGCAGAGTCTATTGCCGCAGACGGTTACCGGGTTTATGTATATGGTTTTGATTTGGCGGAAGAGATTCGCGGCGTTGTTTTAGCCGATTGGAAGGATGGCTTTGACCCGTGTGAAACAGTAATTTTACCGTTGCCGGTGATGGCGACGAAGGGATTTCTCAATGCGCCCTACAGTAGCGAAAAAATTCCGCTAAATGATGTTTTTGCGGAAAAATTGCGTGATAAAATGGTGTTTGGCGGCAGACTTAGACCCGTCTATGCCACTAGCCCTGTTTGGAATGCCATAGAAGCGCGAGATTATTCAGAGCGCGAAGAGTTTGCCGTGTGCAACGCGATTTCTACAGCAGAAGGGGCGATCCAAACTGCTATGGAAAGTTATGAAGGTACGCTCCATGGCAGTTCATGCCTAGTAGCTGGATTTGGAAGAATTGGGAAAGCTCTAAGCTGGATGTTGCGCGGAATAGGGGCCGACGTCACCGTCAGTGCACGTAAGGCATCGGATTTAGCGTGGATCGAGCTGTATGGGTACCGCGCGGTGCGTACGGAAGAGATCCGCGGGCGATACGATCTGGTATTCAATACGATCCCAGCACCAGTATTTTCGCAGCGTGTCCTTGAGTGGATGCCTTCTGATACGATCCTAATTGATCTGGCGTCGCTCCCCGGTGGGATAGACGCTGCCGCGGCAGAAAAACTTGGCTTACGTATGATACGGGCTCTTTCTCTGCCGGGAAAGGTCGCACCGAAATCAGCCGGTGAAATTATTAAAGAGACCGTGTACAATATGATGGAGGAGGCGTGAGAGTATGGAAAAAAAGGTGTTTGGATTTGCGATGTGTGGATCCTTCTGTACTTTTACAAAGGTAATCGATCAAATGAGGGCCATAGCAGATGCTGGATATGGGATCCTTCCCATCATGTCCAGTAACGCCTATTCCACTGATACGAGGTTTGGTAGAGCAAGCGATTTTGTGTGGGAGGTTGAGGATATCTGTGGTCGTAAAGTTCTCAAAAGTATTGTAGATACAGAGCCTATCGGTCCTAAAGGATTAGTGGATCTGATGATAGTAGCTCCCTGTACAGGGAACACATTGGCGAAACTTGCCTGTGGAATTACCGATACGCCGGTAACAATGGCGGTAAAATCGAGTCTGAGGGTGGGAACGCCCGTTGTGCTTGCCGTAGCAACGAATGACGCCCTAGCCGCATCAGCACAGAATATTGGTCGATTGCTCAATACAAAGCATATCTTTTTTGTGCCCTTGCGCCAAGACGATCCAGAAAAAAAGCCAAACTCGTTGGTATGTGATTTTTCCAAGCTGTTGCCGACGTGTCTAGCTGCACTTGATGGTAAACAAATAGAACCTGTGATTTTTTAAAAATAAACCTTTGCGCGCCGTTAACGGCGCGCTTTTTCTATAAAAAGGGGACTATATTTGTTTTCATAAGCAGAGAACGAAAAATATTTTGTAGGATTTTAGAAAGAAAAAAGAATTTTCTGGATTTTAAGAGACGTTTGTGTTATGATACTAACCAGAATGATTGGAAGTGAAACAATGCTGTACTGTCCTAAATGCAAAATGCTCTTTGAAGATAGAAAAATAGGGGAGAACTGTCCGGTCTGTTCCCATGCACTGCGTATGCCGCAGCAAGGGGATTTTATCTATGTTCTAACGCTCTCCAAAGAAAAAGAATCCCGTGCACAAGAACTTCTTTCCCAAGCAGGGATCCCTTTTCGGAGTCGTACGGTCAATCTATCGAAGCAGGAGTTCCGGCTCTTTGTACCATACGAAACACTCGATCGCTGTTATACCGTATTAGGAGACCTGATTCCCGCTTCTTCCACGCCGAAAGAATTGACCCCCATGCCAGAGGAAAAGCGAAAGCTTTGGCGTTTTCTCTCATTGATCCTCTTTTTCCTTCTAATTTGGGCAGTGGTAGCAGCAGCAGACACCGTGGCGAACTTTTTCGTTTCATTTTTCCAAAGGTAAAATCGCAGAGTTACTCTGTAATCTAATAGAAAAGGATCTGGGATTATGTATCATATCGACACAACCTGTATTCATGCCGGGTACGAGCCGGGCAACGGAGAACCGCGCGTAGTGCCTATTGTACAGAGCACAACGTTTAAATACGCTACTTCCGAAGAGATGGGTAAGCTCTTCGATCTGGAAGCGGATGGCTTTTTTTATACCCGTCTTGCCAATCCTACACTAGACGCTGTGGAAAAGAAAATTGCAGCGCTGGAGGGCGGTGTAGGCGCCATGTTGACCTCCTCCGGTCAAGCAGCCAATATGATGGCCGTTATCAACATTTGCCACGCAGGGCAGCATGTAGTCTGTTCTACTGCAATTTACGGCGGAACTTTCAATCTTTTTTATAAAACTCTTCATGAGCTTGGCATCGAAACTACCTTTGTAGATCCAAGCATCACAGCACAAGAGCTTGCGACAAAATTTCAGGATAACACGCGCTGTGTTTTCGTAGAAACACTCTCTAATCCCTCGCTGGTGGTGACAGATTTAGAGCTGTTTGCTAAGGCTGCACATGAACATGGCGTTCCGCTGATTGTAGACAACACCTTCCCGACCCCCATCAACTGCCGGCCATTTGAGTTTGGAGCCGATATTGTGACCCACTCCACCACCAAATATATGGATGGACATGCCGTACAGCTGGGAGGCGTAGTAGTTGACAGCGGAAACTTTGATTGGAAAAACGGTAAGTTCCCAGAGTTTACAGAGCCGGATGAGTCCTATCATGGTGTTGTTTATGCTGAGCGGTTTGGTAAGGCTGCTTATATTACGAAGGCACGCACTCATCTTATGCGTGATATGGGTGCCCAAGCCAGTCCGAACAATGCGTTTCTGTTAAATCTTGGCCTCGAAACATTGGCTCTGCGTATGGAACGCCACTGCTCCAACGCCCTGAAGATCGCCCAATTTCTTGAAAATAATGAAAAAACAGCTTGGGTAAACTATCCGGGTTTGGAGAGCAGCCCGTATTACAAGCTGGCGCAGAAGTATATGCCCAACGGTACCTGTGGTGTCGTCTCCTTTGGCGTGAAGGGCGGCCGCAAAGCGGCAGAGAAGTTTATGGCGGGACTCAAGCTTGCCACCATCGCAACGCATGTGGCCGATTTGCGCACTTGTGTGCTGCATCCAGCCAGCTCCACCCATCGCCAGATGAACGACGAGCAGCTCAAAGAAGCCGGTGTAACACCGGATCTCATTCGCCTTTCCGTAGGAATTGAGAATCCGGACGATATTATTGAGGATCTCCGGCAGGCGCTTGCGCAAGTTTAACAGGAAGAGATATAGGGGACAATCCCGCTACTATTGCGAAACAGCTGATTTTTTATCTCGGCCTTCCGGATAAAAAATCGGCTCTTTGCATATTTATAGAGGTTCTGGCGGTTATTCTGAAAACTTTTCGGAAAAAATACAGAAAAAATGGTGGAATGAAAATTCCGTTGGGAAGTTTACAAATTATTCAGAATAAAATTTCTTTTCTAATGTATGCCAATGTGCTATAATGTTTTACGTGAGTAAAAATATGGGATTTTTGCCTGTAAGATCTTGAGTCATGGAGATGAAAAAATGATCGAAATCAAGCAATATAGAATATGCGATGGTGCGAATTTTTTTAGTATTCAGGATGCGCGCTTTAAAACGATGCGTATTTCTGTAAATTTTCTTGTGCCTATGGAAGGAAAGGACGAAGCGGCGTCGCGGGCACTGCTGCCTTTTCTGCTCACACGTGCCAGTAGAGAATATCCTAACTTTACGAAGATGAGCCAGAGGCTGGCGGAGTTATACGGCGCGTCGCTGAGTGCAGATGTGCAGAAGCTGGGAGACGCACACGTCGTGACTGTGTGTGCTTCCGGCCTTGCGGATGAATATACAGTGGAAGGCGGCATTTCTGATGATTTGGCGCAGCTTTTATGCAGTGTTCTTTTCCAGCCGCTTCTCGACAAGAACGGAATGTTTCCGCAAGAAGGCTTTGTGCAGGAGAAGCGTCAAACAGTGGAGTCGATCTATTCCGAATTCAACGATATGCGTCTTTATGCGAAACATCGCTGTGAGGAGCTTCTCTGTGAAGGTGAACCGTACAGTATCAGCCGGTACGGCGGCTTAGAAGCAGTGCTTTCCCTTGAGCCAGAGAAGATAAAGCCGGTGTGGGAGGATTTGATCCGCCGTGCCCGTATTGAAATTATGGCGCTGGGAAATTGCGATCCCCAGCCCATTCTTCAGCGTTTCCAGAAGGAGCTTGGTGCAGTAGAGCGCCAGCCAATAAAAGATTTCCCCATGATTTGCCCCGAAGCAAGACAGGAGACGCGTGTGGAAACCGAACGTATGGAAGTAGCGCAATCAAAACTGGTGTTGGGATTCCGCACTGGAAAAATTGAGGAGAGCGAAAGGGCTGCTTTTAAATTGATGACAGCCCTCTGGGGAGGGACACCACACTCCAAGCTGTTTTTAAATGTGCGCGAAAAGCTGAGCCTGTGTTACTATTGTTCTGCCCGCTGCAACACAGCCAAAGGCTTTTTGATGGTAGAAAGCGGCGTAGAGACCAAGAATATTGAACCGGCGAAAAAAGAAATTCTCGCCCAGCTTTCTCAAGTGCAGAGCGGTCATTTTGATGAGGAAGAAC
>CALWIX010000048.1 GCA_944380825.1 uncultured Clostridia bacterium | reverse complement strand
GTCAGATCTCTGTCAGAGAGAAAGAATTAGTCGACGCTCTCAAAGCAATGCTTGGTATTTATGCTGTGGTGCGTCTTGTTGCGCCTAAGAGTATCACCAGAAGCGAAGGAAAGGCTGTACGTATAATCGATAAACGCAACCTGTATTGATTTTTTGGATGGGAGTGAGAGAAATGACAGTCAAGCAGATTTCTGTATTTGTGGAGAACAAACCGGGAAAGTTAATGGAGCTTGCAAAACTTTTAGAGGAAAATCATATCGATATGCGAGCTCTGTCTGTTGCAGAAACAGAGGATTTTGGGATCCTGCGTTTGATTGTGGATGATGTTTATGATACCATCCGCGTTTTGAAAGATTCCAACTATGTTTGTACCGTTACAGATGTTTTGGCCGTAGAATTGCCGGATCAGCCGGGAGGTCTGCGAAAAGTGCTCGCTGTTCTTAGTGAAAATCAGATCAATGTGGAATATACTTATGTATTTGTGGCCCGTAAAAAGAATGCCGCTTATATGATTTTCCGTGTGTCTGATAATGATAAAGCAGTAGAAGCTCTCAACAAAAATAAAATTGCTCCGATCGATCAGGAAGAGTTGGCGGATCTTTTCTAAAGTTTTAAAGAAAAATAAATAAAAACAGCCCCAGTCATTGCCGAATGTTGATCGGTAAAACTGGGGCTGTTTTTAGGAACCCTTGTTAAGCACCTTTAGAGGTGGAGAGCGGTATGACGCGTGTTTCTTGTTGACATTCTTCTATGTATGTGTCTTCAGCTCTCTGTTGAAGCTTCTTTAAAGCTATTATAGTGCTTTCTAATTCTTGAATAGTTTCTGTTATTCCATTAAATAGAATACTGTATTCTTTGCTGATCTCTTTCATTTCTTTTTCTCTCATATTTCACCTTTGCTTTCTTCCAATGGTTGGATAAGTCTCCAAACACAAAACAGTGAGCGTTAAGACTATAAAATCTTTCAAGACAAATTATAAGTTTATTTTGCAAAGAAGCGTGTCGAAGGATGTCTTACGTAAAAGAAATTTTTCGATCTATTATGTTTTTACAATATTTTGGAAAAATATAGGTGATTTTGCTTTAAATTTGGAAGTTAAACCGCTCTCCCAAACCCTAAAGCGTCATATCGTGAATTTTGACGGTTGCATTTTAAAGGAAAAACCATTATAATAAGAACGTTCCAAGATTAAAAATGGCGTTTGGCGGAATTTTTTCGCTGTAGCCTCTGTTGCTGGAAAACTCCCCCTATCCTCTGGCGGGAGGTTTTCTGCGTTTTAGGGATATCGTTTTGGAATAAAAAGTTCTGGCAGCAAATTTATTTTCTGCAATCTTTGATGGATGGGTATTATTTATGTGGGGGTAGACAGATGAAAGAAATCGGGTTCGATAACGAAAAATATCTGCAAATGCAATCGCAGCATATTCTTGAACGGATTGCGCAGTTCAACAATAAGCTCTATTTAGAGATGGGAGGAAAACTGTTCGATGATTTTCATGCCTCCCGTGTGTTGCCGGGATTTCAGCCTGACAGCAAAATGAAAATGCTGTTGCAGCTTGCAGATCATCTTGAGATCGTTATTGTGATCAATGCTACCGATATTGAAAAAAGTAAGGTTCGCGGGGATATTGGTATTACCTATGATGCGGATGTGCTGCGGTTGATTGATGCGTTCCATGGAATCGGATTATATGTCAGCGGCGTTGTAATTGCGCAGTACTCCGGCCAGAGTGTAGCGGATGCTTTTCATAAAAAGCTTGTAAATCTTGGCATGAAGGTGTATCTGCACTATCCGATTGAAGGCTATCCTGCTAATATTGAGCATATTGTTAGCGATGATGGATTTGGAAAGAATGATTACATAGAAACAACTCGTCCCCTTGTTGTTGTTACGGCGCCGGGACCCGGCAGCGGAAAATTGGCTACCTGTCTTTCACAGCTTTATCATGAATATAAACGAGGCGTAAAAGCAGGATACGCTAAATTTGAAACGTTTCCCATTTGGAATCTTCCTCTAAAACATCCTGTCAATCTTGCTTATGAAGCTGCTACGGCGGATCTAAACGACGTGAATATGATCGATCCATTCCACTTAGAAGCGTATGGCAAAACGGCTATCAATTATAACCGTGATGTCGAAGCATTTCCAATATTAAACGCTACATTTGAAAAAATTACAGGAGTCAGTCCGTATAAATCGCCAACTGATATGGGCGTAAATATGGCTGGTAACTGTATTATAAACGATGAAGTTTGCTGTGAAGCCTCTAAACAAGAGATCATCCGCCGCTATTACCACACTCTTTGCGATTTTCGATTGGGCAAGGTGGAGGATACTGCTGTATATAAAGAAGAACTTTTGATGAGTCAAGCCGGTGTTACCGTCGCGGATCGGCCGGTAGTGAAAGCAGCGCTTGATCGTGCCGAAGATACGGGAATGCCAGCAGCTGCTATTCAGCTGCATACTGGTGAAGTGATTACCGGAAAAACTACATCCCTTCTGGGGGCATCTGCCGCTGTACTGCTCAATTCTCTCAAACAGCTTGCCGGAATTGATCATGAGATGCCTTTGATCTCTCCGATCATAATTGAGCCCATTCAAACGCTTAAAACCAAACATTTAGGCAATAATAATCCACGTTTACACACAGACGAAATTTTGATCGCTCTTTCTATTTGTGCTGCTACTAATCCAATGGCACAGAAGGCTTTACAACAGCTCTCTAAACTTTCTGGTTGTGAAGCCCATTCTTCTGTAATTTTGTCGCAGGTAGATGAATCTGTATTTCGCAAACTTGGGGTTAATTTAACATGTGAGCCAACCTATCAAACCAAAAAACTGTATCATAAATAAAGCAAAGCTTTCAAGATTTCTTCTAAATCTTGGAAGCTTCTTTTATATAAAAAGTTCTTATGATTTATAATTGTTGGAAAGGCAAATATATGGTATAATATCCGCAGAGTACTGTGCGACTAGAAGGAGCGGGCGTGAAGTGCGTCAACGTTCAGCCTTGTGGGATAATAAGGCAGCAAAGCGTGTATGATGCTGCTAAAGTTTTTAATAGGAGTGCATGAAATTTATTAGACCAGCCTCCCTATTCGTAAATACGTCCTAAAGTATCGGTCATATATAAAGGAGAATTTTTATGAAATTGATGATAGCTTCTGATATTCACGGTTCCGCAGGTTCCTGTAAAAAAATGCTTGAAAGATTCAAAAACGAGGGCGCTGAGCGTCTGGTGCTTTTGGGAGATCTGCTTTATCATGGTCCAAGAAATGATCTTCCAGAGGACTACCGTCCTAAAGAAGTAATCTCGCTTTTAAATGCGCAGAAAACAAGTTTGCTGTGTGTTAGAGGAAATTGCGAAGCGGAAGTCGATCAAATGGTACTGGAATTTCCGGTTCTTTCTGACAGTATGCTCCTATTTTTAGATGGACATACCATCTTCGCTACGCATGGCCATGTTTTTAATGAGGATCATCTTCCTCCGCTTCAAAAAGGAGATATTCTTCTGCATGGACATACGCATGTTCCTGTTTTAGAAAACCGCGGTGATTATATTTTGCTTAACCCCGGTTCTGTATCATTACCAAAGCAGAACACCGCCAAAAGCTATATGACTTATGAAAGTGGTGTATTTACACTGAAAGATTTAGACGGGACTGTTCTTACTCAGCTTTCGCTTTAAGAACAGACATTATGACTGCTCTTGTAGGTAATCGGTTAATCCGGTATAAATAGAAAAGGCCATTTGCTGCTGATAATGAGGATCCGCAAGTTTCTCGGATTCTTCAGGGTTAGAAAGGAATCCACACTCCACAATAACGGCGGGAACTTGCGCATTCCAAAGTAAATAGATGGATTTTTCTCCGGCTTTTGATTCTCGCGTGTTTTCTGGCTGAAGCAACTCAATGATTCGAGCACGTATCGATTCGGCAAGTCTAGGGCTATCTTCATGGTTAGGAGAATAAAATACCTGTGCGCCAGAATACTTGCTTTCGCTGAAATGGTTTTGATGGATACTTACCAAAATACAGTTTTTTCCCTCCGATTCTACCAGCTTCAGTCGGTTGTGTAAATCGGAGGCTTTTCTTTCACGTACGGTAGAAAGTCCTTCATCGTTAATAGATATGTCCTGCGTACGTGTCATCACCGTGGTATATCCAGACAGCTCCAGCATCTCCTTTAGATGACAAGCAATGGCAAGATTTACGTCCTTTTCATATAATCCAGATTCGCTCACTGTTCCGGAATCCTCTCCACCATGACCGGCGTCTATAACGATTACAGTTTCCGGCATTCCAGTAAGATGTGAGGCTATTGTTCCAATATGGGAAAAAGCCCTTGCACTTAGCAAAACAAATGCGGCGGTGAAGGAAAAGAAAACTGTGTAGAGAATGAAAAACTGCGTTTTATGACTCAAAAGAATCACCCCATTTATCTATACGTAGATTTTGTGGGGGATATGTTCAAAATATCGGCTGCAATACGATAAGGGAGGATCGTTTATGGCGCAAAAGGCAAAAAATATTTTTGTTTGTTCCTCATGCGGATATGAATCTGCAAAATGGTATGGCAAATGCCCCAGCTGTGGAGAATGGAATACCATGCAAGAGGAAATCCGTGAACCTGTTTTGAAAGGAAATGTAACTTCTAAAGGCATTCATTCTTCTTCCGCAAAGGTTTTGCCGATCAACCAAATTTCTTCTGCAGAGGAAGAACGGTACCATACGGGTTTGACAGAACTGGATCGCGTTTTGGGAGGCGGAATTGTAAAGGGATCACTGATCCTTATTAGTGGCGATCCGGGTATTGGAAAATCGACGATTTTATTGCAAATCTGCCAGTTCTTAGGGCAGACGCTGAAAATTCTATATGTTTCCGGAGAAGAGTCAAGCAGGCAGATTAAACTCAGAGCCGCCCGGCTTGGCGTAACCAGCGAGAATTTATATATTCTTACAGAAACAGATATTCAATATGTGGTTGAACAAATCCGTGTAGAAAAGCCGGATTTAGTAATGATTGACTCTATTCAAACAATGAATTTTACAGATCTTCCTTCTTCTCCGGGAAGTGTCACGCAGGTTCGTGAATGTACAAACGCTGTTATGCGTGCAGCAAAATCATTAGATATTCCTACCGTTTTAGTCGGCCACGTTAACAAAGACGGAGCGATTGCTGGTCCAAAGGTATTGGAACACATCGTAGACGCTGTGCTTTATTTTGAGGGAGATCGTCAAATGTCTCACCGGATTCTCAGAGCTGTTAAGAACCGATATGGCTCTACCAATGAGATCGGTGTCTTTGATATGGGAGAAAACGGCCTGCACCAAGTAGATAATCCCTCGCAAGCACTGCTTTCTGGACGTCCCAAAAATGTCTCGGGAACATGCGTAACATGCGTTATGGAGGGCACACGTCCGCTTTTGGCAGAAATTCAGGGGCTTGCTACTACATCTGGATTTGGCAATCCCCGTCGAATGTCCACAGGGTTTGATTATAACAGAATGTCTCTTTTACTCGCTGTTTTGGAAAAGCGTGCGGGATATTATTTTTCAAATCTTGACGCCTATGTAAATGTCGTAGGAGGACTGCGGCTGGATGAGCCAGCCGTTGATCTGGCGGTTGCGGCAGCACTTGTCTCCAGCTTAAAAGATACACCTATTCAAGAAGATACTCTTCTGTTCGGAGAGATCGGCTTAGCAGGTGAACTTCGTTCTGTCAATCATGTGGAAGCAAGAATTACTGAGGCATCCCGACTGGGATTTCGTCGCTGCATTCTTCCGACACATAGTTTGAAACAGATCTCTAAAAGATATGAGGACATCGAGCTTATTGGCGCAAAAAATATTCGTGAAGCATTTGAAGCTGCTATTTAAGGTGTTTTGAAATTTGTTTTTCGAGAATCGTCAGAAATTTTATTGGTGCCATGACCATGCGGGATCATGTAGGCACAGCCACTTTCAATCATATTGGTAATGACAGCTGGCGTTTCCAAACAACAATATCCTTCACATTGATAGATACATTCTTCATCGCAGGGAATCAAATTCATAACAGCACCTCCCAAATTCTATTTTTTTATTCCCTGTTTTGAGGCTTTCATTCCGTCAGTCTTTAAATCTCTAAAGAATTTTTTAGAGAAGAGCAAAAAAATTTTGAACGAAACAAAATCCAGTAAATAATTTCATCCTTCTATCGCAGAATATACCATGGAGGGATGTGAATGAAAAGATATTTGCTGTTACTTTTGTTGACCATTTTTTCTCTGGGAACTATTTTCTCCTTAGGACGACTTTGGAAAGAATCAGTGGTTCCAGTCTCCGCAGTAGAACTTCTTCCTATTCCAGCAGAAGACTCTGTGGTCTGTTCCGGTAAGGTAGAACGGACAGAAACTAAAAATATCTATGCGCCGTCTGCCGCAATTGCAAAAGAAATCTATGTGGAACCGGGAGATTATGTGGAGAAAGGAGACGCTATTATGGTCGTTTCTCCGGTGGAGAGTAAAGGGGAGAGCAGTACATCTTCATGGAATTTGCCGGAACAGTATCAAGATGCCATTGAAAGCTACGCCGCAAAACAGACTGTAACAGAACCAGAAAATACAGAGGTGCTCGCTCCCTTTTCAGGCGAGATTACCTCTGTGCTTATACAAACGCAGGGATATGCCGATCCACAAAGTCCAGTGGCTGTCATAGCCGATTCGGCAGGACTGCAAGTAAGACTTTCAGTCAGTGAATCACAGATTTCTCAAATAAAGGAAGGACAGAGGGCAGAAATCTCTGGCGTTGGATTCGATTCAATTTATTATGGAACAGTCTCTCATATTTCTGGAGAAGCAAAGCAAACAGCCACATTATCAGGACAGGAAACCGTTGTAGAAGTGATCGTTCAGGTGGACGGCGAGGCTCCCCAGATGAAGCCAGGGTTTACAGCAAGAGCCAAAATTATTACTTCAGAAGAAGAAAAGGTTCTTATTGTCCCTTATGAAGCGGTGCAAGCAGACGAGGAGGGAAACGAGTTCGTTTATCGTGTTTCCAATAGCGGAACTGCTGTTTTAACCCCTGTTGTTACAGGGCGGGAATTTGAGGAAGGATTCGAAATTCTGGATGGTCTACAGCAATACGATACTGTAATTGAAGCCGGCGAAGGCGTACGAGATGGTTCTCGTGTGATCGTTCAGGAATCAAAGGCGGTGGGAACACAATGATCGATTTACTGTGTTCCGCTCTTAAAAATCTGCGGCGCCGCAGCGGCCGTGTATCGCTTACCATACTGGGTATCGCAATCGGAGTGGCGTCCGTTGTGATGATCGGAAATATCAGTCAATGTGGTTCGGACGCTTTAACCGGTGAGTTTGACAGTCTTGGGCTTGGCGGACTTTCCATCAGTTGCTCTACCTCTTCTACAGGAGGAACATTGGCCGAAGAAGAACTGGAGATTATTCGAACTACGGACGGCGTTTTAAAAGCTACACCGGTATTAATGCAAAATGCTAATGTTTATTCTACACTTACAGACAGCAGCGCATTTTTGTGGGGAATCGATTCCACTGCAGGAGATATTATTTCTCTTCAGGTCCTCTATGGACGCCTGATCGAAAAATCAGATGTAAAATCTGCCGCAAATGTATGTTTAGTAGATGAAAGTTTCGCGCAAAAAGCATACAGGCGCTCTAATATTATCGGTAAAACCATTTCCGTTTCTTGCTGTGGAAAAACAGAAAATTTTGAGGTAATCGGTATTGTAAAAACAGGAAGCGGCCTTTTACAAAACCTTATTGGGGATTATGTGCCCTCATTTGTCTATGCACCTTATACAACAGTCCAGAATTTTATAGGAAGAAGCAGCTTTGATCAGATCGCCGTTAAGGTGGATAGCGACAGAGATGTGGATAGGGTAGGGGAGTCGGTGGTAAAAGGGCTTTCTCGACAAACAGGATTTTATAACAGCTATACTTCTAATAATCTTGTAAAACAGAAAGAAGGGCTCTCTAATATTTTGGAGATCATTACGCTGGTGCTTTCCGCAGTAGGAGCCATCTCTCTGCTTGTAGCCAGCTTGAGTATTATGACGGTAATGCTTGTCTCTGTAAGCGAGCGTACGCGGGAAATTGGAATCAAAAAATCTATCGGTGCTTCAAAATGGAGCATCTTACTGGAATTTCTCTTTGAAGCGGTATTCCTTACACTGTTCGGATGTGTGGTAGGAATCCTTATTGGTTATATAATTTCTTATACCGGAGCTTCCTATTTTGGTATGGAGCTTCATTTCCGAATCGATATTATGCTTCTTGCTGTAGGTTTTTCTACACTGACAGGTGTGGTGTTCGGCGTTTATCCGGCAATGAAGGCGGCTGCCTTAAAGCCTGTCGATGCGCTGCGAACGGAATAATCAACAAAGATGGAGTCAGAGAGGATAAAAATGAAAGGTTGTTTTTTGCGGGAACCAGGAATTCCCCAGTCCGGTGTCGTCCTTGCGGCGGTATCCGGTACATATCCCGACATAATAAGGTCATTAAAGGAAAAAGGAATCGAAACGTTACATATTCCTGAGTATCCACAAATTGCGCATCCGGTTCGCAGCCATGCGGATATGCTTCTTTTTATGACAGACGGAAATAAAGGAATTGTTCCTTCTAATTTTGTTAAAAATTTAACAAGCAAAAATTTACCTTCTATCTTACAAGGTTTTATTTTTATCGAATCACGCAGTATATTTTCTGAAAAGTATCCCCATGACATCGGACTCAATGCTTTGCGGGTTCAAGACTATCTATTTTGCCGTGCTGATTCTACAGCACCAGAGATCCTATCTTACTGCAAGGAGCATGGTATAAAAATCATTTCCATTCGTCAAGGATACGCTCGTTGCTCCACAGCTCTCGTTAACAGAAATTCTCTTATTACGGCGGATCTTGGAATCTGCCGTGCTGCTCAAAAATGTGGTCTTGATGTATTGAAAATTCAGCCCGGCGGGATTCTTTTGCCGGGCTATGAGTATGGCTTTATTGGCGGGTGCTGTGGACTGATTGGAAAAGATAAAATTGCTTTTACTGGCAAACTTAGCACACATCCGGACGGACAAAAAATGGCAGAATGGATTGAGAAAAAAGGCGTCCATATCGTAGAGCTTACAAAGGATCCTCTTATAGATATAGGTGGTATAATTCCTTTATTAGAATCTATATCGAACGAAAACTTGACATCCAAACAAAATTCCTTATAATGAGTATAGCACAATGGAAGCCCGATAGCTCTAGCTAGTTATATAAAGAGGCTTTTGGTTTGAATCCCTCGCCCAAATTATACAAAATATTCATTTTGTATAATTTTGTATTTTTTGCTATTGGGTTTATCTTCTTTCTCTCCCTTACATTATTTTGTACTTTTTGGTTTTAGAGAAGGTTTTTATTATGAATCAAAATTTATTTGCAGAAGCACCTGAGGTTGTTAAAGAGTTTTTAGGTTATCTGCAAAATGTAAAAGGAAAATCCCCTAAAACAGTTGAAGAATATTATTTAGATCTGAGGACGTTTTTTCGGTATCTCAAATTAAATCGCGGGCTTGTCTCGGCAGAAACTCCCTTTGAAGAGATTTCTATTTCTGATATCAATCTATCGATTATTAAAGAAGTTACGCTTACACAAGTATACGAATATATGAACTATCTAATCTCAGAACGTAATAATTCAGCTACGACACGGTCCCGAAAAGTTTCAAGTCTGCGTACGTTCTTCAAATATTTAACGAATAAAACAAATCAACTGGAAGTCAATCCCATCGAGGAGCTGGAAACGCCTAAACAAAAAAAATCCTTGCCGCGTTTTCTCACTTTGGAGCAATCACTCGATTTGCTTTCTGTTGTAGATGGTAAGTCTAGAGAGCGAGACTATTGTATTCTTGTCTTGTTTTTGAATTGCGGATTGCGTCTTTCTGAATTGGTGGGTTTAAATTTAAGTGATGTACGTCGAGGGATCTCCTCTATCCGTGTCTTGGGTAAAGGGAATAAAGAACGTATGGTTTATTTAAATGAAGCGTGTCTTGACGCGATTGAAAAATATCTGGCAGTGCGCCCACATGAAGGACTGATTGATAAAAATGCCTTGTTTATCAGCAGTCAAAGAAAACGAATCAGTCCCAAAACAGTTCAGGCGCTTGTAAAAAAATACTTGGCTCAGATTGATCTAGGGGGACCCGGATATTCTGTTCATAAGCTTCGTCATACCGCCGCAACACTGATGTATCAGCACGGAAATGTGGATATTCGTGTTCTGAAAGACATTTTAGGTCATGAAAATTTGGGGACAACCGAGATCTATACCCATCTCTCCAATTCACAGATGAAAGATGCTGCCGAGGCCAATCCCCTGTCTCATGTAATGTCAAGCCAGTTTGAAAAAAAGAAAGACAACACAACTAATTAGTTGGAATTTTTCGAGAAAATGCAAAAAGCCGGGAGTAATTCCCGGCTTTAAAATTTTTCTTATTTTAAAAATTACGATTGGCGCTTTTCGTTGTCAGAATCAGAAGAAGCAGACTCTTTAGGAGGTTCTTTTTTACGAACAAGTTTGCCGTTGATAAAAACAAACTCCGGTTCATCTTCTTCATCCACATCTTCCCCGCGAGCTTCATCTTCTTCCTGCGCAAGGCTCGCCGCGGTGATCTTATCGGGATCTTCTCCCCGTTCGATGGCTGCTTGACGTGCATAGTATGGCTTGATCATCATTTTATCAATCAGCGGATAGACAACAAAGCTTCCCAAATAGGAACAAAACGAAAAAGTAATAAAGATTGCAAAAATAACTACGAGAAGAGCAAATAAAAGGTTCCATATCATCATAAGAATTGTTATAGCAATGATAGCAACATACAAGATCGTTAACAAGAAATTACGCCAAATTCCCAGAATCGCAAAAATAAACGCATTTTTATAAAGTTCTCGAAGTTTTAAATCAAAAGTCACGATCATAATGGGAATATAATATTGAGCAAAAATAAAGAGCAATGTTATCATAGCGCACACAACAAGCGGAACATAATATAATCCACTTTTACTTGTCATGTCGAAATAAAAAGGAAATGCAATCCTCATAAGACAAAACATGATGTAACAAAGAATACCGTTAAAAAGCGAATATTTCCAGTTGCCTTTCAGCGCATCCCAAAAATCCGATAAGATAAACGCGTGTTCTTCTCTTACATAATTTCGTGTAACATATGTGATGCCTGTCGCTACAGGAAACAGTAAAATAATCGGGCTCCAAAAAATGAGAGGCTGAGTAGAAACATAGAGATTTAAAAGACAAATAAGACCCACTACCACAACAAACGGAATTAGAAAGATAAAATTAATTTTTATAAAGTTTGTCCATTTTCGAAAAAATATCTGCCAAAACCGAATAAAAGGTGGTTTTGGAGGTTCATCTTTACTTACACCCGGACCGGGTTTGTCATAGTTGAATAAACGAAACGCCAAAAAAATCACTCCTAAAAAATATTAAATCAACAACTTTCAAGAGACTCAGCCTAGCTTAGCTCTTGGATGACAGTTGTTATAGACCTCTTTAAAATGGTTATCCATTAGATGCAGGTAAACTTGTGTAGAAGAAATGTCGATATGGCCAAGCATAGCCTGAATATCTTTTAAATTTGCGCCGTTTTCCAAAAGATGAAGTGCAAATGAATGGCGAAGCGTATGGGGGGTAATCTCTTTTGAGATACCAGCTTGTCCTGCATAACTCTTAACGATTTTCCAGAATCCTTGACGAGTCATACGATTTCCATTTAAATTTACAAACAATGGAGATTCTCCTGTCTGTTCTCGGGAAAGCTGTACCCTAGCACGCGCAATATAATCGGAAATTGCCATTACAGCTGTAGGATAAATGGGAATGGTCCGCCGATTTCTGCCATTATTACAGTATAACATACCTACACGCAAATTAACATCCTTAATATTTAATTCTATCAATTCTGTAACACGAATTCCTGTGGCATAAAGCAGCTCCAGCATGGCTCTGTCTCGGCAACCCTTAGGCTCCCTCGTGTTTGGTTGAGAAAGGAGAAGATCAATCTCATCATTACTCAAAATTTGAGGAAGCCTTTTTTCTGTTTTATCTAGTTTTACCTTTTTC
>CALWIX010000047.1 GCA_944380825.1 uncultured Clostridia bacterium | reverse complement strand
GATTTTCCTTACACTTCCCGCTATGGGATTGTGCCGTCTGCTTGGAAGTTGCAGCCGTTTATTTACCCAACAAAGTAAGTAAAACATTATCTAACCTTTTTGACATATTTGCAAATTATTTACAAATAAAATATTGTGTTTTATAAAATGTAATGGTATTATATAGATAATCTAGTTTTAAAAACTAGATGTCGAATAGAATAAAATTATAAATATTGAAAGGAGGATACTAAAGTGGAAAGTAGTTTGCAGATGCATAATTGGAATTATACAACGAAAAAACAACGCATTTTAGATCTTCGAAAACAGTTAAATTTACCATTTTATTCTGTGGGCGAAGAGATATTCAGTTCCGTTTCTCATGGAATAGGAGCGCTGCTGGCTGCCGCTGGACTTGTATGTTTGTTAGTATATTCAACGCATACAGCGCTAAAAATTGTCAGCTTATCGATTTATGGTGGAACCCTGTTCCTTCTTTATATGGTTTCGACTCTTTACCATAGTTTAGGACTTACGAAGGCAAAAAAAGTTTTTCAGATACTGGATCACTGTACGATTTTTCTGCTCATTGCCGGAACTTATACACCCCTACTGTTATTGGGTTTAGGGGGGATGCTTGGGTGGGGATTTCTATTTGCAATCTGGGGATTCGCGTTTTTAGGAGTAGTGCTCAATGCGATAGATATGAAACGTTTTCAAAAACTTTCCATGGCAGCGTACCTCTGTATGGGATGGTCGGCGGTTTTGGTCATGAAGCCGCTGCTGGAGAATCTAAATGTTTCAGAAATAGTGTTTTTATTAGCTGGTGGTGTATTTTATTCCATAGGCGCTATTTTATATGCGAAAGGCCGTAAGGTGGCATATATGCACAGTGTGTGGCATCTATTTGTGCTGGTGGGCAGTTTAATGCACTTTCTGCTGGTATGGAATTTGGCTGTGTAAAACAATAGAGATGGGGAGAGAAGACATGGAATTAGTAAAAGAAGAGTTTTATTTTAATTCCTGTGTACCAGGCGAGAAGATTTTTGTACGAGTGATCAGACCGCCGCAGGAAAATATTCGCGGTATTGTCCAGATTGCTCATGGTATGGCGGAACACAGTCTCTATTATGAAGACTTTGCAGAATACCTAGCTCGAAAGGGATTTATTGTAGCGGCAAATGATCATCTAGGTCATGGAAAGTCTGTCTCACGTGGTGGTATATACGGATATTTTGGAGACGGAGGCTGCAAAAATTTAGTGGAGGATATGCATCGACTGTTTTCTCTTTTACACAGCAGTCATGAAGAGCTTCCGTATTTTTTGATAGGGCATAGCATGGGATCGTTTCTAGCGCGCAGTTATGCAGCAAAATATAGTGATAATCTGGCAGGATTGATTCTTTTGGGGACAGGTGCGGGCCCCAGCAAAGCAAAATTAAAGGCGGAAAGGCTGTTTGCCGATGCGATAGTTCGAAAGAAAGGTCCCTTCGCTCATGATCCGTTGTTTGCACATCTCTCCACGGAAAAATTCAATGAATATTTTCGTCCGGTAAGGACTGCTAATGACTGGCTTTCTAGAGACGAAAAAGAAGTAGATCGTTACACAAAAGATCCTTTGTGTGGTTTTCAGCTTTCAGTATCTGGTTATAGAGACATTCTCAATTTACAGGCTCAGATCAATTCGGAAAAATGGGCACATTCCGTTGCCGATATCCCTATCCTATTTGCCTCAGGAAGTCGAGATCCTGTGGGAGAATTTGGAAAAGGAGTAAAGAAATCGGCGGATTATCTTATCAAAACGGGACATAAAAATGTAACGGTAAAAATTTATTCATGTGCGCGTCACGTCCTTCTCTGTGAGACGAACCGTGATGAAGTTTATCAGGATCTTTATAATTTTCTTGACGCATTGGCAAAAAAATAAAAGCATCCCCCTGCTGTAGACTAGATCATTCTACAGCAGGGGGAATTTTTTAAAAAATTTAGGGCCGTAGTTTCCGTTTAAACAGGAAACTGATCGGCAATTTTTTTTGCACAGGATCGGCAGATATTGTGTCCCTCAAAACTGATAATATCATCCATGCTCCCACAAAACATACAAGCTGGTTCATATTTTTTTAATATAATAGTAGAATTATCCACAAAAATCTCCAAGGCATCTTTCTCATGAATATTGAAAGTAGTTCGAAGTTCTTTAGGAAGTACAATGCGACCGAGTGCGTCTATTTTTCTTACGATTCCTGTTGATTTCATTTTAACATCTCCTTTTTCATCCTTTAGACCTTTACTCTTGTTATAATGATACCTTTATTTTCCATTTATGTCAATTCAAAACACATAATTTTTACGAAAATTCTAAATTTTCGACTTTGTTTTAGTTGTTTTTAAAAATTTAAATAAGAAAAAAAAGAAACTTTTTTAAGAAAATAGTTGAAAAAAATTGCATATTAAGAAAATATATAAAAAAATAACTAAAAATTAAATTTTATTTATAGAAAAATAAGATGGATTTTTTTATCGTAAAAAGTCGAAAAATAAAGAAGGATTTTTTAAAATTTGCGATTTTAGAATTTTATAAATGAAAAAATCATACATATTTTAGGAAAGGGGAGGAAAGAGATGCTCAATGGTATTTGGGTGGCGATGATCATTGTGAGTTTTTTAGGAGCGGCAGTTACAGGACGTATGGAAGAACTCTCAGAAGCAGTAGTTTTAGGAGGACAGAAAGCGGTCGAACTTGTAATTTCTATGCTAGGTATGCTGTGCGTTTGGACGGGACTGATGAAGATAGCGGAAGCCTGTGGACTAACAGAAGTACTTTCCAGGTTATTTCGTCCAGCATTACGGATACTGTTTCCTCGATATAAAAACGATCCCAAGGTGTACAGCGCGATTTCGATGAATTTGGCAGCTAATTTGCTTGGTCTTGGCAATGCGGCAACACCTTTGGGGCTTGTTGCTATGAAGCAAATGGCAAAGCATTCAAGCTGTTTGGGTACAGCAGATAACAGTATGGTAATGTTTGTGGTAGTTAATACAGCATCAATCCAGTTGATCCCTGCGACGGTAGGGGCGTTGCGAGCATCGTTTGGAGCGATGAATCCTTTCGATATTCTTCCAGCTGTCTGGCTGGCATCGGTGGTATCACTGACTGCAGGAATTGTGGCAGTGCGAATATTAGGGGGGAAAGAACGGAATGCATAATTTTTCTAATTGGGTTCTTCCAGGAATCCTTATGATCCTGGCTGTATGGGGGGCTATTAAAAAAGTTCCAGTGTTTGAACGATTTTTAGAAGGGGCAAAAGAGGGAATGCAGACAGCAGTTTCTATATTGCCATCTCTTTTAGGATTAATTTTGGCGGTAACAATGCTCAGTGCATCCGGCGTGCTGGATATGATTTGCGCATTTTTGGCGCCTGTGGCCGAAAAATGCGGAATTCCATCAGAGACGATCCCTCTGGCGTTATTACGCCCTATTTCGGGAAGTGGTTCTTTAGCGGTTTTATCTAATATTTTAGAGAAAAATGGTCCGGACAGCCTTCCGGGACGTGTCGCTTCTGTGATGATGGGATCTACAGAAACTACCTTTTATGCCATTGCTGTTTATTTTGGTGCGGTAGGGATCCAAAAAACACGGCATGCTGTGCCAAGTGCTCTTATAGCTGATTTTACAGGATATTTCCTGTCAGCTGTGGCCGTAAAACTATTTTTTGTTCCATAAAAAATGGTGTTGGAAAATTTTATCTTTTCCCCAAAGGAAAAGTATGGTATAATATTTCCAGCAAGATTGTGATGCGTGTCATCAAAGGACGTATAACAGCCCCAAAGTTTCCGCTATGATTACAAGGCTGCCAGACCAATTATATCCATTATGTTGACAAACAGCCTTGTAGCAATAATAAATGAAATCCTACATACAGTCTGCTAAGCAGCCAAGCTGCACCATGGAGGTACTGGATTTATGAAATGTCCTTATTGTGGAGATACAGAAAGCAAGGTTATCGATTCTCGTCCAACGGATGAAGGGGAAAGGATTCGCCGCCGCAGAGAATGTCTGAAATGCGGCAAGCGCTTTACAACATATGAGGTGATCGAGACCGTCCCCCTGATTGTAGTAAAAAAAGATAAATCCCGTGAGACTTTCGATCGCGGAAAGCTTTTGGGCGGCATGCTCCGTGCGTGCGAAAAGCGTCCCGTTTCGCTTGATACATTGGAACGAGCTGTGGATGAGATCGAATCAAAGCTGCAAAGTTCACTTGACAGAGAAATTTCTTCCAGCACGATTGGAACACTTGCAATGGATAAGCTCAAAGAAATTGACGAGATTGCGTATGTGCGATTTGCTTCTGTATACCGTCAATTTACCGATCTAAATAGTTTCATGGATGAGTTAACAAAGCTAATCCATAAAGAATAGATCTTATTTTAAAATAAATTATGAAAGCCAAAAGGCGATCGGCAGATGCAGATCGCCTTTTTCTGTTATGTTTAAGTTAAGAGAGATAGCTTTTGGGAATAATTTTAAAATCGAGGTTTACAATATGTTCCGAAAATTGTATACTGAAACCATAGGTTAAAAAAGAGGAGGAAATGGCCTTGAAGGAATATATGATTTTGACAGACGCAACGTGCGATCTCTCCCCAGAGCTCCTTGATGAAAAAGAGATCGGCGTAATTCCTATGGATTTTGAAATGGATGGTGAAATCTTTACCCATTATCCTGATGCACGGCAGATGGGACTTCACGAATTTTACGATCGTATCCGTCAAGGACAGATGCCCAAAACGACACAGATCAATCGCTCTGTCTACGAAAAATATTTTGAACCGATTTTATCTTCGGGACGCGATATATTATATGTATGCTTCTCTTCCGGTTTGAGCGGAACATATCAGGCGGCACAGCTTGTGGCGCAGGAAATGCAGGAAAAATATCCGGTCATTAGGGTTGTGGTTGTTGATTCGCGTGCGGCTGCGGTTGGTGAAGGAATACTTGCGCTAGCCGCTGTACAGAAAAAAGACGAGGGGATCCCCATCGATGAAGCTGCTGCGCAGCTGGAAGAATTGAGGGATCATGTCTGTCACTGGTTTATGGTAGAGGATCTCAACCACTTGCATCGCGGCGGCCGTGTTTCTGCCATGACGGCGTTCGCCGGTTCCGCGTTGGGGATAAAGCCTATTTTGCATGTAGATGACAAGGGTGAACTGCCGCTTGTCCATAAAGTGCGCGGACGCAAAAAGGGAATGGAAAAGCTAATCGATATTATGGAAAAAACCATTACGAATCCAGAGGATCAGACGGTTTATATCGTACATGCCGATTGTGCTGATGACGCAAAAGAGCTGCGTCATATGGTGAAAGCACGTGTGCATGCGAAAGAATATCGAACCGTGTGTCTTGGGCCGATCATTGGTACACACACAGGACCGGGACTTCTGGCTTTGATCTATTTTGGTACACAAAAATAAAAAGAGAAAGGAAAACACTATGAAACAGCAACGGCAGTTTGCCTGTGCTTGTGTGACACACAAGGCCGAAAATAGCATCCGATCGGGCCATCCTTGGATTTATAACACAGAAATTACCGGAATATCGGGAAATTGTGAGGATGGTGATCTGATCGATGTTGTGAGCTCTCATGGTAAATATTTAGGCACAGGTTTTTTTAACAGCCGATCAAAAATACGGATCCGGATCATTTCCACAAATTTTAACGACCGGTTTGACGAAGCGTTTTATGAGCGCCGTCTGCGTTATGCGTGGGAATACCGCAAAACAGTAATGGGGCAAGAGGATCTTTCTTGCTGCCGTTTGATCTTTGGAGAAGCGGATCATTTTCCTGGACTAACGGTGGACAGGTTCGGTGATATTCTTGTTACACAAACGCTTTCCCTTGGTATGGAACGGATTAAACCTATGCTTTTTCCGCTTCTTTATAGAATTTTGCGGGAGGATGGACAACAGATTCGGGGAATCTTTGAGCGCAACGATGTAGGAATCCGAGAACTGGAGGGCATGGAACAGAATAAAGGGTTCTTTCCTCTGGAAGGAGTGGAGCCGCCCTCGTCTACTACAGTGGAAATTGTGGAGAATGGAATCCGTTACACTGTAGATTTTGAAAATGGTCAGAAAACAGGATTTTTTCTGGATCAAAAATATAATCGGCGTGCTGTGGCGAGACTTAGCCATGGAAAACGTGTTTTAGACTGCTTTACACACACAGGTTCCTTTGCACTCAATGCGGCAGCAGGTGGAGCGGAGTATGTGTGTGCAGTGGATATTTCGGAGTCTGCCGTAGAGATGGCGAGACACAACGCTCAGCTCAATGGCCTTGATGCAAAGATGAATTTTCAAGCGGCGAATGTGTTCGATCTTCTCCCTACTCTCGATCATTCGGAAAAATTTGATTTTATCATTTTGGATCCCCCTGCATTTACAAAGTCGCGTCAAACGGTAGAAAACGCAGCGCGTGGATATAAAGAGATCAATCTTCGAGCGATGAAGCTTCTGCCGCGGGGAGGGTATCTGGCGACGTGTTCCTGCTCGCATTTTATGACAGATCCGCTCTTTCGTGATATGCTGCGCAGTGCGGCGCTTGACGCAAACGTCTCCCTGCGTCAGATTGAGGCGCGCCAGCAAGCGCCCGATCATCCTATTTTGTGGAATGTTCCAGAAACAGATTATTTAAAATTTTACATTTTTCAAGTTGTGTAATCCATAGTTTAGTTGTCAAAAGTTATACCGTCTCTGCCCGTTCCGGATTTTTCCGAAACGGGCACGAGTTTGTGCGGATTACTTTTGGTGCGCCTTTGCAGGAGGGCAGAAAGACGGAAAGAAAGAGTCGGGACATTCTTTAAATTTTCTAATTTGTTCCTTTTGCATATCCTTTTCTGCATCGCGAGGACTATTTTTTTTCGGTGGAGTGGTAATCCAAGAAGGAAGAGGATTTTCCTGTGGATTGCTGCAATGGTAAATATTTGTTCTTATATTTCTCATAGTAAAATCAACCTTTCTGTCAGAAGGATTATTCCAGTATATTCTAAAATATAGGTATTTGTCCATTTGAAATCCTTTTCCGGAAGTTTGAAAGAAAAGGGAGAAGTCGGCAGAGGTATAAAATGGGGAATTACAGAAAAAATAGAATAAGAAAAATAATGGAAAACGGTTTTCTGTACGCTCTAGTGTACAGAAACCGATCTGATCAGGAGATTGTGGGAAAATGAGAAAAAAATCGATTGTAGGAGTATGTATCCTTACCGTGCTTGCGCCGGTAGCTGCGCTGACAGCAGCCGCGGCGTTTCTTTATGCGGTACAGGGAACGTCCAGCCAAGCTTCTGTTGTGACGGTTGTTCCCGATACAACGTCTTCTTTGCCTTCAAATGTTTCTGAAAATACGAATACTATCGCAATTCCAATGGATAGCGGCGCCTTTTCAATTACATCTTGGCAGCTTGTACTAGTCAATGCCGAAACAAAACTTCCAGATTCTTTCCAGCCTCAAATCACCGAGGCCTTTGACAAAGAAATGGATGAACGTATTGTAGAACCATATACACAAATGTATACCCAAGCACTGGAGGATGGTATAAGCCTGTGGATCTCATCTGCCTATCGAAGCCCTGAGAAACAGCAAGAGCTTTTCGAACGTGAGGTTCAGCAGAATCTTCTCAGCGGTTTATCAGAGATAGAAGCGCAGCAGAAGGCGGAAGGCGCAGTGCAGAGGCCCTATTACAGCGAGCATAATACAGGACTTGCGATCGATTTTAATGGCGTAACGGATGATTTTAAAAACGATGATGCCTATCAATGGTTACTGGATCATGCACAGGAGTATGGATTCGTTCTACGGTATCCGGAAGAGAAGGAAGATATTACTGGAATTATGTATGAACCTTGGCATTTTCGGTATGTAGGTGTGGAAAATGCTATTCGAATGAACGAGTTAGGTCTGTGCTTAGAAGAATATGTGAACTATCTTCAGCTACATCCACAGCAAGAGTCTGAAGAATAAAACGAGCTGCGCAGGAATCGCTAAACGATTTCTGCGCAGTTTAAATTAGAAAAAAACGAAGATTAGGATTTCCGTAAGAGATATTCCGCGTAATTTCGAAGATCCTCTTCAGAATGGATCCGATCTTCCTGCTGGTTGATGGCAGCTTGTACCTCTTCTGGTAAGGAAGAGAAGTAATCGCGGTAACTGTTCGAATTGAGATAGTAGGCAAGTCCGGCACTGTCATAAAATTGGTTCATAAAAATCACCCTCCCCAACAGAGTATCCCCGCCTTGCAAAAAATCATGTAAGGAACATCCTACCTTTGACTGACCGGAAGATGGAAGGTATCGTATTACATACTTTATTTTTCAGACCAATATGTTTTATTTTTATCAAAAGTCATTTCGAAATTCGTGGAAATGTTAGCGAATAGGGAGTTATGGTTCTGTCGAAGCGGAAGAGAGAAGCCTGTCCCAAGGGGGTTGAATGGTAAGAAATAGTTTGCTATAATAAAAAAAATTACTGCAGGATAGCTTGTTTCCTCTCAAATTACGAATGTTCTGCAGATAAGGAGATTTTAGATTATGAAAGTAACTCTGCTTGCCTATACGCCGGAACCGGAAAAAACCGTAGCGGCGGCAGCTAAATTATGTTATTCCCCTTCTGATATTGATACCGTTCTCGATGGTTTGACCGAAGAGAAAACGGCCGCCTTTCTTGACCGTCTCTCGGATTATGGTCACGAAAGTCCTATTGAGCACGCCTCTTTTACCTTTGGGATTGAAGGCGTATCGCGTTCGCTTTTGGCGCAGATTACGCGCCACCGCATCGCTTCATACAGTGTGCAGAGTCAGCGATACGTTTCTGAAAATAACTTTGCGTTTGTCATTCCTCCAGAAATCGAAGCTATTCCGCAGGCCAAAGAGGAATTTTTGCAGGCCATGGACGATTGCCAGCGCCATTATAACCGGTTGTCTGAAATTCTTGCACAAAAGCATGCCCAAACGCTGCTGGAGCAGGGAAAAGACGAAAAGACAGCCGCGTTCGCCGCGCGTAAACAGGCTAATGAAGACGCACGTTTTGTACTGCCGAATGCTTGCGATACAAAAATGATCTGCACTTTCAATGCTCGTTCTCTAAAGAACTTTTTTGCGCACCGCTGCTGCAATCGTGCTCAGTGGGAAATCCGCGCTCTTGCAACGGAAATGCTGCGTCTTGTGAAGGGTGTTGCGCCGCATCTGTTTGCTCATGCAGGACCTCCTTGCTTGAATGGTTCTTGTCCGGAAGGGAAGATGTCCTGCGGAAAAACGGCTCAAGTGCGGGAATTGTTTGCCCATTTGGAGGAAAGAAAATGAGCGGAAAACTTCTCGTTATCGAAGGACTTGACGGCAGCGGAAAAGCCACACAAACTGAGCTTCTCTGCCGTTCTCTGGAGGAAATGGGAAAAACCGTACGGCATATTACCTTTCCTGATTACGAACAGCCTTCTTCAGCTCTCGTAAAAATGTATCTATCAGGGGTATTCGGAAAAGATCCAGCAGAGGTAAACGCGTATGCCGCGTCGTCTTTTTATGCTGTAGATCGTTACGCCAGCTACATACGGTTTTGGAAAAAAGAGTATGAAGCAGGGACCATCATTGTAGCCGATCGCTATACAACTTCCAATATGATTTACCAGTTGGAAAAAGTTGTTCCGGAAGAAAGAGAAGCATTTTTACACTGGCTGGAAAATTTTGAGTACGATAGACTAGGTCTTCCGCGTCCGGATTTTGTATTTTATTTGGATATGCCTCCCGAAATTTCGCAAAAATTGATGTCTGCAAGATACAGCGGCGATGAAAATAAAAAAGACATTCATGAAAAAAACGAGAAATATTTGGAAGATTGCCGTGAAAGCGCCCGATATGCTGCGCAAAAGCTTGGCTGGCAGGTAATAAACTGTGCTTGTGGAGATCATCCTAAATCTATAGATGAAATTCACAGTGCAATTTTGCGCCGAATTAAAGGAGTTTTTTAATGTATGCTGGAATTTAAGTATCCGGTTCTTGAAGATCGCAAATGGATGCGCCCTATTTTGTCTCAGTCGGGAGGAATGGGCAGCGAATATGCCTTTGGCACGCTGTTTTTATGGGGCGCAGTATATGGATCCCGATACTGCCGCTATGATGATTTTCTGCTGCTCAGCTGGGGCCGCGAGGAAGTTATGTACAATTTTCCCATTGGGTGCGGCGATCTGAAAAAGGTGATTTTGTTGATGGTAGAGGATGCCAATCGCCGTGGCAGCTCGTTTCATATGTGGGGAATGACGCACAGTCAATGCGAGCAGATAGAAGCTGTTTTGCCGGGGAGATTCAAATTTAATCAAGAGCGTGACAGCGCCGACTATATTTATCGCAGTGAGGATTTGATTCATCTTGCCGGGCGAAAATATCACAGCAAAAGGAATCATCTTTCACAATTTGCACGGTCGTATTCTTTCTCTTATGAGGATCTAAGCTGCGATAATCTCGAAGTCTGTCTCGACATCGCGAAAGAATGGGCGCGGCAGAACGAGAGTGCCGGCGGGCAGGGGAGATCACCTGAAAAAGAGCTGGGTGCATTGAGCTTAGCTGTGCGTTATTTTGATGCGTTGGAGCTTTCGGGCGGGCTTATCCGCATTGACGGTAAGCCGGTGGCCTTTACGATAGGGGAAGAATTAAATGATAAGGTGTTCCTTCTTCATTTCGAAAAGGCGCTTGGTGGCTACAACGGTTTATATGCGGCTATCAATCATGAATTTGCAGCGCGCCATCTTTCTTGCTATGAATATATTAACCGCGAAGAAGACATGGGTATCGAGGGGCTGCGTCGGGCGAAGATGTCGTATTATCCTGTAATCTTACTGGATCGATATACGGCGGAGTTACAGTCATGAGGGGCGTAAGCGGAGCCGTATGGCCGGATAAAGCGGAGTTGGTTTCCGTCTGGAAGAAATGTTTTGGTGATTCGCCAAGATACATTCATTATTTTTTTAATAATCTTTTTGATCCTAAAAATTGCCTGGTATACCGCGAAGAAGGAAAAATTGTTTCAATGCTCCAAATGCTGCCCGGCTGGATTTCCCAAGCGGGGGAGATGGTACAGTCTCATTATATCTATGGTGCGGCAACGCTGCCAGAATATCGTTCTCGCGGCATCATGGGGGAATTGCTCCAGGCTTCATTTGAGGTAGGGCAGGCACGCGGAGACATCTATTCTTTTCTTCTTCCGGCCAATCGAAATCTTTATCGGTTTTACGGAAAGTTTGGCTATAAGGTTGGCTTTCAGCTGCGTACACTGGCTGTTTGCCGTGAAGAGATGGAGCGAGTAGCGTCCGGGGGAAAACAGTGGCCGATCCTGCCGGATTATGAGAGAGTATGTGCCGTTCGTCAGCAATGGCTCTCAGGCTACAGCGGCTCTGCACATTGGAATGCGCGCCATATTGCATATGCTGCGGGCGTCAACCGGTTAGAAAACGGGAAAATTCTCTGCTCCGTGACGAAGGGCGAGCTTTCCTATGCGCTGTGTCGCCCTGCAAATGAACAGGGAGCGTGTGAGGTACTTGAGCTTTCGGCCCGTCCGGAAACGCTGCCGGATCTTGCCGCAAATCTTGTAGGCGCCGTAGGCGCCGAGCAGTATTTTTTACGCCTGCCGGTAGAAGATCCGCTTTTTGCAGGCAGAGGCCGCCGCGCTGGGTTCGGAATGATACACCCGCTTGTAAAGGAGGCCGCACTTCCTTTGGGAGAAAGTCCCTACCTCGGTTTAACGCTGGATTGATAGCATTTTGAATACGAAATTTATCAAGTTCAAGTTATAATTAAAAAGAAAGACCGGGATTCGCAATCCCGGGGAAAGGATGAAAAAATGATTTATGTATTTTTAGCTCCCGGTTTTGAAGAGGTGGAAGCGATCGCTTCCGTAGATGTGCTGCGGCGTGCGGAATATCAGGTAAAAACCGTGGGCATAGGCGGAAAAAAGGTGACTGGCTCGCATGGTGTGGAGATTACAGCTGACATTGCCGATTCAGAAGTGACAACCGACGATATGGAACTTGTACTGCTGCCCGGTGGAATGCCCGGCACGCTCAATCTAGAAAAATCTCCCATTGTCCAAGCGTCGCTCGATTATTGTGTACGTGAGGGAAAATACATTGCAGCGATCTGCGCAGCTCCGTCTATACTTGGTCGTCGAGGTGATCTCAAGGGGAAAGAGGCGATCTGTTTTCCGGGCTTTGAAAGTCAGCTGCATGGTGCGAAGATCGCAGAATCTGCCGTATGTGTAGACGGAAAAATCATCACAGGAAAAGGCCCCGGCGTTACTCTTGCATTTGCGCTGAAAATTGTAGAGATGCTGTCCGGAAAGCCTCTTTCTGAGAAAATCAGGATGGGAATGCAATGCCAGTAAAAAACATTCGCGAATTAAAGATGAACCTGCGTGCCAAATATCGGGCGATTCGGGAATCGCTTGAGCCGGAGTGCAAAAAGGAAATGGATCGCTCGGTGTTGGAAAAACTCATTTCGCTGCGTGAATATAAGACGAGTGACAGCATATTTACGTATGTGAGTAAATCAATCGAGGTGGATACATTCGGCCTGATTGAAGCTTCCCTGCGCGCAGGAAAAAAAGTGGCCGCGCCGAGATGTATTCCGGGAACGTATAATATGGATTTTTTCTATATTGATTCCATGGATGATCTAGAGAAAGGGATGTTTGGCGTTTTAGAGCCGTCGCCAGATCGGTGTCGAAAAGTAGAAGATTTTTCCAACGGATTCTGTGTAGTTCCGGGACTTTGTTTTGACGTACAAGGATTTCGTTTAGGATACGGAAAAGGGTATTACGATCGTTTTCTTTCAAAATTTGGCGGTTTTACCGCCGGGATCAGTTATACGTCGTGTGTGCAGTGGAATCTGCCGCACGGTTTCTATGACAGGCCCGTGGATGTGCTTGTCACGGAAAGGTACATCCGTAAAACCACCGCGCACAGGCGCGGAAAAGGGGGCAAAGTATGAGCGACAAACAACCGCCGCGCTACACGCGCGGCGAAAATGAGCCGGAATATACCGATATCAGCAGTTATTCTTCCACACAGGAAGATCGCTCTATCAGTAGTTATAGTGGAAACCGCCCGGAACCTTCTGCCATTTCGCCGCGTGAAGCTCGCAAAGAGCGCAGACGCAAAAATAAAGAACATCGCCGCCGCAACCGGCAAAAGGGAAAAAAGAACCGCCGTATTTTTAAGCTTGTGTGGTTTGTAATGGTAATTTTTCTCGGACTTGCAACGGCGCAGTATTTGCTTGTAGGAATGAATGATATGCTCGCTATCGGCAAACAGAGCGTTATTGTTACCGTTGAAATTCCCAAAGATGCACAAACCGATGAGATAGCGCAAATTCTGGAGGATAACGGCGTGATAGAAGAGCCTGTCTTTTTCAAGCTGTATTCCTTTTTTACAAAGTCAAACGGCTATTATCAGCACGGTACCTTTGAACTGAAAACGGACATGGATTACGAAGCGATTATCAATCAGCTTCAAAGTAACGCAGCGCGTGTAGATACAGTACGGATTACGTTCCCTGAAGGCCTCAATGTGTTGGAGGTAGCAAGGCTGCTGGAAGAAAACGGCGTGTGTACCCAGGCGCAGGCTTTGGAAGCTGCTGGTTCTGATGAGTTGGACGGCTTTGATCTAGTCTCTGCTATTACCAATGAGAGCGAACGGTATTATAAGCTGGAGGGGTATCTTTTCCCGGATACGTACGATTTCTACAAAGATGAAGATCCGGTGGACGCTTTGAGCAAGCTGGTGCGTAATACGGATCGCAAGATCACAGACGATATGCGGGAGCAAATCTCTGCGCTGGATATGACGGTGGATGAGGTTTTAACACTTGCCTCCATTATCGAAGCAGAAGCGGCTGACGAGCAAGATATGTATATTATCTCTTCCATTCTGCACAACCGTTTGGAAAATGGTGTAGAAACAGGGACAGCACAGCTCGGCTGCGATTCTACGATATATTATCCGTATCGTACGGCGGATCAAGCACCGGAAGGTTACACCAGCACTTACAACACGTATGACATCACAGGACTGCCTCCCGGACCAATTTGTAATCCAAGCTTAAAAGCCATTGAGGCTGCGATTACACCCGCAGATACGGATTACTACTATTTCTGCCATGATGCGGACGGAAATGCATATTATGCGGAGACCTCCTCCGGACATCAAAGAAATTTGGAGAGGGCGGGATTAGCGTAATGAGAATGGAACTTCTTTCTCCGGCTGGCGATAGGGAATGTCTGGAGGCCGCCGTTACGTTTGGCGCAGACGCCATCTATTTGGCGGGGCAAGAATTTGGAATGCGCTCGGCTCCGGCCAATTTTTCAGATGCACAACTGAAAAGTGCCGTTCAATTTGCGCATTCTAAAGGAAAACGTATTTATTTAACCTGCAATACCTTGCCAACCAACGAGGAAATTGCCCGGCTTCCGGCTTTTTTGGAGCAAGCGCAGGATGCCGGTGTAGATGCCTTTATTACAACGGATTTTGGCGCGATGGAGTACATGAAGCGCTATGCGCCTAAAGTGGAGATTCACATTTCCACCCAAGCTGGAATTGTGAACTATGCAGCGGCAAATGCGTTTTATAATCTGGGAGCCTCCCGCGTTGTTCTGGCTCGGGAACTGAGTATAGAAGAAATTGCGGAAATCCGTGCTAAAACGCCGCCCGAACTGGAAATAGAAGCATTTGTACACGGCTCTATGTGTGTGTCGTTTTCGGGGCGGTGCCTGTTGTCCAATTATCTTACGGGACGTGATGGCAACCGCGGCGACTGTGCCCAGCCCTGCCGCTGGAAATACGCCCTTGTGGAAGAAAAGCGACCGGGACAGTATATGCCCATCGCCGAGGATTCTGCAGGAACGTATATCTTAAATTCCCGTGATTTGTGTATGATCGATTATATTCCTCAGCTTGAGAAGGCAGGAATATCGAGCCTGAAAATCGAAGGCCGCGCAAAATCGGCGTACTATGTGTCGGTCACGACGAACGCCTACCGCCACGCAATCGATGCTTACGAGACAGATCCCCGCGTCCCCCTGCCGGATTGGATCCGGCAGGAGCTGGACAAAATCAGCCATCGGGAATATTGCACCGGTTTCTATTTTGGAAAATATCCGGGACAAGTCTACGAAAACGGCGGGTATGTCCGTAACTATGAAGTAGCCGCCGTCGCCTGTGGCAATGAGGACGGTCTTGTCAAGCTTTCGCAAAGGAACCGGTTTTTCCGCGGTGAAGTGATGGATGTTCTGGAGCCCGGTAGCGATCCCTATCTGCTTAAACTGGAAGAAATATTTAATGAGAATATGGAGCCGATTGAAGCGGCTCCGCATGCCACCATGACCGTTTATGCACGCTGTGATCGCCGTGTTTCTCCCGGGGCTTTTCTTCGTCACAAATTGTCTGTCTAAATAAAAATCAACTGAACATATAACGCAAATGCCCGCGGTCACCGCGGGCATTTGATGTATTATGCAGATAAAACATAAAGATTCTATAGTTTCAAAGCCAGACTAAGAAACGAACTAAAAGCAAGAGTAAAAATGAACTCATTCATCTAAAATGTAAGACATATCACTCAGGCGTTTTACAAAGCGTTTTCAGTCATCGTTTTGGCACACAAAACTCACTCCACCAGATAGCTCCCAAAATTCAATTTTATTAAGAGATTCCACTTTAGTATCTTGAGAAAATAGTTGAGAAGGATGTCTAAATTTTATTCCTGAAGAATGAGACACGAAGAATAAGGCGCCAGTTTGAGGGAGAGATAAGGTGCGCGCGGCGTTCCAGAAATAGTGATGGATGGATTGGTGACGCCATTTCCTCCAAAAGCAAGCGCATCCGTATTGATCAATTCTTTATAAGAGCCGTATCCTTGCACTGGCAGCCGGTAACTAGTAATTTTCCGGTTGGAAAGATTTAAAACGGCAAAGATTTTTCCGCCTTCGCAGCCGCCGCTGCGCTGGAAGGCAAAGACAGCCGGAGAGGTTGTTCCACAGTCGATCCATGCAAAATGTTCCGCGTTGTAATCCTCTGCAAAAAGAGCGGGCTGCGACTGGTACAAATGCCAAAGCGTGCGCATAAAGGTAAAGAAATCGCGGTGCTCCGGACGTTGCAGAAGATCCCAATCAAGCTCGTACGTTTCATTCCATTCGTGCAGCTCGGCCAGCTCGTTTCCCATAAAACTCAATTTTTTTCCCGGATGCGCCGTCATGTAGAGAAATAGTGTGCGCAGTTGACAGAATTTTTCGGAGTAAGAACCGTAAAGCTTTTCGAGAAGCGTCTTTTTTCCGTGCACTACCTCGTCGTGGGAGAGGGGCAGAAGGAAAATATCTTGATAAAAATAAGAGGAGGAATGTGTAAACCAGTTGGGATCCGCGGCACGCTGCTGGGGGGGAAGCGAAAGGTACTCGAGAGTATCGTGCATCCAGCCGAGATCCCATTTATAATCGAATCCCAAACCTCCGTAAACGACTGGGGCGGTTACTTTCAGAAAATGGGAGGAGTCCTCTGCGATAAGCATTGCGGAGGGATGGCGATTTTGTAAAGTATAGTTCGTATTTTTCAGAAACCAGATTCCAGGATCGAACACTCCCTTTTCCGGGTCGCCATGCGGATAAATTAAATTCGAAACGGCGTCAAAGCGCAGACCGTCGAAATGAAAACAGGAGAGCCAGAAATCGGCGGAAGATTTCAAAAAACTGAGCACATGAGGCTTTGTAAAATCAAACAGCGCCGTTCCCCACTGACTATATCGCCTGTCCTGCTGCTCGCTTTCATACAGGAAGGAACCGTCGTATTGGTGGAGTGCGTGAAAATCGCAGGAAAAATGGACGGGGACGAAATCGAGAATTACGCCGATATTTTCCTGATGGCACCGGTCGATAAAATACATCAACTCGTGAGGCGTGCCGTAGCGGCTGGTGGAAGAGAAATATCCCGTTGCCTGATATCCCCACGACTCGTCAAGAGGGTGTTCGGTAATGGGCAGAAGCTCAATATGTGTGCAGCCCATCTCGCGGACGTAGGGGATAAGAATATCGGCAAGTTCCGACCACTGATAGAATTTATTTTCTCCGCTGTGGCGGATACGCCAAGAACCGGGATGGACTTCATAAATAGCGAGGGGTTTATTGTAGTTTTTGCTGCGCTGCTCCATCCACGCACTATCGTTCCAAGAATAACCTTCCAGCCCAAACACACGGCTGGCCGTGTTGGGACGCAGCTCGCTGTAAAACGCGAAGGGATCGATTCGATCATGCGTTTGGCCGTCGCGCGTAAAAATACGATATTTATAAAGGGATAGATTGGGAATATCGCGCGCAAAAATGCTCCAAACGCCGTTTTCTAAGCGAAACATATCGTACCCCTGCCAGCCGTTAAAGTCGCCGATAAGCTGCACGCGCTCGGCTGCCGGAGCATAAACGGTGAACCGAACGCCGTCTTGATCGTATTCATGCGAAAAATGTGCGCCAAAAATTTTCCATCCTTCTGGGGAAGCGCCTTGCAGATACTCTGTGATAATTTTTTGATCCATATAGTCCCCTCCATCCTTTTCTAAAATTATATAGGATTTTCAAAACAATAGCAAGCAAATAACAGCAATTTTTGCCAAAAATATATAAGAATCGCAAGGATTACTCTTGAAAATTGTACCGAAAACGGTATAATGAAAACAGATTCTACTAACGATAAAGGGAGGAATTCTCATGGCAAAGTTTCTTCTTTCCGCATTTGCGGACGAAGCCTCGAAAATGCTTGACGGCCAGATCGCAGCGCTCAAGCGCAATAATATGAAATATATCGAGATCCGCAATGTAGACGGCAAAGGGATCCTCGACTGTACTGACGAGGAGCTTGCCGCGATCCATAAAAAGCTTGAAGAAGCGGGGATCGGTGTTTCGGCCATCGGCTCTCCGATTGGAAAAATCAAAATTACGGATCCTTTCGAGCCGCATATAGAAGATTTCCGCCGCGCAATCAAGGCGGCCAAAGTTCTTGGAACGAAAAATATCCGCATGTTCAGCTTTTTTATCCCAGAAGGGGACGAAGCGGAAAAATACCGCGACGAAGTGATGCGCCGTTTGGAGGTTCTCGTTGAAATGGCGGAGAAAGAGGGAGTGCTGTGCTGCCATGAGAACGAGAAGGATATCTACGGCGATATCGACACCCGTTCCATCGAGATTTGCAAACACTTTGACGGCCGCCTGAAAGGGATTTTTGATCCGGCCAACTATGTGCAGTGCAAAATGCATCCGGCTGAGTTTTTTGATGAGATTTGCCCCTATCTGGAATATATGCATATTAAAGATGCCCTTTTGGAAGATGGTGCCGTGGTACCCTCTGGAAAAGGCGACGGTCATGTTCCGGAACTGGTGGCAAAATTTGCAAAAACCGAGGGCGAGAGATTTCTTACGGTGGAGCCGCACCTGACCATTTTTGATGGATTGCAAAATCTTCAGGGCGAGCCTTTGAAGCATCATTATACATATTCCTCTTCCGATGAAGCCTTTGACGCGGCTGTCGCGTCGATTAAATCGATTCTTGACGAAGGAAAGTACGATTACGAATAAACGCCGTTACTTAATGCTCATGTGCCATAAAGTAACACGCAAGAATTTATAGACAGCAGCCCACAATTCCAATTATTAACCATAGGTTAATTTTGTAAACTCAATTTTTAATATTTGCTCCATTGTTCCGTGAAATTA
>CALWIX010000046.1 GCA_944380825.1 uncultured Clostridia bacterium | reverse complement strand
AGAGCAGCGGAGAGGCTTTATACATTCCACAGGGCGGCGGTATCTTTGAAAGCGAAAATCCGGTCGAAACAGCCGGAGATTCCACTGTTTTAGTCATTGGAATCGTACTGATTGTTTTAGGAGCGTCCGGTATTGCTTTTGCCATAGTGCGAATGATACTCGCAAAAAAGCACCATGTCGTGCCGTCTTCCACAGACGGGCCTCGGGATCTGTATTCGGACAGCCATCTCGAGCCGTCTGCCCAAGAGTCTCAACATCCGTCTGCACCCGTCCACACGGAATATTACGACGATCCAAACAACGATCCATACAGCGACTACTACGACGATGTAGACAGCTACGCCGGTACATCCCCAAAAACGAATCAACCCTCTTCCCGACAGGATTATTCAGCCCCGCAAAATGATGGCGCGGATGCTGACAACGGCAAAGGAAAAGATAGTAGCGGCGATTTCGATTGGGATGATTTCTTCAAAAACAGCGCAAACCATAAATAACTGCCTACAAAAGTTACAAACAAGGAGGTTTTTCCATGAAAAAGACGGCCTTACTATCTCGCCTGATGCTTTGGGGCGTGATATTGGCGGCCGCACTTCTCTCGGCCTGTTCCACAGGAACAAATTCCTCCTCAACCGCTCCTGACGGATCTTGGGAGAAAATACAGCGGGCCGGCGAACTTCTCATCGGATTGGAGGACGGATTTGCTCCTGTTTCTGACTTTGACGGCGAAACAGCCCGCGGCTTTGCTGCGGAATCGGCTCTAGAAGCCTGCCGACGTCTCGGCGTTGAAGCACATTTTGTACCTGTTTCTTCAGACGATGCGGTAGACTGCCTTGAAGCAGGAGAGATCGACTGCATTTGGGCTGGAAACAAGGCTGCCCTTCTGGACAGCAACAGCACCGAGCTGTCGTATACTTACCTGCACGGCAAGCAGGTTATTCTCTACCTGTCGTCAAGCGGTGTGCGCAATATTGCTGATTTGCAGGGGTTAGCCGTCGGCGTGCGCGAAGGCTCTAACGGAAATGCTGTTCTATCCGCTTCCACTACGTTTCGCAGCTCTCTGTCTGAGGTCAGTGTTTATCCCGATATAGATTCCCTTAAAGATGCCCTAGATAACGGAAAAATTACGGCTGCTGTGGTGGAAAATTTCTGCGCTCAGCCTCTCATTAAAGAATCTCCTGAGACATACGCTATTGTTCCTGATGATTCTGGAAATTCGCCTTTGTCTATTGCTAACGACGACTATTGCGCCATTTTCAGAAGCGATGACAGTTCTCTCGCAGCACAGGTGGAATCTGTTCTATCCGGTATGATTTCTGATGGTACCCTTTCTATTTATTCTGAAAAATGGTTAGGTCAAGATGCTGTAACGAAGCAATAACCTCTCTTTTTTCCCTTATTTTCCTTTGCAACCGTTTTTGATTGGAAAATCACTGTTATTTCGGCTGTTTTTGCGTTATAATAATAAAAAGATTATCCTCCTAGTTATAAGGGAGGGGGAACCGTACAAAAGATTAAAGGAGGTTTTAGAATATGAAAAACTTTTGGGCATCTCTTACGGGAAGCGTCTCAGATGCGGTTGATTACATTGTGGAAAAGAATCGGAAGGCGGCGCTGATTAATCGTGTAAAAACGGTAATTCGCAGCGAAGAGAAAAATATAGATCGGGCATATCGGGAACTGGGGAAGTATTACTTCCAGAATTTGCGCGACGCTTCTAACATTGAAACAGAGCATTTGTGTGAATCGATTGATCATTCCAATCAGCGTATTGATCGCGCTGTCACAAAGCTGGAAGAGCTCACGGGCGAGGACGCTTGTGACACCTGCAGCAGCTGCGGCGGCGATTGTTCTACCTGCTGGATAGATGGCGCAGACTGTGAGGAACCCACGCCCGAGCCAGAGGCCGTTTCGCAGAAGGATCTCGACGATCTCAACAGTTTAGACGGCGCACAGGATGCCTCTGTGTGGGAAAATACAGACAGCGAAGATAATAAAACGGGAAGTAACTTTCCCTATGATGTGTGAGTCCCTATGAAAAAAATCCTGCTCGGAATGAGCGGCGGCGTGGATAGCTCTGCCGCCGCTCTGCTTTTAAAAGAACAAGGGTTTTCCGTGCTCGGTGTGACGCTGCGCCTGTGCCCTGGTACACCCTGCGAATATGAATCGGGCGATGCCGCCGATGCGCGCCGCGTAGCAGAGGCACTGGGGATCGAGCACCTTGTCATTGATAGAGAAGAAGCTTTTCGCCAAGATGTAATCGCAGATTTCATCTCGGAATACGCCGCTGGCCGCACGCCCAATCCATGTGTCGTGTGCAACCGGCGCATTAAATTCGGCGCTATGCTCGATCTTGCGCTCGAGCTTGGGTGCAGCGCCGTGGCAACAGGCCACTATGCCTGTACCCGCGTATGTCCCGATACCGGCCGCACGCTGCTGCTGCGCGCTCCCACCTCAAAAGATCAGAGTTATATGCTCTATTCGCTCTCTCAGCACCAGCTCTCCCACGCTATGTTCCCCCTTGCTCCGTACTCCAAACCGGAAATCCGCGCTATGGCTACCAAGGCCGGCCTGCCTGTGGCGCAAAGGCCGGACAGCCAAGAGATCTGCTTTGTTCCGGACGGAAACTACGGGGATTTTCTGCGCCGTTTCGGTGTTTTACCGAAACAAGGCCGGTTTATCGATTCTAACGGCGCCGTTCTCGGCCAGCACCGCGGCATTTCTTATTACACCATTGGTCAGCGCAAGGGGCTCGGTCTGAGCTTTGGAAAGCCTATGTACGTTACAAAAATTGACGCCGCCAGCGGCGACATCACTCTCGGACCTGAGGGCAGCCAGTACAGCCCTTCCGCCGTTGTAGAGCGGGTCAACTGGATCCCATGGGAGAGGCCTCCCCAAATGCTGCGCGCCCAGGTGAAGGTACGCTATCAAGCACCGCCCGCTCCTGCACAGATCACACCTTTGCCGGACGGCCGCGCTCTTGTCGAATTTGACCAGCCTCAGCGTGCCGTTGCACCGGGGCAGTCTGCCGTTTTTTATGATGGGGATCTTGTACTGGGCGGCGGAATCATTTGTTAGGAGGGGAATCGGGTTGTCAACGTGTATCAGTAAAGAAGTCAGCTGCCCTGTATGCGGGGCGGTAAATAAAAAACAGATGTGGACAGGCATCGACATTCAAGCGAATCCTGAACTGCGCCTGCGCGTGCTTAATGAAACGCTGTTCGACTGGAAATGCCCCGCCTGCGGGTACGACGCGCAGCTTTTGTATCCGTGCCTTTATCACGACAAGGAGCGACGGTTCCTTCTGTGTATTTCTCCGGCGGGATCAAGCGGGCAAGCTGCCGTGGCCGACGCTGTGCAGAAGTATCCGCAGGCCGCTTCGGTGAAAAAACGAATCGTATCTTCACTGTGCGAAATGAAAGAAAAGGTCCTGCTTTTTGAAGCCGGACTCGATGATGTTCCGGCCGAGGTGGTCAAATTCGCACTGGCCGAACTGGTGGAGAAAAAACGCGGCCGGAAGGTACACAGCGGATTTTTCTGCGCGGCCGCACAAGACGAAGACTACATTGGGTTCACCTTCTTTTTAGAAGGATTGGAGCAACCGATCACCCAGGGGACGCGTTTGAGCGTGTACAGCGAGGCACTCAAGATTGTACAGAGTACAGGCTACCGTGAGGACGGCAGTTTTCTGCGCGTAGACAGGGCGCTTGCACAGCGTCTGCTGGAAGAATATCAGGAATAACATTTGATGAGAATAGGGGCTTATTATGTGTGGAATTTGTGGATTTACCGGCGAAATTGTCAATCGTGACGACGTCCTGCGCGAAATGGCAGACCTCATCACCCACCGCGGGCCGGACAGCAGCGGCTTTTATACCGATTGCTGTGTAGCTATGGGGTTTCGGCGCCTGAGCATCATCGACGTGGATTCCTCTGGCAATCAGCCGATTTACAATGAGGATAAAACGCTGGTTCTCACCTTTAACGGTGAGATCTATAACTATCGGGATCTGCGGGCTGAACTGGAAGAAAAGGGCCATCGCTTTTATACCAAAACCGATTCTGAGGTGCTGGTGCATGGATTTGAGGAGTGGGGCGAGGAAATGCTCCCCCGTCTGCGCGGAATGTTTGGGTTTGCCATCTGGAATACAAAGGAGAAATCCCTGTTTTTGGCGCGGGATTTCTTCGGGATTAAGCCGGTGCATTACACGCAGGTGGGCGATCATTTCGTCTATGGTTCCGAAATCAAAAGCATTTTGGCGTTCCCGGGATTTGAAAAAAAATTTAATTATGCCGAGTTAGACCGTTACCTCTCGTTTCAGTACGCCGTACCCCCGGAGACGTTCTTCGAGGGTGTATACTGTCTGCTGCCCGCCCATTATTTATGGTACCGCGACGGAAAGGTGACGGTGCAGCGGTATTGGGAGCCGCGCTTTATGCCGGACGAATCGTTGCAGGAAAAAGAGGCCGTCGACCGGATCGAAAAAGTCTTTGAGGATTCCGTCAATGCCCATAAAATCAGCGATGTAGAAGTAGGGTGCTTCCTTTCCAGCGGGGTGGATTCCAGCTATGTATCCACTTACTTCGCGGATCAGAAAACTTTTACCGTAGGCTTCGATTTCGGTGATCACTACAATGAAATTCACTGGGCGGCCGATTTGTCGAAAGAAATTGGAGCGGAGCATCACTACGAGGTCATCTCGTCTGAAGACTTTTGGGGGAACATCAAAAAGGTGCAGTATCATATGGATCAGCCGCTGGCCGATCCGGCATGCATCGCGCTGTACTTTGTCTCGCGTTTGGCCAGCAAATACGTCAAAGTGGTTCTCTCGGGCGAAGGCGCGGACGAGCTTTTCGGCGGCTACACTGTCTATAACGAGCCAAGGGTATTCCGCGTTTACCGCGCTGTGCTGCCCCAGTGCGTGCGTACTTTCCTGCGCAAAATGGTGCAGAAGGTTCCGCGCCATTTCAGGGGACAGGGCTTCATTACCCGCGGCGAATATCCTACCAACGAAAGCTTTATCGGCAACGCGAAAATGTTTGGCTATGAGGACAAGAAGCGCTTGCTCAAAGACCCCTCTATCGTCACGCGGCCGCAGGAAATTACGAAAAAATATTACGAACGTGTCAAAGATCTGGACGATGTGACCCGGATGCAGTATCTTGACATCAATCTTTGGATGGTGGGCGATATTTTGCTTAAAGCGGATCGCATGAGCATGGCCAACTCCTTAGAGCTGCGGGTGCCTTTTTTAGACAAAGAGGTCTTTAAAGTGGCTGCCACCATTCCCACTCGTCTGCGAGTCAACCGTAAAAATACAAAATACGCCATGCGTCAAGCGGCACTGCGCCATCTGCCGGAGGCCACCGCGCAGAAAGAGAAGCTGGGATTCCCTGTACCGACACGAGTATGGCTGCGGGATGAAAAATACTACAATGTAGTAAAAGCAGCGTTTCATTCTCAAACGGCGCAGAAGTTCTTCTGCACCGAGGAACTCATGCATTATCTCGATGATCACTTCCATGGCTTGCGGGATTACAGCCGCCGCATTTGGACCGTGTTTATTTTCATCGTGTGGTATGATATTTATTTCAATGATGCGTCACATGAGCCGGGAGATTTTCCCGCCTATTAACAAAGTAAAAGAAGTATTTGCTTCTTTTTTCAAAATTTGAAGTTAGTTGCGATATCTATCAGATATAGTCTCCTCTTTACAAAATTGTTTTTAAGAATATAATATAAAAACAGCCGCTGATCTATTTATCAGCGGCTGTTTTGTGTTTGTATGTCGGAGATTTGGGATATTCTGCGTCACATCGGAAAAGCTATTCTCATACGCTTTTGGTGAAGAATTTGAAATAGACAAAGAGGAGATTTTTTATGGAATATGTGAAAGCATTTGTGGTAGGAGGACTTATTTGCCTCATAGGCCAGCTGCTCATTGATCTCACAAAACTCACTCCGGCAAGAATTCTTGTCTCTTTTGTAACGCTTGGCGTTGTTCTAACAGGACTGGGAATTTATGGCCCCTTGGTAGATTTTGCAGGAGCCGGCGCGACTGTTCCCCTTTGCGGATTTGGATACACAATGGCAATGGGTGTTCAGGAAGCTGTGAGCGAAAAGGGATTGCTTGGCGCGTTCAGCGGCGGTATCACTGCCAGCGCCGCCGGTATAGCGGCTGCCGTCTTTTTTGGTTATTTGGCTGCCCTCTTCGCCCGTCCCGGCGATAAATCTTGATTTTTATCCCAGCGCCTTCCCACCCTGCAATGCGTTCGGACAAAATAAAAAGGACAGGAACTTGTCCTGTCCTTTTCTTCCGGCAAAAGGTATTTCTCTTATTGGATGGAGCAGTCGAGATAGTGCTCCAACTCCTCCTCGTCCTTTCTTTTGCGATCCAAGTAAATCACAATACCAGAAACCGCGGCTGCCACTGTTACCGCTACGGACACCATTGTCAAAATCAAAATCAGCAGATTTCCTTTTTTCATATAAAGAGCACCTCCGTTGGCAGAAAGTTTTAAGATTGGAAATTCCCGCTCTACTCTTATGATACCCAAAAAACAAGAAAAAGTCAATCGACAGGACGTTTCTGTGAAAAATGAATATAAAAAAAGCAGAGCACTGGCTCTGCTTTCTGAAGCCGTTGATTTTAAGCGTTCGCAGCATTCAGCTTGCGGGCGAGGGCGGACTTCCTTCTTGCGGCTGTGTTTTTCGGAAGGATTCCTTTCGCGGCAGCCTGATCGATCTTCTTCAGAGCGACACGGACAACCTCGGCTTTATTCTCAGCGCCGCTCTCCACTGCAAGATGGGCCTTCTTGATCTCGGTCTTCAGTTCAGAGTTGAGGGACTTATTGCGGAGATTCTTTACCGCCGTCACCTTGACGCGCTTTTTCGCAGACTTAATATTGGGCATAGTCACACCTCCTTCTACAAATTTGTCATATAAAATGATTTTATCACAGACTCTGGGAAATTGCAAGCCTACTTTCAATATTCCCAAATTTAGCCTAACTATTATATCACGGAAGGGAGACAAATTCAATGATATTTCGCACAGATCTCGCCTTAGAAGAAAAAGAATCTTTGTCTGATTCATCCGAAGACATATGGCAGGAAACAGAAGAACTTGAAAACTGCCGTATCACCCGAATGAAAGTCAGTGCGAGCGCGGCTGCGCGGCTGCATAAACCCGCCGGAACTTACATTACACTCGAGCTGCCCGCTATTTCTGACCACATTGACGGCGATAATCGGTACATTCTTTGCACTGCCAAAGAGCTGCACCGTTTGCTTCCTGAAAACGGACTTGTTTTAGTAGCGGGAATCGGCAACCGCAGCATCACCCCCGACGCTCTCGGTCCGGCTGCCGCCGAACAAATTCTTGCCACACGCTGTATCCAGGGTGAGATCGCCCGCGTAACCGGGCTGGAAGGGCTACGACCCGTGGCCTCAGTATCCACGGGTGTTCTGGGGAATACTGGATTTGAGTCGGCGGAACTTTTGGCCGGGCTTATTTTGGAGCTTCAGCCAGCCGCTGTGATCGCCATTGACGCCCTTGCCGCGCGGGATCTTTCACGGCTTGGATGCACCGTACAGCTCAGCGATACGGGGATTCATCCCGGCTCTGGAGTGCATAACGCACGTAAAGGACTCACTCGGGATACACTCGGTGTGCCCGTTATAGGTATTGGAGTTCCTACTGTGGTGGACGCTGCGACACTTGCTCTTGATTTAATGTCCTCTCCTCGAGATGGATGGGAAGAAAAAATTTCGCCCCGCGGCGCTAAGATGGTAGTTACTCCCCGCGAGATCGATCTGCTGGTGGCAAGGGCGGCGCGGCTGATTGCCATGGCGATTAATCTTGCCCTTAATCCCCGTTTCACGGTAGAGGAACTCGACGCTCTCGCCTCCCACTGACTTTCACTTGTCATAAAATCCTCCCGCCGTCCATAAACATGATCCAGACTGAACCTACACCGCGCCGGTCTGCACACCCTCCGTCCCTATCCGATCAGAACATCGAGTCGGAGGCACTTTCTATAAAGCAAAATTTTTCTTTCCCTCACGGCAGAGAATTTCTGCTTATGAAAGTTTCAGCCATGAAAGAAGTACGGCTGCGTCAAGGTTCCATCTTGCGCAGGCCACAGGGCGCACGGCTCTGTATGGGGTTTGGGGCAGAGTCCTAACGAAGGGGGGAGTGATGATGAAAATAATTGGATCCAAAAGGCCGATGGGGCCCAAAATACGCTGTACCGCTTCCGCGTTGGCTGCCTGTGTGGCCATCTCTTTTTTTAGCGTCGGAGCCGCCGAGCGTTTTGACGGATTGTGTGATATGACAACGGTCGCTGCGGCAGGATTTGCGTTTCCTGAGGGGATACTTCCCGTCGAAACCTCGCAGCCTGCATCAGAATCCTCGTCAAAACAGCCAGAGGTACCCGAAAATTTGGGACAGTCCTCCGCCATACAGGAACCTCTCCCGGAAGTTTCGTCCGAATCAACTCCAACAGAAAGCTCCTCCTCTTCCTCCCTGCCCCCGCAAAGCGCGCAAGAAGCCACCGGGCTTTCTGCTTCGCAGGAAGAAGAATCTTCTGCACCTGTTTCCAGTCAGCAGGAAGAAGGAGGCATCCCCATTGAAGAAGTGCAGATCGACGGCACTGGGGTGGAATATAACGGGGTTTTTGTAAAAAACAGTACGTCTGTACAGCTTGATCTTCCTGCTGAACTAGAAAAAAAGCCCGAAATCTCTATCAAAGCAGACGGATCACCGGAAGTGCTGATTTATCATACCCACACTACCGAATCGTACCTGCTTTGGGAGCAGGATACTTTCCTAAGTGGGACGCCTACCCGCAGCCAAGACGAGACGCAGGGCGTGGTAGTTGTGGGGGATGTGATTGCGGCACAGCTGCGAGCGGCAGGGATCGGCGTGATTCATGACGATACGTGTCATGATTACCCCGCTTATAACGGCTCTTACGAGCGCTCTGCTGTAACCATACAGAAAAATCTGGAAAAATATCCGGGCATCCAAGTCACACTCGACATTCACCGCGATGCTATTGGGGATAATTCTGTGCGCAAAAAACCGACCGTTTTGATAGACGGTAAAAAAGCCGCCCAGGTAATGATCATCAGCGGATGTGACAGCGACGGTTCCCTTGGATTTCCAAATTGGGAACAAAACCTGCGGCTGGGAGTGAGGGTGCAGCAATCCCTTTCGCAGATGTATCCAACACTTGCGCGTCCGCTCAATTTTTGCGAACGTCTATACAACATGAATATGACGTCGGGATCTCTCTTGGTAGAATTCGGCACCGAGGTCAATACGCTTGACGAGGCCCTTTATTCCGGTGAGCTTTTCGGGAAAGCTCTTGCACAAACTCTTTTGTCGCTTTCCACTGACTCTTAAAAAGAAGGATGTTATTTAGATGTCAAAAAATAAACGATATTTTCTCACAAGCCTGAGTGTTACTTTTCTTTTAGTGCTGTTCCTTTTCGGCCTATGTACGGTGGATTATCACACCCGTCGCATCGGATTTGGCGATGATACTCCCATCGCCGCGGTTACCTCCACCTCCTCCGGTTCTATGCTTCATATTGATATTCTAGGTCTCGACATTACCCTGCCATTTATAGAAAGGGCGCCCCAAACGGCCCCGAACGAATCAGACTCCCTTTGATCCTGCACATAGCCTGCCCCTGCAAAAAATCTTGTCTTCCCTGCAGCCACTTACTTTAGCGGACGTCGGAAAAAGAGAAGGCAAGCGTTCTACAAAACAACACTTGCCGCCCTGCCCGGCAAACAAGCGGAATATATATGGCGCAGGTGCAGATTTCCTATGCATCTGCGGCCGGCTACGCCGATCGAAATAGTTGATTTCCTGTCAAAACATGGTATAATAGGAATATCTATATATACATAGGATACGGGAGAATATTCGCGGCGGAATGCAAAATTTTTATGCGCCGCCGCGGAGCAAATGACTAAGGGAGGGAGAGCCCGGTAAATTTTTGCCGGAGGGAGGAACTCCCGGAAGAAAAGGAAGGAAGACATGAAGCTTTTCAGAAAAGTGTGGATTCTGCTTTTGATGCTTGCGGTTATGATTTCCGCCGCGGTGCCTGTCTCCGCTATCACGATTCTTGGGGGAGACACCACTACCACCACGACGATCGGGGGATCTTCAAGCCAACAGCCAGAACCAGAGCCGGAACCGGAGCCGGAACCAAGCGTGCCGTCTTCGCAGCAGCCCGAACCCCCCTCTTCGTCTGAACCGGAACCTTCTCAGGAGCCCAGTACGCCGTCTTCCCAGACGGAATCGTCATCGCGCCCGCAAAGTGAGCCTGTCTCTTCTCGGCCTAATACGTCCGCTGGCAGCCAGCCTTCCAGCAATGAGGAAGAATCGTCGGCCAGCGGGATGGAGCTGCCTTCGATGGTCATGCCGGATTTTTGGGATTTTTCTAATCCTGAATCTGCTTCCCGATCGGACATCTCTCTGCCGGATGTGGGAGAGGTGAGCGTTCCGGTGGATTTGATCGAATCCGGGGTAGAAGTTACGCCGGACAGCGACTTCAATGTCATGGGCCTTATTTCGTGGATCTGCATCGGCGTAGGAATCGCTGTTGTGATTATCGTTTTGCTCAGTACAACCCGCCGTCCGCCGCGCGGTGGAAACGGGCGTCGCCGTTATCGGAGCAAACCGCGCCGTTCCCGCAAAAAACGCCTGCTCAGCGATAAATATTACCGCAGCGGCCGTTATTGACATCATCAAATACGAGCCGCAGAAACGGATTTTCTACCCTCCGTTTTTCGCGGCTCTTTTCAAATTCTATCCGTCAAAGGCTATTTTTCATTGTAAAAGAAAGCGAGGAGTTTATGTTATATGGATAAATCGATTCTTCTTCCTTTGCGCATGACGGTGCAGGAAAGGGGCCTTGAACTTTACGGCGTACATGTATATCAAAAAGGGAACGGTGAAGTTAGCCATCGGTTCCGCAGTGACGACCGCGAAAACCTCTATTCCGCCAGCAAGACGTTCACTTCGGTAGCCGTGGGGATGTGCCGCGATGATAAGCTTCTGAAGCTTACCGACCGTGTGATTGACTACTTTCCGGAATATGCTGGCGACGCCGCCCCCGGTACCGAGGAGATTACCCTGCGCGATTTGCTGCATATGTCCTCCGGAAAGGAAATCCATCGCTTCACAGAACCTCACGAAGACTGGGCGCGCATCTTTCTGCGCACTCCCCTAGCGTCGCAGCCCGGCACGCGCTTTTTCTATTCCAACGCGTGCACCTATATGCTCGGGCGCGTGGTGGAGAAAGTATCCGGAAAAACGCTGCGCGATTTCCTCATGCCGCGGCTGTTTGAGCCGTTCGGATTTTTTAATCCGCAGTGGCACACCTGCCCGGGCGGACATACCATAGCCGCTACGGAGCTTTATCTGCGCACAGACGAGCTCGCCCAGCTCGGCAAGCTTTTGCTTCACAAGGGTGAATGGAACGGAAAACAGATTGTCAGTGAAGATTATGTCAACCTCATGCATACCGACATTGTCCCCTGTGCGCTCGGCGACGATCCCGAAAGCTGTGCCGGATATGGGTACCAGGTTTGGATGTGTACTCCCGGATATTTTCGTGCCGACGGCCTTTACGGCCAGTTCTCGGTGGTGGCTCCGGAGAAAAACGCCGTCGTCACGGTGACCTCTCACCGTGAAAACCGCGCCAACGACATTCTGCGCGCCCTTTATGAAGATGTCTTCCCCTTGCTTTAAAATTCCCCTTGTCCTGGAGCGGCTAGCTGTATGGACCGCGTCTGGCGCGGCGGCTATCCCGGACAACGAAATTATTTCATTTAAAGAACAGGTGATTCAATAATGGCGGTATCCCGCGACAAAATACGAAATTTTAGCATCATTGCCCATATCGACCATGGGAAAAGCACCTTGGCCGACCGTATTCTAGAACAAACAAAATCTGTCTCCCTGCGCGATATGGAGAACCAGCTTTTAGACGATATGGATCTCGAACGCGAAAGAGGAATTACTATTAAGGCCCATGCCGTTTCGCTCGTCTATCATGCGAAAGACGGACAAGACTATATTTTCAACCTTATCGATACTCCCGGCCATGTGGATTTTAACTACGAGGTTTCCCGTTCTCTGGCTGCATGTGAGGGAGCTGTGCTTATTGTGGATGCTTCCCAGGGAATCGAAGCCCAAACACTGGCCAATACGTATCTTGCTGTTGATGCCGGACTGGAAATTGTTCCTGTAATCAACAAAATCGATCTGCCCAGCGCCGATCCCGACAAGGTCTGCGCCGAAATTGAGGATGTGATCGGCATTCCTGCCCAGGATGCGCCGCGCGTTTCTGCCAAAACGGGAGTAAATATCGGCGAAGTGATGGAACGCATTGTGCGTGACATTCCCGCTCCGGACGGCGACGAGTCTGCTCCTCTCAAAGCGCTGATTTTCGATTCCTATTACGACGCTTACAAAGGCGTTATCGTGTATATCCGTTTAAAAGACGGACAAGTCCGCCCCGGTGACACCATCCGTATGATGGCGACAGGCGCGGAATTTACTGTGGTGGAAGTCGGCTATAAGCGCGCTACCGGTTTTGAGCCTGCCGACGTCCTTTCCGCCGGACAGGTAGGCTATTTGGCGGCTTCGATCAAAGCAGTGCGCGAGGCCCGTGTGGGCGATACCGTTACCCTTGCCGATAACCCTGCCGAAGAACCGCTGCCGGGCTACCGTCCGGCCCAGCCGATGGTATTCTGCGGCATTTATCCCGCTGACGGCGCGCGCTACGGCGATTTGCGGGACGCTCTCGAAAAGCTCCAGCTCAACGACGCCGCCCTCTCTTTTGAACCGGAAACTTCGGCTGCCCTCGGTTTTGGCTTCCGGTGCGGTTTTTTGGGGCTGCTGCACATGGAAATTATTCAGGAACGCTTAGAGCGCGAATACAGTCTTGACCTCGTTACCACTGCGCCGAGCGTCGTATACCATATCACGAAAACTTCCGGCGAAATGGTCGCTATCGATAACCCTACAAACTATCCCGATCCCGCCGAAATCAAATACGCCGAAGAGCCGATTACCAACGCCCATATCTATGCCCCCAGCGATTATGTAGGCAATATTATGGAGCTTTGCCAGGAGCGGCGCGGCGTGTTTAAGGATATGAAATATATCGACACCGATCGTGTAGACATCCACTACGAGCTTCCTCTCAACGAGATTATCTACGACTTCTTCGATGCCCTCAAGAGCCGCACCCGCGGCTATGCCTCTTTCGACTATGAGCTGTGCGGCTATGCAAAATCCAATCTGGTAAAGCTGGACATCATGCTCAACGGCGAAGTGGTGGACGCTTTGTCCTTTATTATTCATGCGGATAAAGCTTATCCTCGAGCACGTAAGATGGCCGAAAAGCTGGCCGAAAAAATCCCGCGTCAGCTCTTTGAGGTACCGATTCAGGCGTGCATCGGAGGACGTATTATTGCCCGCGAAACGGTGCGCGCGCTGCGCAAGGATGTGCTTGCCAAATGCTATGGCGGCGACATCACCCGCAAAAAGAAGCTTCTCGAAAAACAGAAGGAAGGCAAAAAGAGAATGCGCCAGCTCGGTACGGTTGAGGTACCACAGGAGGCCTTTATGAGCGTTTTAAAGCTCGACGAATGATTTCATCCTTTCCGGGATATTTCTTTAAACAGGTGTTTTTATGGCAAAGTATAACGCGACAGGGCAATATGCCTGCCCTTATGATGTTTTTCTGCGCGCAAGCCGCCGCGCCGGTACGGCGCGCTGCTGCGGCCATAGCAAGAGGGGATCGGGGCTCCTCTCTTTACCCAAATGCAGGGTTCTTACAGCGGCAGTGCACAGGTGCTTGGCCGAGGTAGCGGGGGTAACGTATGATGAGCGCGGGTAATTCTCTCCCTTTGGGAATTTACGTGCATATTCCGTTTTGCGACGCTAAGTGCCCCTACTGCGATTTTTATTCCATGCGCGGCAGCGAAGAACGCATGGACGCCTATACCGACGCCCTCGTTTCTTCTTTGAAACAATGGAGCCAAACGCTGCGCCGCCCGGCCGACACGCTCTATTTCGGCGGCGGCACCCCCAGCCTGCTGGGGGCGCGGCGCCTTGCCCGAATCCTCCGCGCTGCTCGGGAAGACTTCTTTCTGGAGCAGGCGGAAATTACGGTGGAGGCTAATCCTTCGCGTGAAATGGACGAGCTTTTTTCCTCTTTGGCGCAAAGCGGAGTCAATCGGCTTTCTATCGGGCTTCAGTCGGCCAACGAGGAAGAATTGCGCCTGCTCGGCCGCCGCCACACCGCCGCGCAGGCCCTCGACGCTGTGCGCGCGGCGCAGCGGGCCGGTATCCGCAATATTTCGCTCGATTTGATGATAGGCATTGCCGGACAAACCTGCGACAGCCTGCGCCGTTCGATCGATTTTTGCGCCCAGCTGGAAGTAACGCATCTCTCGGCTTATCTTCTTAAAATTGAAGAGGGAACCGCCTATGCCAAGCGCCGCGAAGAGCTGTGCCTGCCGAATGAGGACGAGGCAGCCGACTGGTATTTGATGGCCTGCGAGGAGATGAAGCGGGCCGGATACGAGCAGTACGAAATTTCTAATTTTGCAAAACCCGGCTTTCAGAGCCGTCATAATTTGAAATATTGGCATTGTGAGGAATATCTGGGGATAGGTCCGGCGGCTCATTCGTTTGTGGATGGGCGCCGTTTCTTTTATCCGCGCAGCCTGCGCTCTTTTCTCAGCGGGGAGCCCCCTGTACAGGACGGCACCGGAGGAGACGCAGAAGAATACGCGATGCTCTGCCTGCGGCTGTGCGAGGGTTTGACCGAACAGGGGTACCGCTCGCGCTTCGGCCGCCCGATCCCGCAGCAGTACCGCCGCTGGGCCCAGCCCTTCTGCCGCGCCGGGCTCGTTGTGTGCGACGATACGGGCATCCGTCTCACTCCCCGCGGCTTTCTCGTCTCGAATGCTCTTCTGGCTTCCCTGCTGTAAGCGAGTGGTTTCTGTCTGCATACATCTCACGGCCAACGTTCCTCTGCTGTCTGTAATCTGGCAGATGGTTTGACGATGGCCGCCTTTTCTGTTGCCACCTCCTAAAAGGTGGCCTGCCAAAAACAGCTGATCCGGTCGCTTTGCGGCCAAGGCGGGCAAATCCGAAAACACCTGCACGGCGCGGAACAAATCCGCACGGTTGACGCGGCTGGGGGGCGGTGATACAATAGGGAAGCAAGGAGGGATGGGGTGTGCATGAACTGAGCATTACGGAACACATTCTACAATACGCTCTAGAAGAAGCGCAAAAAATAGGCGCTCAAAAAATCCGGATCATCCGAATTGTGCTGGGACCATTTTCGGGTCTTGTCCCGGAATGCATCCAAATGTACCTCGACCTTTTGTCCGAAGGAACCATCGCGCAAGGGGCCAAAATCGAAGCGCAAATTCTGCCGCTGAAGGTGCGCTGCCGCGACTGCGGGAAGGAATCCGAAATCACACGGCGCCATATCGCATGCCCTTATTGCGGAAGCCTGCGGCTTCAAGTACTCTCCGGAAAAGAATTTTACATCGACAGTTTGGAGGTAGATGTCAATGAATATAAAAGTCCTTCATCAAGTCATGGAATGGAATGAGGACGTCAGCCGGCAGGTGCGTGACGTCCTTTCTGCTAATCATATCTGTATGATCAATATTATGGGAAGCCCCGGCGCCGGCAAAACGAGCCTTATCACCGCGTTGATTGAAAACCTGCAGAAGAAATGGCGCGTCGGTGTGATTGAAGGCGACATCGCCGGACAGATCGACGCCGAAAAGATCGCTTCGCTCGGGATTCCGGCCGTACAGCTCAACACCGACGGCGCGTGCCATATTGAGGCGATGAGCATTCAAAAAATTCTGCCGCTGCTTCCGCTTTCCACACTCGACGTGATTTTTGTGGAAAACATCGGCAACCTCGTGTGCCCTGCTGAATTTGATATTGGAGAATCGCTGCGCGTGACCATTTTAAGCATCCCGGAGGGGGATGACAAGGTGGAGAAATATCCGCTTATGTTCACCGAAACGGGGTGCCTTGTGCTGAATAAATACGATATGCTCCCTTATTTCGATTTCGATGAAAAACGCGTGCGCCTGCAGTACGAAACCGTCAATCCCGGCGCCCCGCTGTTTTGCGTCAGCTGCCGCAGCGGCGAGGGAGTAGATAAGCTGAGCGGTTTCCTCTCTCAACAGATTGAGAAGGCCGTAAAATGAGCGTCCCTCCCTTTACACAGCCGCACGCCGCACGCGTGCACGTAGAAATCCGGGGGATCGTACAGGGCGTGGGGTTTCGTCCGTTTCTCAACCGGCTGGCTGAAAAATACGGGGTAACCGGCTGGGCACGCAACACTTCCGGTGGCGTGGAGGCAGAGCTGGAGGGCGGAGCGGAGAAAATCTCCGGCTTTTTGCGCGAGATCCGCGAAAACCCGCCGCCGCTTTCGGTGGTGGAATCCGTGGATGCCGCTAAGCGGGATTCTCTTGCCGGGTACCGCGATTTTTCCATCCGCCCAAGCGCTGCGTCAGCCGATTTTACCCTTATCTCGCCGGATATCGCCCTTTGTCCGGACTGCGCGCGGGAACTAGCCGATCCGAAAAACAGGCGCTTTCGCTATCCCTTCATCAACTGCACTAACTGCGGCCCGCGCTACACGATCGTGCGGCAGCTTCCCTATGACCGGGCACAGACTTCTATGCAGGATTTTCCCATGTGTCCCGATTGCTCCCGGGAATACGGCGACATCGACGATCGCCGCTACCATGCCCAGCCGGACTGCTGCGATGTGTGCGGTCCGCACGCTTTCTTTTGCGACGCCAGTGGTGTAGAGCAGCCGGGGGATCCCCTCCTTTTGGCGCAAAAGCTTCTGGCTGCCGGCGGCATTGTGGCTGTTAAGGGGATTGGGGGAATCCATCTGGCGTGCGACGCCGAAAACGCGCAGGCCGTTGAGCGGCTGCGGCGCCGGAAAAACAGACCAGCCCGGCCGCTTGCCTTGATGTGCCGCTCTTTACAGGAAGTGCGGCGCATTTGTGATATTTCTTCCGAGGAAGAAGCTTTGCTTGAAAGCCCCCGCCGCCCCATTGTCTTGGTCAAGAAAAAAGAGAGAGCGTCTTTTTCCGCCTGCGCTTGGGGGCCGAGGCTGGGGGTGATGCTGCCGTATACGCCGCTGCACCTTATGCTGCTTGATGGGACAGGCGGCGGGCCGTCCATCCTTGTTATGACAAGCGCGAACCGCTCCGGCTGCCCCGTTGTTTTGGAAAATCATGAGGCCTTACAGCAACTGGCGCAAATTGCCGATGGCTTTTTGCTTCATAACCGCGCCATTGTAAACCGCTGTGACGATTCTCTTGTTTCCGCGTGGCAAGGCGGCGCGTATTTTTTCCGCCGCAGCCGCGGCTACGCGCCGCAGCCGCTGACCGCTCGGCAGGACGCGGACGGCATTTGCGCCTTTGGTGCAGAGCAAAAGGCGTCGTTTGCGCTGGGCCGGGGACGATATATCTTTCTCAGCCCCCATATAGGCGATTTAAAAAACTGGGAAACGCTTGAACATTATCGCGAAACACTGGCTGCTTACCGCCGTTTGTTCCGCATCGAGCCGGCGTTTTTGGCGTGCGATTTGCATCCGGACTATTTTTCCACGCGGGAGGCGGAATCGCTGGCGCAAAGCCGGGGACTGCCGCTTCTCAAAATCCAGCACCACTGGGCGCACATGGCCGCCTGTATGGAAGATAATTCTCTTTCCGGCCCGGCGTTCGGCATCGTTTGGGACGGCACCGGGCTAGGAACGGACGGCTCTATTTGGGGCGGGGAATTTTTAACGGGAGATTTCCACAGCTTTTCCCGCTGCGGAAGCATCCGCCCCATCGCCCTTGCGGGAGGGGATCGGGCCGTGTGGGAAATCGGCCGCATTGCCCTTTCTCTATTGGACGATGCGTCTCTTCCATCAAAATCGGCTCCCTTGCCTGCCGAAAAGATAGGCGCTGTGCTCTCGATGCTGCACTCGGGCGTAGCCTGCCCTAAAGCCAGCAGCATCGGCAGGCTGTTCGACGGCGTCTACGCGCTCCTTTCCGGCACCGGCTGCGTCAGCTACGAGGGCGAGGGCGCTTCCCGTTTGGAGGCGCTTTCCCCGCGGGAAGAACCGGATTGGTCCGCGCCGCAGCTGCATGAATATCCCATCGTATTTTATACTCAGGACGGACTTCGCCTGTTCGACACGCGCCCTCTTGTGCGCGCCGTGGCCGGCGACTTTTACGCCCATGTACCGGTCGGAGAAATCGCTCAAAAATTCATGGCCGCTTTGTGCCGCATGGCGCTCGAACAATGTGCGGCGCTCAATCCCCGGCGGCTGCCGGTGGTGCTCTCGGGAGGCGTATTTCTCAACCGGTTTCTGCTCTCCGGCACAACCGAGCTGCTGCGCCGGGAGGGATTTTCCGTCTACTGTCATAAAAGGGTTTCAACCGGCGACGAAGGCATCTGTCTGGGACAGATGGCCATCGCCCGTGAACAAAGGAGGAGGATGCAAAATGTGTCTTGCCATTCCAATGAAAATTACGAAAATTGACGGCGCTCTCGCTACCGGCGAGGCGGGAGGGCTAACACAGCAAATTCGGATCGATTTTTTGCAGGACGTTAAATCCGGCGATTATGTGATGGTGCACGCCGGGTTTGCCATCGAGAAAATGACCGAGCGCGAAGCGCTGGAGAATCTCGCGCTTTTTGAGGAGATCCGCCATGTTGTATGACGGGCGGTTTAAGCGACCCGAAGGGGTGGACGACGCCCTCGAAAAAATACGCGAGTATGCGGCGAAGACGGGCCCCGTTACACTGATGGAGGTATGCGGGACGCATACGATGGCGATTGCCAAATCGGGCCTGAAAAGTTTACTGCCTCGGCAGGTGTGCCTTATTTCGGGGCCGGGGTGCCCCGTATGCGTCACACCGGCTGGGGTGATGGACGCCGTTTTCGCGCTCTCGGATCGGCCGGGGGTTGTCCTTGCAAGTTACGGCGACCTGCTGCGCGTACCGGGTACGACGCGCGGCGACAGCCTTCTGCGCCGCAAGGCGCAGGGGGCGCAGATCGAACCCGTTTATTCGCCTATGGAGGCGGTGGATTTCGCCGAATCGCACCCCGAAAATCAGGTGGTGTTTCTGGGGGTGGGGTTCGAAACGACTGCCCCCGGTACGGCTGCGTGCATTTTAGAGGCGGCGCGAAGAGGGCTGCGGAATTTTTCGGTGCTCTGCCTGCTGAAACTGACGGAACCCGCCCTGCGGGCTTTGATCACTTCCCCCGATTTTGCGGTAGACGGATTTCTCTGTCCGGGTCATGTGGCGGCCGTTACGGGAGCTGAATGGTTTCGCTTTCTGCCGGAAGAATACGGGCTGCCCGCTGTAGTAAGCGGTTTTGAGGCGGGAGATTTGGTCTTTTCTACGCTTGCGCTGCTGCGTATGCTCGCCCAAAAAACGCCGCAGCTGCAAAACGAATATATCCGACTCGTCAAGCCGCAGGGAAATGCTTTGGCCCTAGACA
>CALWIX010000045.1 GCA_944380825.1 uncultured Clostridia bacterium | reverse complement strand
CCCTGCCCTTGGGGAAAGCTACTTTGCATAAAATCCGCAAAGTAGCGCAAGGGGGTGGCGGCGACGATCCGCAAAAAAGGAAAAAATTTTCAGTTATTTTTAGACGCATTGTTTTTTCTGCTAGGCGGAGCACTTTTAGCCGTATCGATTAAAATGTTTACCGCGCCCAACCAAATAGCTCCCGGCGGACTGACCGGTTTTGCGGCGGTATGCAATTATCTGTTCGGTCTGCCCATCGGCGCGGTAACGCTGCTTTGCAACGTGCCGCTTTTCTTATGGGCATGGCGCGGCCTTGGAGGCAGAGCAGTGCTCAAGACGGCGGTAGCTACCGTTATTTTCTCCTTTCTTATTGATCTTCTGGGCGGGTTTGTGCCTGTATACAGCGGAGAAAAAATTCTTGCTTCGGTGTTCGGCGGAGTATTGGAGGGAGCAGGGCTTTCGCTTGCGTTTTTGCGCGGGGCAACGACCGGCGGTACAGATCTGGCCGCGCGGCTGCTGCGCCGGCGGTTCCGGCATATCTCTGTGGGAAAGCTGATGCTGGGAGTGGACGCCTGCATCGTCGTTTTTTCGGGATTTGCTTACCGCAGCCTTGAAAGCGCGCTGTATGCCTTTATCGCGATTTTCATTTCCACCAAGGTGATTGATACCATCCTGTATGGCACCGACGCCGGAACGGGGAAAATCCTCTATATTATCTCCGAAAAGAGTGAGCAGATAAGCGATCGGATTTTGTCGGAGCTGGAGCGCGGGGTGACGAAGCTTTCTGCCCGCGGCGGATACAGCGGGCGTGTGGGAGAAGTATTGCTGTGTGCCGTGCGGCGCGACGAAGTACACGCGATTCATGAAATTGTTTTGCAAACAGACCCGAATGCTTTTTTGATTGTCGGCGAAGCGGGCGAAATCTCCGGCGAGGGTTTCCGTCCGCGAGATTTACAGCAGATGCCCGAAAAGAAGCAATCTTCCAAAAGAAAATAACGTACATTTTAAAAATAAATGACGGCCCATCCGATCCGTAAAGGAAAGGATGGGCCGCCGAGGATAAATGGAAAATGATAGAAGCCGGTTGTCGGGCATGTTTCGCCGCAGTGAAGAAAAAGGCGGCGAAAAAGGAAACGGACGGTTTTTTGCAAAATGGATCCGCACAAAACCGTCCGTTTTGGGTTTTGGGGTTAGTCTTTGCAGTCGGAACCGGTGGAGTCGGAATAGGAGCTGCCACCCTTGTTCTGGGCGCCAGAGGACTTTTTGTTTGTAGAGTTTGTGCTGTTTGTAGAATTCTGGCAGTTGCTGCCGTTCTTGTTTTGGGCTTTGTTGGAAGACTTGTTATTCAAACGAATCACCTCCTTCGAGCATTATTCTTAACAGCATAGCAGAGGAATATACAGTATTTCCAAAGAAAATTTTTTTGAGTTGTAAGGATGCAAATTCAAAAATAAAAAAGTTAAGAGGTGGAGAGATGGAACTTCCCAAAGAATTTATGGATCGGATGAAAAAAATGCTCGGCGCTGAATATGAAACGTTTAAGCAGTGTATGGAGCAGCCGCATCTGCGCGGGATCCGGCGCAACAGCCTAAAATGCAGCGAAGAGACGCTCTGCCGCGGCCTTAACATCGGGTGGTCCCCAGTACCGTTTTCAGAACTCAGCTCCTATCTTCCCGCAGAATATGAACACATAGGCAGCCATCCGCTGCACCATGCAGGGGCGTTTTATGTGCAGGAGCCTTCGGCGTCATCGGCCGTTACAGCGCTGGATCCGCATCCGGGCGAGAAAGTGTTGGATTTGTGCGCGGCTCCGGGTGGAAAGTCGACACAAATCGGAGCGCTTTTACAGGGGGAAGGACTTTTATGGTCCAATGAAATCGTAAAAAGCCGCGCAGCCGTGCTGCTTTCCAATATTGAGCGGATGGGGATCCGCAACGCGGTAGTATCGTCGTGTCATCCCGAAACGCTGTGTCAGCGGTTTGCAGGGTGCTTCGATAAGGTGCTGGTGGACGCGCCTTGTTCGGGAGAAGGGATGTTTCGGCGGGATTTGCAAGCTGTGGAGGAGTGGAGCGCGGCGCATGTGCAGTCGTGTGCGGCGCGCCAGCTGGCGATTTTGGATTCGGCGTCCCAAGCGGTACGGGAGGGCGGCGTTCTTGTCTACTCCACCTGTACATTCTCCAAGGAGGAGAACGAGGAGGTTGTTTCCGCTTTTTTGAAACGGCATGATTTTCAGCTGGAAGAGATTGCACAGAAGTTCGGCCGTCCCGCCTATGGGGACGTTTCGGCCGCGCGGCGTATTTTTCCGATGGATGGCGGCGAGGGCCATTTCGTGGCGCGCATGCGCAAGTGCTCCGGCAAAGCTGCATCGTTTGAGGAAATTTCCGTTTCCAAACCGCAGGCGTTCCGCCAAGCGCAGGAGGTGTACCGCTCCATTTTTGGTAAAGAGCCCGACAGTCAGCTGCTGCAAGTAGGAGATAAAATCCTGCTTTTGCCGCCCAAGACGCCGGCGCTTTCGGGGCTTGGGGTGCTGCGGGCCGGGGTTTTGCTGGGAATTGTGAAAAAAGACCGTGTGGAGCCGGAGCACGCCCTATTTGCTGCTGCAAGCAAAGAAGATCTTTTGCAAACGGTGGATTATTCCCACGATTCTCCCCAGATAGCCGCCTTTTTGCGCGGCGAGGAGTTGGAAGCCGGAGGGAGCGGCTATGTAGGTGTATGTGTAGACGGCGTCACCCTTGGATTTGGAAAAGCCTCGGGCGGACGGCTGAAAAACCGCTATCCTAAAGGGCTGCGCAGCCGCCGCTGATCCCAGCAAAAAAGAAAGCGTAAATCTGAGTATTTTGCAGGATTCGTTTTGAAAATTTCATTTTGCAGCAAATGTCTCTTGTAAAAAGCCGTCGTTTTCACAAGTTAACGCTTGAAATTATGAAAGAATAATGATACAATATTTACAAATGAACCCGCGTATACAGCGCGACGGGTTCGAATCTTTTTTAAAGGGGCCTTTTACCATGCAGGAGATTAAAATTGAATTGACAAAACATCCGAAAGCCAAGCCGCAGGACGAAAGCAAACTGGGCTTCGGTCAGATTTTTACGGATCACATGTTCATTATGAATTACGACGAGGGACAGGGATGGCACGATCCGAGAATCGTCCCCTATGGTCCTTTAGAGATGGATCCGGCTGCCATGTGCCTGCACTATGGTCAGTCTGTCTTTGAGGGCATGAAAGCGTACCGTACGGCCGACGACAGAATTCTTCTGTTCCGTCCGGATAAAAATATGGCCCGTCTGAACGTCTCTAATGATCGTCTGTGCATCCCGCTTATCGACGAGGAGTTTGGAAAGTATGCCATCGAGAAGCTGGTTTCTGTCGATAAAGACTGGGTGCCGCATCAGGAAGGAACCTCTCTGTACATCCGTCCGTTTATTATCGGCGTAGATCCCCACGTGGGCGTTCATCCTGCAAAACACCTGCTGTTCATCGTAATCTGCTCCCCGGTAGGCGCCTATTATCCGGAAGGGCTCAACCCGGTGCGCATTTATGTAGAGAAAAATTATGTGCGTGCGGTGCGCGGCGGCATGGGCTTTACAAAGACGGCCGGCAACTATGCGGCGTCTCTGAAGGCACAGGACGAGGCCGAAAAGCAGAATTATACACAGGTTCTGTGGCTCGACGGCGTAGAGCGCAAGTACATCGAAGAAGTCGGAACCATGAATGTATTTTTCTATATTGATGACGAGATCGTTACCCCGGCTCTGCAGGGGTCCATTCTCTCGGGTATCACGCGTATGTCCTCTATCGAGATCCTGCGTTCTTGGGGCATGAAGGTTTCGGAAAGAAAAATTTCTATTGACGAAGTTGCCGAGGCTGCTGCGCAGGGCCGCCTGAAAGAGGCTTTCGGTACCGGTACGGCAGCGGTTATCTCGCCTATTGGCGAACTTAAATGGGGCGATGACGTCATGAAGATCAATAACGGCGAGATCGGCCCGGTTTCTCAGAAGCTGTACGATACCCTCACCGGCATCCAGTGGGGCAGACTTCCGGATACCATGGGCTGGACCGTAGAAGTAAAGGGTTGATCGAAAAAGCGAAAGGCTTTGTCGCATCTTTTTCAGAAGCCTGCGGCGGAGAAAAATTTTTCCACAGCACAGGAAAGTGCGGCATCAAAAGGGGAGAGGTACCGTGTGTGGTTAAGACTCCCAGATCTACGTTTATTCTGCGTGTGTTGTGTTTTCGCTGGTAATAAAATTTTTATAAAAGAAGGGCGTTCCGCAAGGTGCGCCCTTTTTATTTTTAAAGGGAAATTTTTAGGCAACATCTTGACAAAAATGTAATTTTTTTGTAACTTATATGTATGCATATTCTATTTTCGGTTTCGGCAGAAAAAAGGAAATGCTCCCTGCCAATCGGGCAGGGAAGAAAAGCCCTTTTGCGATTGGAAGCGTAAAAGGGATGGCTGATCAGGGGTGAAATAGAGCCCCGTGTCTACTGTATTGGAGGTAAAAAGATGAAAGCAAGAAAGATCCTATCGTTTATTGTGGCCGGCGCTTTAGCTGTATCCGTAAGCGGGAACGCCTTCGCGTTCTCTTTAGAAACGGGATTCAGCGGTACTATGACGTCTGCTCCCGGTGTGATCGTCACGCCGCCTGAAGTGATTGTGACCGAGCCCTCAGCGCCTTCCACATCGACGCAGGCCTCGTGGAGTTTAGATCAGACGAGAATGAATCTAGGGGTAGGCCAGACACTCACCGTTAATGTAAACGACCCGTCCGGCCAACTGGGATCCTCCAGTGTGATCGATACTTCGGGCAACGGTCTTTCCGGTCTTGTGTCTGTTGGCGGCGGTTCGGCCATAATGACCGGCGGTTTAAGCTTTGCCCCCTCCGGTAGCACGGGAACGTCAAACGCCGCGGGCAGCCTTGTCTGGACGAGCAGCGATGAA
>CALWIX010000044.1 GCA_944380825.1 uncultured Clostridia bacterium | reverse complement strand
GTTGTCGCCCAGTCCACCGGGATCCTGCTCTTTAACAAGACGAGCATATTCCATAATTTCGCTGACCTTGTAGGCATCCTTAATCTCGAAGCCTACATCCTCCGCCCAATCCTTACGGATGTACATGAGCTGGTGGTTCGGCAGCGGATCGCCGGGCAGGTTCTGGTCGAAACGTGCTCTAGGCAGGTAATACACACCGCCATACTTTTCTTCGAGGTACGGACCAAGGGTGGTCTTATCATAAACCCTCGATACGTTCGTCCACCGATCTCTCCAGTCGTCGGGCAGGCGCTTTACAAGGCCCTGCTCCGCCCACGAAGCTGCATCAGCATGCGTAGACTTACTGTACTGGAACACGCTGACATCGGGAAGGTCACCGGAGTTCGCCCAGATGCGGAAAGTCTCGTCCCAGTTGTCCCAAGAGAACGAAATGATTTCGAGTTCTCAGTTAAATTTGTCCGACCAATAGGAAGCGTAGGCGTCGCCGTGGTTGTAGTCGTAGCCTTCAATCGGGGCGACATTCGCATACTGAATCGTGAGCTTTTCTGAGTAATCGCTTTGCGTCTGTCCATCCTCGGAACTGGTGCTAGACGACGACGTAGAAGAGCTCGACGGTTCACTCGCGCTGCTAGAAGCTGCCGGCTCTCCGCAAGCGGAAAGGCTCAGGCACAGTGCTGCTAACAATAACGAAGTGAGTCTTTTCTTTTTCATATCATCTTCCCCTTTTTAAAATTTTATGCATAGCCGCTCAGGCTCTACATCCTATGAAAGAACGATTTCGAAGACGCTACATGGAGGCGTTTCTATGGAGAAAACTTCTCCGTCAACTGCAATGTCCGGCATATCATGTATGGAGATTTTAGAGGGATTTTCAAAGCTGTTGCAGTCATCCATCTCACCTGAAATATATCGAACCGCCACCGAGGCAAACTGGCTGCCGCTTACAACACACCGAACATTTTGACTCTCGTCAGGCGACAAATTTGCCAGTGTAATCCGAACTTTTCCATCCTCTCCAGCAGAAGCGCTTGCATGCAGCTGTGGTACTTGCGCCTCTTCGGTTCCGATAAAATCCTGCTGGATATAGCTTTCCAGCAAAGTCGCATTCTGGTGCCCCTTATACAAATCAAACACATGATAGGTGGGGGTTAAAACCATACGATCTTCCTGTGTAAGAATGACGGACTGGAGCACATTGATCATCTGCGCCAAATTAGCCATTCTGACGCGATCGCTGTGTTTATTGAAGATATTGAGCGACACAGCCGCTACGAGAGCATCCCGCATGGTGTTCTGCTGATACAGGAATGACGGATTCGTTCCCGGCTCTACTGCATGCCACGTTCCCCACTCATCTATACAAAGAGAAACGCGTTTTTCTGGATCGTACCGATCCATCACAAATTTATGTCCTGCAATCAATTCGTCCATAAACAAGGCTCTTGCCAAGGTACGAAAATAATTTGCCTTATCAAAGCCCGTTGCAGGGCCTTTCTTCTCCCATGGATACGGATCCGTCGGATAATATCCCGGCATGGTGTAATAGTGCAGGGAGAGGGAATCCATCAATTTACCCGAAAGACGCATCACGGTGTCGGTCCATTTATAATCTGCGCCGTCAGGCCCACAGGCAATCTTATACGGCCGCGTATTCCCATAAGGACGGATAAATGTGGCATATTGATTATAAAGCCCCGTGTAATACTCCGCACTCATGTGTCCACCGCCGCCCCAGCTTTCGTTTCCAATCCCGATATAAGAAACATTCCACGGTTTCTCACGACCATTTTTCCGCCGCAGATCCGCCATGGGCGACTCACCGTCAAAATTCATATATTCTATCCATTCACTAAGCTCGCGCACCGTTCCCGAACCAACGTTGCCCGTTATGTAAGGGGAACATCCCAGCTGTTCACATAAATCCAAGAACTCGTGGGTTCCAAAAGAATTATCCTCTACCGTTCCACCCCAGCTTGTATTTACAATGCGCTTACGCTCATTTTTAGGTCCGATACCATCCATCCAGTGATAATGATCGGCAAAACAGCCTCCCGGCCAGCGTATAACCGGAACTTTAATGCTTTTCAGGGCGTCCACGACGTCTTTCCGCATTCCACGTATGTTGGGAATTTCGCTATCTGCTCCTACAAAAATACCTCCATAAATTCCTCGTCCCAAATGTTCTGCAAAATGGCCGTAAATATTTCTATCAATTTGGGAAATTTTCCGCGAACAATTTACAAATAGATATTTCATAGCACACCACTTTCCGGTTCACTTTTTATTTTTTTGTAAATCGTTTTAATAAAACGTTATACTTGATTTAATAATTAATATTATACATAAGAAACTAATAATGTCAATGCTTTTTATATAATTTTTGAACTAAAATTTATTCTAAAATAAAAAATTTTATTATTCACGGTAACACACAGCAGCAAATTTTCATTATAGTTTGTAAAAAATTTTTCCAGATTTAAGTATCCTTTACTGTGTAATTGCTAGCATATAACGCGCTGAGGACATTTAACCATGATTATGCAAATTCAACGGGACAATCGGACTATTGGAGTGTTTCTGAGCGAAAAAGACGGAAGAAGATACAGAAAAAGCAAATATCCCAAATACTAAGCCATAAAAATAACGCCCCGTTAAGAGCTGCCGTGTGGTCAGCCGACCTACGTGCAGCCCTTTGCGGGACGTTGTCCATGTTCTTTTCCCAGAAATTTTCCGCTCCCCCGGCAAAGACGGGAGAGCGGCCATTAAAAATCATTTTATGAAAACTGGCGTTTCTGGGCCACCAGCCACATACCCCGTGCGGAAAACGACAGCTCCCCTTTGGGTTCAAAGCCTCGTACCGCTGAAAACAATGCCGATTCTGTCAAAATATCGACAAGCGCCTGTTGCAGCGGAAATTTTCCTGCCACGATCATCTCGCTGTCTGCACCAGCATGAAAGCGATCCTTCATGACCTTTAAAGCTACCGTATCTTCCTGAAGAACGGCGCCTAAAAGATAATTTGCTGCACCAGCCCCATTCTGCGCGCCAAACTGCGTGAGAATCCGTACAGAAAATGCCGCGCGCCCAAGGCCACTGCGCTTTGCCTCCCGATATCCGGCAAGGACGATTTCTCGGCGGTAATGGCCCGGTTCTACAAATTGCCCATGCACGGCGTCAGCGAGCACTGTATCATGTGTCAAAGCGGCGAGCATTTCACCGCTTATGGTCGTCAGACATCCCGTGATCCGGCCAGCCGCATCTACCGCCACAAATTTGGTATGCGAACCCGGCAAAGCCAGAAAATAATTCTTCCCTGCCGGAAGCTGCGACACCACGGCCATCGTCTCCAGCTCTTCGCCGCGCATCATATCCATTTGCTCACAGGACTGCAAATCTACCTGCGGCACGTCGTTTTTAACTCCCGGCACAAAATGGATTGGCGCCTCGCACACAGAGGGAATCGAAACGGTCTGCACACCAGCCGCCAGATCTTCGAGTCCTGCCGGCGCCGTCAGGTGAGGGATTTCCACCAGACCGACGTTCGAGGTAATCATGCCTCCCGCATAAACGGCGTCTATTTGGCGCAGGGTGAGATGGCTTTGCTGCAGCACTTGCTCGATCCCTTCGCGCACCGCCTGCCTAAGCTTACCGTTATGACCGTCGATCGCCGTATTGCGCACACCCACATCGGTTTGAAATTTGGCGAGACAGCGCTCGCCCTCTTCGACAACACAAACCCTCGTGCTGCTTGTGCCTGCGTCGATAGAAATAATCCGCTGCCCTATTCCCATCACGCTCACCATTCGGCCACCGTGCCGTCTTCATTGCGCCAGACGGGGTTCTTCCAATCGTGCTCTTTTTGGCTCGCTGCCGCCAAAGCCTCCTCGTTGACCTCTACACCGAGACCGGGTCCTTTCATGATATCGATGAAGCCGTCTTTGTACTGGTAGATGGAAGGATCCCGGATATAATCGAGCAGATCGCCGCCCTTGTTGTAATGGATGCCGAGGCTCTGCTCTTGGATAAACGCGTTGGGAGTGCAGGTATCAAGCTGGATGCACGCGCCCAGCGCCACGGGACCGAGGGGACAGTGAGGCGCTACGGCAACGTCATAGGCTTCGGCCATGGACGCGATCTTTTTACACTCGCTGATTCCTCCCGCATGGGACAAATCCGGCTGGATGACATCCACATAACCGTCTTGCAGCAGGTTTTTAAACTCCCAGCGGCTGAACATACGCTCGCCGGTAGCGATGGGGGTGGAGGTATAACGCGCAATCTCACGCAGTGCTTCGTTATTTTGGCTGAGCACCGGTTCCTCTATAAACATCAGATGGAAAGCGTCGAGTTCTTTTGCGAGCACCTTAGCCATGGATTTGTGAACACGGCCGTGAAAATCAACGGCAATATCCATTTCATAACCGAGCGCATCGCGGATGGCGGCAACACGCTCGCAGACAGCCTCGATCTTTTTGAAATTGTCGATATAATGCAATTCTTCGGTAGCGTTCATCTTGATGGCCGAGTACCCTTGGCTGTGGGCTTCCAGAGCAGCCGAGCGGATATCGCTGGGACGGTCGCCGCCGATCCAGCGATAAACGCGCAGCTTGTCGCGGCAGGCGCCCCCCAAAAGTTCGTAGAGGGGCGCATTATAATACCGGTCTTTGCTGTCCCAAGGGGCTTGATCGATCCCGGCGATGGCGCCCATTGTCTCAGGGCCGC
>CALWIX010000043.1 GCA_944380825.1 uncultured Clostridia bacterium | reverse complement strand
CGGTGGGATTCGAACCCACGTGCCCTTTCGGACAACTCGATTTCGAGTCGAGCTCGTTATGACCGCTTCGATACGTCTCCATTTAATGATTATTCAATTTTTGGGGCAAATAACATGATTTCGAGTGCTGCACCTTCGACCACTCGGACAACTCTCCTTATTTCATTTTTCAAACACCAAATTCAGCAGCAAAAGAAAAATGCGAGAATTCGATGCAAGATAACGATGCAATTGATGGGCTTGTACCCCGGAAAAAGCCCGCCGCCGCGCGCTTTTCTGCGGACAAAACAGCCACAAGGGGACAACCTTTCGAGTCAGGCCCATTATGACCACTTCGATACGCTTCCCTATACGGTTTTATAAAAAATAGACCTCTCTTATTTTAATAAGTCTTTGCCAAAAAGTCAAGCACTTTTTATTGACATATGGCTGTTCATAAGGTTAAAATAATGAAGATACGGATCCTGTCAAAGGATCGCGAATTACATCTAAAATCGATAGAAGGTATATTGTATGAACAAAATCAAAGAAGCCTCTTTAAAAATGGCATCTCTTTCTATTTATAAAGGGATTTTGAATCGTACTGTGCCGAAAGCGTTTTACGAATTGCTGCGCAGTGCGGACGGACCCGCTGAGCAATTCTTAAATGCTTGGGGAGAATTTTTTCGGGTGCTGTGTGAACGTGGGTTTGGCGAAAGCTTTGCAGAATGCTTAACACAGACGGCTCTGTTCGACGAGAACGCGTTCTCTATGGCAACAGCTTCTGGGAAAGACGATCTGGCTCCGGCGCTGATGGCGGCTGTGCGCAGAGATCTCAAAACGATTCTGGAGCTGTCCAAAATCACACCGGAAGAAATGCTCGGCGGAAGCCCTTTTGCCAAAGAACTCGCCGGGCTGGAGCTTCCTTGCTGGAAAAATGGCGAACCTACGGCGCAAATGCGCGGAACTCTGGATGAATGCGTACATAATATGGCAGAATACTACCGCGGCAACGGCTGCGGGATGTATGCTCGGTACCGCGCGTTTATTTGGAGGGATAGAAAAATCCAGCCTGTAGAGCATCCCGATGGCACAACCCTCTCTGATCTTAAGGGCTATGATGTCCAACGGAAACTCGCCATCGACAATACGCTGGCATTTTTGCAGAAGCTTCCCGCCAACAACTGTTTGCTGTATGGCGACCGCGGTACCGGTAAATCGTCTACGGTAAAGGCTCTACTCAATGAATTTTATCCCAAGGGCTTGCGAGTCATCGAGATGCCTAAGGAATCGCTGATGGATTTCCCGAAGCTGGTGGATCAAATTGCTCCGCTGCCGATGCGATTTATCATCTTTATTGACGATCTTTCTTTCTCGCAGCAGGACGATACTTACGCAGCGCTCAAGGCTGTTTTAGAGGGCGGACTGGCCGGCCGGCCGGAAAACACCTTGATTTACGCCACTTCCAACCGCCGTCATTTGCTGCGTGAAAGTTTTTCCGATCGCAACGGCGATGAGATCCATCTGGGCGATACCATTCAGGAAAGCTTGTCGCTTGCGGATCGGTTTGGTCTTTCTATTCGTTTCACACTGCCGGACAAAGCGCGGTATTTGGAAATTGTGCGGCAGCTTGCCTTCCAGCGTGGGCTGGAGGATCATATTCCCGAACTGGAGGCCGGAGCCGAACGCTGGGCTACCGAGCGCGGCGGCCGTTCTCCGCGGTGCGCACGACAGTTTATTCGCTCGGCAGAATCGAAAATTAAGCGCGGCATGCCTATTTGATTCACATTTTCATACTTTATTTAAAATCGTATGGTAAAATAGCGATAGATTTCGTCCCAGACTCAGCCTGCACGCAATCCGCACGCTCCCTCTGGTCGATCCCAGTTGGGTAATAAAGCTGCCTTATCACCCGCGTTGCAGCCTGAAAACGGAAAGAGGCTTCGGGGAGATTTCCTCCGGCCTACCGTGTAATCCGAACGGTAATACTCTTTCCCCAAAGGGACACTTTCCGAACATCCTTTCCGGCATCCGTCGGAAAGATAACGGGTTCGGGGGCTTGCCCCCGGCGGCAGTCCAGCGCGCCAGTGCGCTGGCGAGGTTTGGGGCAACACACCAAACCTAGGAAGAAAAGGAGGAATTTTATGGGATTTTGGAAAAGGGCGGCGGGATTTTTGCTTTCTGCCGCAGTGGCGGCTGTATCGCTGGCAGGATGCAATCAGCAGGGAGCCGGTGTGGAATCCGGCGCCATTGACACCGACTATCCGGTGAGCATACAGGGTGTTTCTCTGAGCGGAGAGCCGGCGGGTGTAGCAGTTCTGTCCTCAGAAATTGGCGATGCTATTCTTGCGATGGGATACGAGGCCACGCTGAAAGCCCGCACAGAAGACTGCACACAGTCTGATCTCTCTGTTTTAGAGGCTACCGACGATCCGGCAAGAATGGCGCAGCTGGGCGCTACTGTCGCTTTGACCTGCGACGCCGTCTCTCAGGAACAATCTCAAAGCTTTGGTGACGCCGGTGTAACACTCATCTCTATTCCGGCTGCAACCTCCCGTGAGGATTTTGAGCGCTTTTACGGCGAGGTAGGCGCCGTGTTTCGCGGGGGAAACACGGGCTATACGCACGGTCAGGAAATCGCACAGGATATCTTCCTGACGATTGATGACGTAACGCGGGCTGTGCCTTCGGGCAACGCTCCTATTACTGCATGTTATTTGTTCAATACAGAAGGACAAGCCGTTACGGGAGATCAATTCGCTAACCTCCTGATTGAGGCTGTCGGACTGACCAACGGCGTGTACAGCTCTCCAAATGGCGAAGCGGATTTGCAAACTGTCACCATCGCAAACCCCAGCTATATCTTCTGTCCCACCGGTGTAGCACAGCAGATCTCTACGGCAGAAGGGTACTGTGATCTTGATGCTGTAAAAAACGGCCGTGTTTACGAAATTGACGCATCCCTCATTACTTCGCAGGGCCGCGATATGATAGACGCTGTATTGGACATAGCCGCAGCCGTTTATCCGGAGCTGGCTGCCGTACCCGGTCAAGGCGGCGAGACCTCCTCCGCTTCGCAGGAAAGTTCTTCTTCCGATAGTTCCTCTTCGGAGCCGTCGTCCTCGTCCGGTGCTGTAGAGATGCGCTCCGTGCTGCAAATTGGCGACAAAGGTGACGACGTAAAGGCACTGCAGGAACGCCTCGACGAGTTAGGATATATGTATCTGCCCTGTACTGGGGAATTCGGCGAAGGTACGCAGCAGGCCGTCAAAGACTTCCAGCTTCTCAACGGCTACGCGGCCACAGGTATTGCGGACGAAACTATGCAGGAAGTATTGTTCTCCTCCAACGTGCGCACAGGCCCGTATTACGGACAGTAATTTAGAGATCCGTAACGGTTTGAAATTTTAAGTTTTATACAACACAAAAGGGGGCACGTCTTTGGACGTGCCCCCTTCGTTTGTAAAAAAGATTCCACAGCAAGTTTTTCGCGCAGACATCTTCTTTTGTCAGCCTCTCTGTAAGAGAGCACCGCGCGCAGGCCGGAAGCTGACCGGGACGCGAATCATGCGGCTTGCCGGCTTCCATACAAAGACAGAAATATAAAAATCCACCATGCTGTGCACAACGGTTCCTACACCGACAAGAAGCAGCACCGACATAATATAGCCGCTTTCGTACATATCCGCATTCAATCCGCCGCCGAAATACAGCACCGATACTACCACTACTTCACCCAGCCCGTGTACAACACTGCACAAAAATCCAAACAAGCTCATCGACACTGCCTTTTCCATGACTTTCGGATATCTCTTGAGCACCAGTGCCCCTACAACCGCGAAAATAATATGTGTCATTGCACGTGCCGCTACCACAAACGGCAGGCCTGCAAAAACAAATCCTACGCTCGTTACAACACACACCGCTGCCGTGGTAGTGGGAGAGATAAACATGGCTGCAAAAATCGCCACATGACTAGCCAGTGTAAAGGACATTGGGCCGATCACTACCTTTGGCGCGAACATCGGAATGACAATTCCCACTGCGCACAGCAGCGCTGCAATCACCATCTTCTGTACTTTTTGACTGATATTCATATTGGACACCTTGCCTTTCCTTTTCACTTGCTATGTGTCAAGACATGTGTATATTTTACAGTGGAGTCCTGCTCCTGTCAATCCGCGCGGGCGACAAAAAACCGAACCTCTCTACTTGGATTTCTGTATTCTTTTTTCTGCGCAGCAGTTTTCTTGTAACTTAAGCGGAAAATAATTCTACTTTTCCATTTTTTGTGAAAAAAGATAGATTTGAGGAAAAATCTGTGTTATACTATGTATCTGTGCCGAATCACGTCCTTCTTGTATAAAAAGGGTTAAAAATTGTATAAAACATTAAAAAAACAATTTAAAACATTGTAACGTTTATCGTTATTGCCCTTAAAATTTATAAAATCCTTTCTAAATATTTAAAAATTGTTTACATCTTTCAGGGCTTGAATTGTTATGATAAAAACGCTACAATAGTAGGCGTGTATTTTCGGCTTTTTTTGGCAGATTTGTCTTTTGTCAAAAAAGTATCCTCTCCGGGAGAAATCCTGGGAGCCGCTCCAATCGCTAGTGGGGCGGTCACGTTCAATTTTAGGAGGGACAGAGATGATAGAGGTCAAACACCTCACAAAGCGTTACGGCGTCAATACGGCGATCAACGATGTAAGCTTTTCGATTGAAAAGGGCACCATCGTCGGATTCCTTGGGCCCAACGGCGCTGGAAAATCTACCACTATGAACATCATCACGGGTTACCTTTCTGCCAGCAGCGGATCGGTTACCGTGGGCGGCTTCGACATTCTCGACGAAGCCAACGAGGCCAAAAAGCTTATCGGCTATCTGCCAGAATTCCCGCCGTTGTATATGGATATGACGGTAAAGGAATATTTGGACTTCATGTACGGCTTGAAAAAGGTCAAGCTGCCTAAGGAGAAACATATCAAAGAGATCTGCCGCCTTGTGAAAATCGAAAACGTATACAACAGGCTCATCGCTAACCTCTCCAAAGGATATAAGCAGCGCGTGGGCATCGCGCAGGCACTTTTGGGCAACCCGCCCGTGCTCATCCTTGACGAACCGACCGTGGGTTTGGACCCGAAGCAGATCATCGAGATCCGCAACCTGATAAAGACCCTGGGCCGCAACCATACGATTATCCTCAGCTCCCACATTCTGTCGGAAGTGCAGGCAGTATGCGAGCGCATTCTGATCATCAACGCAGGCACTTTGGTAGCCGACGGCACACCGGATAGGCTCTCTCACGATCTTTCTAACGATCACAGCATTATTATCCGTGCAGACGGCCCCGAAAACGAAATCCTCCACGCGATTAAAGCTATGGACCATGTGGTGGACGCTCACAGTTTTGGCGAGAAAGAGCCGGGTGTGTATGAATTCTCTGTGGAGGGCGATCCCGGAGCGGATATCCGCCGCGACCTGTTCGCTCTTATGACGCGCAACGGCTGGCCGATTCTCTCCATGCACAACACCGATCTTACGCTGGAGGACGTGTTCCTGCGCTTGACCAGCGGCACCCAGAGCGGCACCTTCTTAAAGAAAGGCAGGAATTAAGATGTTTGCGATTTTTAAGCGGGAATTAAAATCCTATTTCAATTCGCCCATCGGTTACGTTGTGCTGGCTGTACTGCTGCTTTTGTTCGGCTATTTTTACTACACCGTGCTGATTTACGGCATTTCTCAGTACATCGCCACCTCCGTATATGGCAATATGTTCACCATGTGCATGATGATCATCCCGATCATCACGATGAAAAGTTTGAGCGAAGATAAGAAAAACAAGACCGACCAAGCTCTGATTACGGCGCCCGTAGGCGTGACGTCTATCGTGCTGGGTAAATTTCTCGCGGCCTTCTGCGTATACGCTATCGCCATGCTGCTTACGCTGGTACCGTCGCTGATCATCTCCATGTTCTCCGATTTGGCATGGGGGCCGATTATCGGCAACGTAGTGGGCTCCATGCTCTACGGCGCGGCCATGATTTCTATCGGCGTATTCATCTCCAGTCTCACCGAAAGCCAGGTCATCGCGGCCATCAGCACCTTCGGCGTATCGATTTTAATGATCGTCATCGGTTCGGCCAGCAGCATTGTAAACAACGCCTTCATCGCCCAGATTGTCAACTGGCTTTCTTTCAACACACGCTATCAGACCTTTACCACCGGTATCTTCAACATCTCCAGCGTGGTGTATTTTATCAGCGTGGTGGCCGTTTTTGTGTTTCTCACCGCGCGCAAAATCGAAAGCAGAAGATGGAGCTAATAAGGAGGTATTGAAGCAACATGGATAACGAAAAGAAACCTACTGGGGGCCTTTCTCCTGAACAGGAGGAGCCCAAAAAGGAACAGCTCGCCCCGCAAGAGGACGCGCAAGCCGATACTGATACCGCCGCGGCCCCCTCTGATGCTAACGACGAGGAGCGCCGTGAAGAAGAACAGGAATCTGGCGTAAAAGTTTCGCCCGAGGTGGAAGCTGTCGCTAAACAGGAAGCCGCCGAGGAGGAAGAGAAGAAAAAAGCGCAGGAAAGCGCACCCAAAGCTGCTAAAAAGAGCATTTTTTCCAGCTCGAAATTTAAGCACGGCGGTATCGCGACCGCTTTTACCGCCGGTTTTATCGTCATTGTTATTTTGGTAAACGTGGTAGTTTCGATTTTGGGCGACCGGTTCCCGTCGCTGAATATCGATATGACGGCTCAGTCTCTTAATACACTTTCGGAAGATTCGATCGAGGTAGTAGACTCCGTCACAAGACCCACAAAGATCATCATCCTTGTGCCGGAGGAAAGCGTTGATCAACTTTCCTACGCCGGCATGAGCTACAGCCAAGTCTCAAATATTGCGGAACGTATGGCGGAGCGCAACTCCAATATTACGGTGGAGTACGTCGATTTGGACGCTAACCCCACCTTCGCCACTCAGTATCCGAACGATCAGCTCTCTACCGGTTCTGTCATCGTAGAAACGGAGCTGCGCCACCGTGTGCTGAGCATCACCGATTTGTACAGCGTCTCTTCCAACTACCAGACGGGCGAATCCAGCTATTATTCGCAGGTAGACGGCTCCCTCGCTTCTGCCGTAAATCAGGCTAACAGCGAGACACTGCCCGTTGTCGCCTTTGCTACCGGCCACGGTGAAATGATGGAGACGAGCACGCTGGAACGCATCCTGAGCACCAACAACTTCGAACCCGTCACCTTTAATATGCTTACCGACGAGATCCCGGAAGACACCCAGGTGATCGTTATCGGCGCTCCCTCCACTGACTACACTCTGGAGGAGATCGACAAGCTCGATAAATTCCTCAACGACGATACGAAAGAACTTAACCGCAATCTATTCATCACCTTCTATCCCACCCAAGAGGAACTGCCTAACCTCTCCACCTATTTGGAAGAGTGGGGTATTTCGGCTTCGCGCGATATGATTGTAGAGAGCGACAGCAGCCGTTATGTGGTGGATCAAAGCTGGATTATCTCCGACCTTCTGACCGACGAGGTAGCTTTCAACGACCAAAGCACAGACTACGGCTATCTGGTAACGCCACAGTCTGTACCGCTGACCACCCTCTTTGACGGCCGCGGCGACGTGAGCACCTATGTACTCGCACAGACCAGCGATCAGGCTTTTGTCATTGATCCGCTGGATACCTCTGCGGCGGCAATCGAGGCTGCCAGCGAGCAGACTGGCGTATACAACACGATCGTCATGGGCCAGAAGTATTTTAATAACGTCAACGGTAACTCCAACCTGTATAAAGCCAGCGTCTTTGTCTCCGGCAGTATGCCCATGTACACCTCTACCTTCCTGAGCTCTTCCGCCTACGGCAACCAGCAATATGTTATCGATCTGATGCGTTATGCTACAGGTACCACTGACTCCAGTATGGGCTTGTATGTGCGTCCTGTGCAGATGAACGCGCAGGATATCCGTCTGACCGGTTATAGTGTACTGTGGCTGGGTCTGGGCCTATTTACGGCACTGCCGTTTCTCGTACTGATGGTAGCGGCGATTGTCGTGTATGTGAAGAGGAGGCACCTATAATATGAAAAGCGCAGCGAAAAACCTGCTTATTGTGGGTGCAGGCGTTGTGGTGCTGGGGGGTGTGCTGGCCGCGCTGCTTCTCACCGGCGGCGAGGGCGAAGAGGAATCCTCCGCCCCTGAAAGCTCCTCCAGCAGTTCCATTTCACTCGTTTCCCGCGAAGAGGAAGACATCACCTCTATGGAGGTGACAAACCAGTACGGCACCTATACCATCGTGCCCTATGAGAATGTCTCCGAGGTGGAAGTGAGCGACGAATCCGGCGGGACTACCATTCAAACTACTACCAATACCCTTTACCGCATCGCTGAATACGGCGACAGCGCTCCCCTAAATACCTACACCACGGAACGTGTACTTGAATGCGGCTTCAGCCTCAACGCTACACGCAATATCGGCGAAGTTTCCGATCTTGCGGAATATGGCTTGGTAGAGCCGCAGGCTACCGTAAATGTGAGTTTTAATGACGGCACCAACTTCGAATATTACCTCGGTAATGAAAACGCCGGCGATGCCAGCGGCCGTTATATGTGTGTAGCAGGATCGAACAATGTGTATATTGTTTCTGTGGACGACGAGATTTTTGAGGATAAAACTACTTTCGTCAACCGTACGCTGCTCACGCTCTCTCTTGGGGCGGATGAAGATATTTCTACGGCCATCGGCCACTTGAACCTCAGCGGTTCTTATTATCCGGATCCCATCGACATTACCATGAACGAAGATAGTTCCTTTACGATGATCGCCGGCCATGAGATGGAGCTCGATACCGACGAATATACCGAGATGGTGGCGGGACTGCCGTCGCTTTCGGCCGACGATGTGGCCTATGTCTGTCCTACCGCCGAGGAAATTGCTTCCTGCGGTTTGGAGGAGCCCACCGCCGTGCTGGAGTTCACCATTAGAGACGGCGACACCTACCGCCTGAAGGCCGGCTTGAGCGACAACGGCATGACGTATGTGATGGTAGACGGCAAAGACGCCATCTATCTGTTAAGCGACGCCACCGTGGCCGGCTGGGCCCGCAACAGCGCCTATAACCTGCGCAGCAAATTTGTCAAGCTGCCTATGATCACCGAGGTCGAAAGCCTGACAGTTAATGTGGAGGGAGAAATTACCGAGTTTAAACTCTCCCGCACGGTGGATGAGGAGAAATCTACCGAGGATCTCACCCAGTATACGTATGAGGTCACCGGCAATGGCAAGGCTCTTACCTACGATGATCATTTCCAGAAGTATTACCAGAGTATTATTGGCATCCAAATTCTGGAGGAAACCGATGAGCAGCCAACGGGCGAGCCTACTGTCACTCTGACATATCATTATTATGATGAATTCGATCGCCCCGACGATGTGATCACATTCTATCCCGCAGGTACACGCCGCTACATTGCACAGACTAACGGCGGTACTGATGGACTTGTTTCTTCCTCTTATGTCGAACGCATCGGTCCCAACACCGAAAAAATGCTTAACGACGAGAGGATCTATGTCAACTGATTTTTCCCATTTGGTGGAAAACTTTCCCTCCGGTCCCGTTTTTTTGCGTGACCGGAGGTCTTTTTTTGCCGTTTTCACTGTATTTTCCACATTTTCAACTGTTTTTCCACAAACAACGTTTTAGTGTGTCAAAAATTTCTTAAAAAAATTCTGCAATTTTTGAAGTCATTTGCCCGGCCGGATCGTCTTATTGTATGTACGGCGTACAAAGAGAGGCAAAAGAGAGGGGGCTGGAAGCTGGACTATGAAAAATTCTGAGTTTTCCGCACTCATCGAGCGGTATCAGAGCTTTGTGTTTGCCGTCTGCTTCCAGCTGGTAGGGGATAAGGAAGAGGCTCTGGATCTTACGCAGGAAACCTTCCTTTCCGCTTACCGCCACATCGATACCTGCCGTGCCGAAAATTACCGGCCGTGGCTTGCGCGTATCGCCGCCAACAAGGCGAAGGATTTTCTGCGCAGCGCTTATCAGCGGCGCGTCACGGCCAGCGGCGGCGAGGCTTTGGAGGAGCTTCCCGCAAGGGGCGGGCCGGAGGAGCTGTGCGACTGTGCCGATGGCGTGCGCCGCATCCGCGAGAAGATCGACCAGCTCGGAGAACCGTATACGATGGCTGCGCGGATGTATTTTTTGGAAGAGAAAAGTATAGAGGAGATTTCGACGCGGCTTTCCCGGCCTAAGAAGACAATACAAACACAAATCTACCGGGCAAAACAGATGCTCCGGCAATCGCTTAAGGAGGACGGCTATGGCACTTAATCATCTTTATTTCGACAGCGGCGGCCATCTGACCGCCAAGGCCCTTGGCGACCTTGCCAGCGGAGCGCCAATAGAAGAATTGGCACGGCTGGAGATCGCCGAGCACCTGTCCTACTGCGACAAATGCATCAAGGCCTATACCGATCTGCTGTGCCCGCAGCCGCCGGTGGATCTCACACAGCTTCCGCCCGCGCAGGTGACAGCCCGCCGGGCCGCCCGCGAGGGGCGTGTGCTGTTTTTACAGCGGTGCGCTCGGGTGGGTTTTGCGGCTTGCCTGACGCTTATGGTTTGGCTGGGAGGCCTTTCGCAAATTGACCCCGAAACACTTCCAAAAGTAGACATGCATGCCGCGGGAGAGAAAATCTCCGATTCTCTCGCGGATTTTTCCCAGCAGATTTCGGACGGCTTGGATCAACTTTTCGATTTCAGCTTTGAGAGGAGCTTTAAATCATGAAAAAGAAAAACGGATTATTCACCTTTCTATTCGCAATGATTCCGGGGGCGGGACAGATGTATCTGGGGCTGACGCGGCGGGGCATCTCGATTATGCTTCCCTTCTGCGGCATTATCTGGCTTGCCAGTTTACTGGGGCTTAGCGAACTGGCACTGTTTTTACCGGTAATCTGGTTCTTCGCGTTTTTTGACACCTTCAATCAGCGGGACGCCATGGCGCGGGACGAATGTGTACACGACGCCTTTTTGTTCCGTCTGGGAGAAAATTGGCGCGGCTTCGCTTTAAAAAAACATACAGCCGCCGGGTGGTGCTGTATCGCTTTGGGCGCTTATATGCTCTACAATTCCTTCATCGAGCCGTTTCTCTACTCGCTGTATGAGATAAGCCCGCTGCTGGCACAGCTGCTTAACAACCTGCCGCGGCTGATTGTCATTGTGCTGATTATTTTGCTGGGAGTGTACCTAATCACCGGAGGGAGGCGGAAAAGCCTTCCGGAAAATGACGACTTTGTGGAGTATGGAGGGGATCATCATGACAGAGTATAAAGAGACTCCTTCTGCTGCTGCCGAACTACCAGCCGATCCCCCCATGGATGGCAGAAAAGTTCTTCGTCCCCGGCAGTGCGCAAAAGTACGGCGCGTAGGGATGTTTACCATGGGTATAGCGCTCATCCTTAGCGGTATCGTCGCCCTTATCTATCTTTTTTATCCCAGTCTTGATCTTGTCTCTTTGCTCAAATACGCGCCGGCACTGCTTGTTCTGCTGGGGGTAGAGATCCTCGTGTGCGGCTTTGTCTTTCGGGGTGACGTTATCAAATATGATTTTTTGAGTATGTTCGTCTGCTTTGCGCTCATTTGCGCCTGCGTGGCAGCGGCGGCGGTGTATCCGCTGCTGAGCTATTACGGACCCCAGCTGCAAATTACAGAAGAGACGCTTAGCAGCGAAGCCTGCAGCGTATATCAGCAGGCGCTCTTGAATGAAGATGACGTGCGCAGTGTTTGGGCGGACGTTTCCCTTCTGCCTACTACTGCGCAGGAGGACGTCTCGCTGTCTTCTCTGCGCCCCGGCGATACCGTGCGGATTTCTGTCGAGCTTTTGAGCGAATATCCCAGCAAAGAAGCGTTTTGCGAAAAAGCGGAAGAAATCCTGCGGCGCTTTGATTCGGCGCAGCCACAGGCCGATCAGGTTCGTATTGTCAGCGGAGATTCGCGCTACCGGCTGGATGTATCCTCTCCTTTTGAAACGAATTTTACTTCCGTACAGCTGGAAAAAATTGTATCTGAGGAAGAATGATATATTCTCTCCTAGTTCCGTCAGCTCTGCCCCCTGCTGAAAATTGGCTGACAGAAAAAATAAAAACGCGCCCATATAGGAACCGAAGTTCCCGTATGAGCGCGTTTTATTGTAGTAGGCTTTAAGTTATCCTTTCGGAGAGGATTCTTCCTGCGAATAAGCAAACGCAAAACTGGGATCGTAGTCGTACAATGCACGATAGAGCTGCGCGGCGCGTAAGCGGTAATATTCCATCGTCTCTCCCGCCGCTATAACCCTTGCAAGAGAACCGCCGGCGGCCTGCGCGTCATCGGTAATTTTTTGCAGAGCAGCGGGCGTATCGGCAACCCAAGTCTCCTGCTCCGATTTAAACTGTTCCTTTTCAGACGCGGCAGAAACCTCCAATAGTTTTTTGTACGCGGAATCCACCTCCGTCTGCCAAAGCTCGGCAAACTTTGACGCCGTTTGTTCCATATCCACCACCGAATAGTCGTCGGATGATTCCTCTTTGTACGCTGTATCCAGAGGATTCGCGGCAAACAGCTTATCAAACTGCGCATTATCGGTGGTGATAGTATTGACCACCTCGTTCTCGGAGGATTCCGGTAGGGAAGGCTCCTGGGAAGAAAATATTTCTTCCTGGGACGATGCGGAAGGCTCGGACTCTGTCTCGGATACAGAACTTTCCGGCGGCAGGCTGGTCTCTGGCTGGGTTTCCTTGCGGCAACCCGGCAGCAGCACCATTGAAAACAGCAAAACGGCGCAGACAATCGCCGTAAATCTTCTTTTTCTCATAAAAGCAACTTCCTTTCAAGCGCGGATCCCGGGCTAGTTTCCACGCGGGACATCCTTGCTGACACAAACACATGACAGGCTATCTGCGGTTCATTATATCACAACGCCCGATTTCCCGCAACCGCAAGCCTTTTCTTCTGCTCTTTGTCGACTGTTTTAAAAGCTTTTGCGAAATTTTAAAAAAAAGTAAAACTTTCCCCCTATTCTGTGGTATAATATCCGCAGAGTACTGCAACCGCGGGCGGCAAGACTGTGCTTCTCTCCTAGCCGGGCGACTGGAAGGAGCGGGCGCGAAGTGCGTCAAGGCTCAGCCTTGTGGTATAATATCCGCAGAAAGAACCGAACGCGGGCGGTGCGGCAACATTTCTCTCAGCCGGGCAACTACTGGAAGGAGCGTGTGCGAGCTGCATACGGGCTCCGTCTCCGACTGGAAGGAGCCTGCACGATCCGTCCGCCGCAGGTGTGGCATACTATCTGCACAAAGGCTCAAATAGGCCAGACGCAGAAATACTAGGCCTTATCTTTCCCCCCTGACTGCAAAGACCCTCCGGCGAAAATCGCGGTAAGCAGGTAGGCAGCCTTCTTGTGGGGGTTGGGGCAGCTGCCCCAAGAAGAGTTTGGGGGAAAAGCCCCGAGCATGAAACAGAAAGGATTGGAAAATAGGATGCAGACAGATTGTGTTGTAAACGAGGGAAAAAATAAGATTGTGGAAATCAGCGGCGAACGCTATGAGCGGCTTGCTATCAAAACCCACGTCATCACTGATAAAGACGATATTTGCGATGTAGCCGAAAAATATGCGGCTCCTCATCTGCAGGAGGGCGATGTGCTGTTTATCACCGAAAAGGCGGTGGCCTGCACACAGAAACGCGCCATCCCCGTGGATCAAATCAAACCGCGCCCGCTGGCAAGGCTGCTGTGCAAATTCGTATACAAAAACCCCCACGGCATCGGCCTGCGTATGCCGGAAACTATGGAAATGGCTTTGCGGGAATGCGGCACCCTGCGCATCCTGTTTGCCGCTTTGGCGTCGGCTGTGGGGAAGCTTTTCCACAAACGGGGCTGGTTCTATAAAATTGCCGGATACAAAGCAAGTTCCATCGACGGTCCGTGCAGCTATACCCTGCCGCCTTATAACCACTATGTCGTTCTGGGCCCGGCGGAACCGGATGCTACTGCGCGCAAAATTTCGGAGCGTTTGGGCGGATTCCCGGTGCTTATTACCGATATAAACGATTTAGACGGCAACATTCTCGGCGCCTCAGACGCCTCGCTCGACCGAAAACTGTATGTTGAAATTCTGCGTGACAACCCCCTCGGCCAGTCTCACGAGCAAACGCCGATGGGCATTATCCGCAAAGCTTAATTTTTCGCCGCTTTCCGAGGGCTGCGGGCTGCGTTCGTTCCGGCCCCTGCTTGGAAGAAGAAAGGAGGAGAGGGATTGTCTTTTTCTGAAGATCGCCGGGAGCAGATCCGCTCGCTTCTGGAACACAGCGATCAGCCGATCAGCGCAAGCGCTATTGCGGAAAAATTCCATGTGAGCCGCCAGATTATCGTCGGCGATATCGCGCTGCTGCGGGCTGCGGACGTCCAGATTTTCGCTACGCCGCGCGGCTATATGATGAAACGGGATCAGCCGAACCTTTCCTCCAAAACGTATACGATCGCTTGCTGCCACAGGCAGGATCAAATCGCCGAGGAGCTTTACGCCATCGTGGATAACGGTGGACAGGCTGTGGATGTCATTGTCGATCACGCCGTTTACGGCCAAATAGCAGCACAGCTGCAAATTTCTTCTCGCTACGACGTCGACTGCTTTATAAAAAAGCTTTCCCACAGCCACAGCGAGCCGCTTTCAAGCTTAACGGACGGACTGCATCTGCACACCATCCGCTGCCCCGACGAATCGTGCTTTCACCGCATTCTATCACAACTTCGCGCCATGGGCATTCTCGTTTCTCCGGCAGAATCGGATTCGGAGGCTGTGCCGTAAATCTATTATTTCTCAGTGAAAAGCGTTCCGTTTTTTATGGAACGCTTTTTTTATAAAATACTGGACATTTTTTGTTTTTATACGTCTTTCTCCATAGAAACGATATTACACACAAAGGGAGAAGAAACCATGTATAAAAATCAACCATTATGTGATCTTCGATCCATCAACTCAGCAGAGACCGCTCAAAAAATAAAAAAAATAAAAAATGTGGTTACACTGATCCTTCCCGATCGCGGCAGCCCGGATCTGCTCGATGCCCTCGCAGAAATTCCAAAAGAAAACGTTGTATCCACTATTTTTGCAGACCCGAATCTGCCCGTTTCTCTTTATAACGGGAGCTACATTATGGAAAAATCCGATTTGCTGAAAGAACAGATTATTTGTGTAAACGGCCAGTGCATCGTTCCTGACATGCTGGAAAATACAAAACCGCTTCTCTGCATAAATGGATCCTTGATCAAACGGCCGGGGACGCAGCTGCATATCTTATCCCTAAACGGAAAGCAGCATTCCATAGACTTTGAACATTTTATTGAAATAAATAAAGATTGGACTTTTTCCCTAAATGTACTGGAACTTTGCGAATATAAGACGCTCTTTTATTGTACCGAAAATGTGACTTTTTCGGATGATATTTCTACTTCTATGCTTTTGGAAAAGCTGCCTTATTTTATCATTGACGGGGATGTGTCTTACTCAAAGGATATTTCTGCTTATCTCGATCTTCACTCGAAAATCGACGGGGAACTGACGAATTGCAATGATGGAGAATAATATATCCGCTACCTTTCAAAAGGTATACGAAACGTACGCACCGGATTTAACCTCATATTTTTCTATTTGCTTCGGACCATCCATGGCGGAAGATCTCACACAGCAGCTGTTTCTGAAACAATGGACTTACCAAATAGCCCACCCCCATTTTATTCCTCAAAATTGGCGCGCTTGGCTTTTTAAAGGGGCTATTAATTTAAAAAACGACACGATTCGTTGGATGCGCTATCTTCCCTCGTTCTATAACTTGGAAGATAGTTCCTTTTCCTCTTCAATATGTATAGACGATACGAAAGAGCATCTTCAAAAATTAACGGTGCGCAAAGCCTTATTTCAGTTAAAAGAGCGGGAACGCGATCTGCTTCTTCTAAAATACATGGGGTTCGACAGCGAAGAAATCGGAAAAATGCTCCATATATCTGCCTCTGCAGTACGTTCCCGCACAGCCACCGCTAAAAAACATTTTGAAAAACTCCTGCAAACTCTTGAATCCGACAGATAGAGCCGTCATACCTGCTGCAATAAATACACACAGCTGGCTCCGATTTCACATCCGAAGTAAACCGCTTGACATTTCGGGAAAAATGGCATACTATTATGTCATACGATATATCGTGAGACATAATAGCTAGAAAAAGGAGGGATCCGCTTTGTCTGGACAGCCGCAGCCGATGACCGAAGCGATGTATTATATTTTACTGGCACTGCTGCATCCGGGCTACGGCTATGGCATGATGCAGCGCATCCGAGAAATCTCTGCCGGGCGGATTGACATGGGGCCGGGAACGCTCTACGGCGTGCTCACACGCATGAAGCAGGACGGCTGGATCCGTTTAGAATCGGAAGACGAACGCCGCAAAACGTATGCCATTACAGACGAGGGACGCGACGCCCTTGTGATGGAGTACAAACGCCTTAAGCAAATGATTGCCGACGGCGCCGGATTGGAGGAGTTTTTATGAAACGTACCTACCGCTTTCATCCGCCCAATTACGATGTGGGCCGCATGGAGCAGTTCTATGCCCGCATGGCCGCAAAGGGCTGGATTCTCGATAAACGCGGAGTCTATCTGAGTCGGTTTCGCCGCAGCAAGCCGCAGGAGCTTGTGTGCCGCATCGAGCTCTCCGGCGCCGAAGGAATGCCGCAGGAACAAATGGCACTTTACGAAGAAGCCGGGTGGCAGCTGGCCGCGCGGCTGCAGTTTGTGAACGTATTTTTTGCGCCCAAGGGCAGCGGTGCTCCCGAATTTTATTCCGACCCCGCACAGCAAGGTGCTACCTATACGGCGCTGCGCCGTTCTTATCGGAATAGTTTTCTCTCTGTTTTAGGGTATACCGTTTTTTATATCCTATTGGTATTTTTAGGATCGTACCAAGGGTCGCCGCTGCGATTTATGGCGGCGGTGCGGATCGCCTTTTTGACGAACACTTTAGGAATGTGCGCGATCCTTCTCTTTCTGCTTCTATGTTGGTATCAGCAGCTGCGCGCTGTTGTTTGCCTGCACACTGTATGCCGCCGTCTCAAGGCGGGTATCCCTTTTGATCATGATCGCTCGCTGCTGGCGCCCCTAGGCTGGATCGGATGGTTTTTAGCCGCATGTTTCGTTATATTGGCTGCCTTCAGTGTGTGGGAGTACACATCCTCACGGCCGCAGGCTATGCCGCAGTCGGCGGATGGGCCGTATCTTACGTTATCGGATCTCGGTTATGAGGGGGAGCGCACATGGGTTCTCCGGCACGAAAACGAGAGCGAGGTAGCTCACGGCGTTACGCCGCTGGCCTCTTGGTGGGATACACAGGAGTTTGTAAAAATTCATTCCGACTCGCAGGCCGCGCTGTATCAAAAGGTTTTCGAGGTTTCCGATCCCGCTATGGCCCGCCCTTTGGCTTTTGATTTGATGGAAACTTCCACCTTCCACCGTGAATTTACTTCTGTACAGGCTGATGGCTTTGATGGCGTTTGGCAAAATGATCTGGAACTGGTGGCTGTAAAAGGCTGCACCGTGTATTCCATCACCTATATTCTTCCCGATTCCGGCCCCAGCGCCGTCATCGAGGCGCTCTCCCGCCGCAGCGACGGTGCGCAGCCGGCGCAGCGGTAAGCTGCTGGTGGGGATTTGCTGCTTTACTTAAATACCGCAGGGCAGACTGCCGGGCGGTATTTTTTACTATGAGCTTTTTGCGCGTGTACCGCTCCGTCTGCTTGGGGCGGTCATTTTATTTTTTATCTTTTTTCCTTTTTTCAAAGAAAAAATCCACAATACACTCCAGAATATCCACTGCCAGCTCCAACAAATCAAGTACCACAGACACAAAAAATCCCCCTATTTCTTGTTATACTGCTGCGGTGCGACCACGGCGGCGGCTACGCGGATCGCCCCGGCAAGTTTTTCACGCTACTCTTGGGTGAGGGGATGGCCATTATAAAAAAACTACTTATGGCTATCTAAAAGGCGTGTAAAGCTATCGATCAT
>CALWIX010000042.1 GCA_944380825.1 uncultured Clostridia bacterium | reverse complement strand
CCTTTGCGGGCGGAGTTACCCTGATAATCTCGCCTACTTCCGCAATTTTCGCGGGAATGGCGTTCATCAGCACGGATGACGGATATGCCGCCGTGCCTCCCGGCACATAGATGCCTACCCGGTGCAGTCCCCGGATCCGCTGGCCCATCATCACGCCATCCGCCCGCGTCTCCAGCCAGCTCTGCTGTTTTTGGCGAGTATGGAAATCACGGATATTCGCAGCCGCCTTTTCCAGTGCATCCAAAAAACTAGGCGCACACTGCGCCGCCAGTTTTTCCATCTCTTGTTTGGAGATTTCCACCTTTTCCGGGGCTTTTCCATCAAACTTTTCGGTACATTCTTTTACAGCGCGATCACCGTTTTGACGGACGTTTTCGATAATCTCCGCGACAGAGGCCTCTACTCGCTGATCCTTTTCTCCACTTCTCTCCCGCAGCTGACGGATTACGTCCTCGCCGAACGCGCCGCCTACTTTTACCGGCTGTATCATGGCTGCTCCTCCTTTGCCTGTTCAATCTGTCTTATCAGCGCTTCAATCTCCGCTTTACGCAGCTTCATCGCCGCCGTATTTACAATCATTCTGGCAGAAATCTCACAGATTGTTTCGATTACTTCCAGCCCGTTTTCACGCAGTGTTGAGCCCGTCTCTACAATATCCACAATCGCATCCGAAAGGCCCAAAAGCGGTGCAAGCTCCACCGAGCCTTCGATTTTGATGACTCGCACATCCATCGCTTTGCTTTCAAAGAAAGCACGTGCCACATTCGGATATTTCGAGGCGATGGTTCGGCTTTTATACCCTGTAAAAAAATCTTTTCCCACCGGGCCTGCCAGCGCGAACCGGCATTTGCCAAAGCCAAGATCCAAAACCTCATAAAAACTGCTGCCGTGTTCCATGATAGTGTCTTTCCCGGCAACGCCCAAATCGCACACACCGTGCTCTACATAGGTAATGACATCGGCGGCTTTTGCCAAAACCACTTCAAATGTGGTATTCCCTTCTCCGTCGTAAATCGGAAGAATCAGCCGCCGTCCTTTATTTTTTACCTCGGAACAATCATAGCCTAGCTTTTCAAACAACCCAACGGTATCTTTCTCCAGTCTGCCCTTTGTCAAGGCAATTCGCAGCGGTTTCATTTCTTCTCCTCCTTTACGGCGTGACCGTACGCACAGTTTCTCCGACGACATCCACACGAGGAATTCCTTTTCTGCGCGCATAAGAAACCGCTTCTTCTTCCGAATCGAATACAGAACTCTCGCAACGCGTTCCGACGGCCGTCAACCGGGAAACGCGGGTTAGGGCTGCAATCTCAAATCCATCCTGTCCATGCACCAAAACTTCTGCCGGACGCACAGGGAGTACTTCCCCTTTTTCCAGTAAAATCTGCGCCACTGCATCTACATTTACAGCGAAGCCTACCGCCGGCATGGGATGATCAAAAAATCCCAGAAGATTATCATACCGTCCGCCGTACAGTACTGCGTCGCCGTATTCACGGACGTACCCACTAAATACAACACCCGTATAATAATCGTTCCTTTGAACAAGACCCAAATCGATCATCACCCGGTCGCCGGGCACTAGCCCCTTCACCGACTGGTACAAATCGCGCAGATAATCGAGCATTTCCTGTGCTTGTTCGTTCAGGCACAGGCTCGCCGCTTCTTCAAAAACCTCTTCCCCGCCAAACAAACGAGGTAGACGGCGCATCACATCAACCGCCGGGCTTTTTTCCAATCCATCCAGAATATTATCGAGAGAGGGATAGTTTTTTAACTCGATCGAACGCCGGATATCCTCGCGCACATCGTCCGTCACAGGCAGCTGTGCCGCTACGGCACGATAAAAGCCGGCGTGACCGATCTCCAGACGAAAATCGGGAATGCACCGCCCCAGCGATTCTACGGCCGCCGCTATTACTTCCAGATCCGCACGCTTGCCGGAAGCTCCCAACAGCTCAATTCCCGTTTGAACCACTTCATCGCTGCGTCCTGTGAGATTTGGGTTGCTGCGGTACACCGGCTGATTATAAAACAAACGAACTGGGCTCGGCTGGCGTTTAAGTCTTGTGGCAGTCAAACGGGCAATCGGCATGGTAGCATCCGGACGCATCACCACAAGACGCCCTCTTTGATCCGACATTTTATACATATCCTCTTGGGCGATTCCAGAATGCTGCGGATCAAACACATCGTAAAACTCCAGTCCCGGCGTTACCACCTCATGAAACCCCCGCAGAAAAAACACATCCGCAAGCGCTTTTTCCACATTCCGCCTTGCTTCACATTCTTCAAACAGAAGATCCTTCGTGCCTTCAGGCGTAACTTTATTATATTTTTTCATGGCTCCCCCTCTATTTCCTCTTTTTGCTTTAGCGTGCTACTATAATATCACAATAAATCATCCTTGTCAAGCAGCGGATCTTCTCTCAAATTGCCGGCGCCTTTCACCCGTTTGCAAATCTCTGCAATGCTTTAGGGAAAATCTTGTATTAAAAGAGAGTAAGCTGGCTGCTTTCTGGAAGCTGTGCGAGAGCACCGGCTTCTCGAAGGCTATCGATGACAGCTTTTGTAACTTTGGAGCGGGCCTGCAGATCTTCTACCGAAATATAGTCTCCTCCGCTTTGACGAGCTTGAGCAAGAGCTTCCGCCGCTGCTCCACCTACGCCAGCTAGCGAGGAAAACGGCAGGCGAATACGGCCGCCGTCCACCAAATACTTTTGCGCATCGGATTTATACAAATCGATCGGCAGAACCTCTATGCCGCGCGCAAGCATTTCGTTGACAATCTGGAAGGTAGAATAGGCGGCCTCCTCCTTCGCCGTAGCTTCTTTTCCTTTAGAGG
>CALWIX010000041.1 GCA_944380825.1 uncultured Clostridia bacterium | reverse complement strand
TTTGGAAAGCTTTTCTAGTTTAACACATCTTTTTCGATTTGTCAAGCACTATTTTTGCTTTCTTTCGGAAATCTCGGCAGAATCTCGGATTTTTTCCTTCTGCTATCTCCGTTTTTCTCCCTCGTTCCCGACGGCCTTGCTATCATACCACATCTTTCTTTTATTGTCAACATTTTTTTCCAAATATTTTTTTACCTTTTTACCGCCCATCTGTATTACCTGGGCAATGGAAAAGAAACGCTGCCACAATGGATTTGTGCTTTTTTATTAAATATAAGTATGGTAAAATAAAACTTGTGGGAACATATGGTAGTATGCTTTAATTTAGGATCTTTATACATATATTTTTAGATTCGCCAAAAACAATCGCTGCCTATATGAGGAGGGATTTTTTTGAGACAAACAAGCTTTTTCGATGCGCCCGACGATCGTCCCCTTGCCAGCCGGATGCGGCCGCGCACTTTGGAGGAATTCTGCGGTCAACAGCAGCTTTTGGGAGAAGGCAAGATCCTGCGCCGCCTTATCGACGCCGATAGGATCTCCTCTATGATCTTTTGGGGCCCTCCCGGCGTAGGAAAAACTACGCTTGCACGGATTATCGCAGCCCGCACAAAATCTGAATTTATTGATTTCAGCGCTGTCACAAGCGGGATTAAAGAAATTAAATCCGTTATGGAACAAGCTGAACATAACCGCCAGTTCGGCGACAAAACCATTTTATTTGTCGACGAAATTCATCGCTTTAACAAGGCACAGCAGGATGCCTTTCTCCCGTATGTAGAAAAGGGAAGTATCATCTTAATCGGCGCGACAACGGAAAACCCCTCCTTCGAGATCAATTCCGCGCTTTTGTCTCGCTGCAAAGTTTTTGTTTTGCATGCGCTTTCCCCAGCGGATATTGTCAGCCTGCTTAGCCGCGCCATTACGGATCCTCGCGGATTTGGGGGACAAAATGTGGAAATTGGCGGCGATCTTATCGAAATGATCGCTAATTTTGCAAACGGAGACGCCCGCACCGCTCTGAACACTTTGGAAATGGCTGTGCTTAACGGCCGTTACGAGGATGGCCATATTTATGTAGATCGCGACCTTTTGGAACAATGTACTTCCAAAAAATCTCTACTATATGATAAGAATGGCGAGGAACATTATAATCTTATCTCGGCGCTTCACAAATCGATGCGCAACAGCGATCCCGACGCGGCTATATATTGGCTGGCACGAATGCTGGAATCCGGCGAAGATCCCCTCTACATCGCCCGGCGTCTGATCCGCTTTGCCAGCGAAGATATTGGTCTGGCTGACAGCCGTGCACTGGAATTAGCCGTAGCCGCTTATCAGGCTTGCCACTTTTTAGGCATGCCCGAATGCAATATTCATTTAACTCACGCTGTCATCTACCTTTCACTTGCACCGCGCTCCAACGCCGTTTATATGGCATATGAATCGGCAAAAAAAGATGCCGTTTCTATGCTGGACGAGCCTGTTCCGCTAATTATCCGCAACGCCCCTACGAAACTAATGAAAGATCTTGACTACGGAAAGGGATATATCTACGCCCATGACACCGCTGAAAAAATCGCCGGCTTTGACTGCTTACCTGAAAGTTTGCGCGGGCGCCGCTACTACTTTCCTACCGAGCAAGGAAACGAAATTCGGGCGCAGCAGCGCTTGCAGGCCGTGCTGGAATTTCGGCATCGCCATGAGAATCCAAAGGATTCTTGAAAGATACATTTTCTTAATTGGAAGTAACTGTGAACTTTCTTGGAAAAATGTAAACAAATATCGATTTTCATTGACTTTTTCTTATTCTGTTCTATTATTTATATATCATAAATAAATAAAAGGGAGGCTAAGAATGAATCCAAAAGATCTGGAGGATATTCGAGAACTTTTACGTGGGTTGGAATTCAACTTGAATAGGATGCTGCAAGCGGACTACGCATCTTATGGAATTACACTTTTGCAGGGACGCCTGCTGTCAGCCGTTAAACTTGAGGGCGATATGCCCATTGGAAGGCTGGCTGACTTAATGAATATGACACCGAGCAATGTTTCCATCATTTGCAAAAGGCTGGAAAAGATGGAATACCTCAGTCGATCCCGCTGTGCTCAGGATGCGCGTGTGGTGCGGGTTTCTTTGACGGAAAAGGGAGCGAATATACTCAAGAACATTCATCTGTCGCAAAAAAAACGTTTTGAAAGCACAGGTTATGCAACACAAAAAGAAAATTTGGAGATCATTAAAAATGGTCTGATCCGTTTGAATCAAATGTTTGAGGATACGGTGGAACAAAAAATACAGGAGGAAAAATATGACTGAAAAGAAAACGCCTAAAAAGCCTTTTATTGTATATGCAGTTGGGGCAATGATTGTTCTATTGCTTTTTAACCTGCTATTTATGCCGGCTTTTAATCGAATTCCAGAGATGCCGTACAATTTCTTTGTCTCCAATTTGGAGGCCGGCAATGTACAAATGGTAGAAATACAGGATACGCAGATCGCCTTTATTGTAAACGGTGAAAACGGGAAACAGTCCGTTTATGTTACCGGAAATCCCAACGACCCGGATCTCGTCAACCGCTTGCTGGACGCTGACGTAGATTGGGGGCAGGTGATTCCGAAAGAAGAATCTCCCTTGCTGATGTTCCTGCTGTCGTGGATCTTCCCTATCGTGCTGTTCGTTGTAATTGGTCAGCTTATGGCACGCTATATGCAGAAAAAAATGGGCGGCCCCAATTCCATGAGTTTTGGCAAGAGCAACGCTAAAATCTATGTGGAGGCTCAAACCGGCAAGACGTTTGCCGATGTAGCCGGCGAGGATGAAGCCAAAGATGCCCTGAAAGAAATTGTAGATTTCCTGCACAATCCGTCTAAGTATGAAGCTATCGGCGCTACAATGCCTAAAGGCGCGCTTTTGGTGGGCCCTCCCGGTACAGGTAAAACGCTGCTGGCAAAAGCTGTGGCCGGTGAGGCACATGTTCCGTTCTTCTCCATTTCGGGCTCTGAATTTGTAGAAATGTTTGTGGGTATGGGCGCAGCCAAGGTACGCGACCTGTTTAAGCAAGCAAATGAAAAAGCTCCCTGCATCGTTTTTATTGATGAGATCGATACCATCGGCAAAAAACGCGACGGCAACGTAGTAGGCGGCAACGACGAACGCGAACAAACGCTTAACCAGCTTCTTACGGAAATGGACGGCTTTGACGGACGTAAGGGCGTTGTAATCCTCGCTGCGACAAACCGCCCTGAAACCCTTGATAAAGCGTTGCTGCGCCCCGGCCGTTTCGATAGGCGTATTCCTGTCGAATTGCCCGATTTAGCAGGCCGCGAAGCCATTTTGAAGGTGCATGCCGCCGATGTAAAAATCGGCCCGGATGTAGATTATAACGCCATCGCCCGCGCTACAGCCGGAGCTTCCGGAGCGGAACTTGCCAACATTATCAACGAGGCTGCCCTGCGTGCTGTGAGACTGGGCAGACAGGCCGTTACCCAAGAGGATTTGGAAGAAGCTGTCGAGGTAATCATTGCCGGTTACCAGCGTAAAAATGCTGTGCTTTCTCCACAGGATAAACGTATTGTAGCATACCATGAAATTGGTCATGCCCTTGTGGCAGCAAAACAGAACAATTCTGCTCCCGTGACGAAAATCACTATCGTGCCGCGCACCTCCGGCGCTCTGGGATACACGATGCAGGTGGATGAGGGCGAAAAAGTGCTTATGAGCCGCGAAGAAGCCTTCAATAAAATTGTTACTTTCACCGGCGGACGCGCCGCTGAGGAACTTGTTTTCGGAAATTATACCTCCGGCGCTTCCAACGACATTGAACAGGCTACAAAGCTTGCCCGCGCTATGGTCACCCGGTACGGTATGAGTTCGGAATTTGATATGATGGCTCTCGAGACCGTTACGAATCAATATCTCGGCGGAGATGCTTCTTTGAGCTGTTCGCCTGAAACAGCCGCCAAAATTGATGAGGAAGTACTCTCTCTTATTAAGAAGGCTCACGAAAAGGCGATAGCCATTTTGAAAGATAACTCCGATAAGCTCGACGAGCTTGCCGAGTATCTGTATGAGAAAGAAACAATTACAGGCGAAGAATTTATGAAGATCCTTGCAAAGTAAACAATCACTCTTCCGTCGGTACAGAAAATCCCGGGACATCCGGGGTTTTCTGCATTTATGGCTGCCTAAATAATATTTGCCATCTTAATAGAACATGATCTATACTTAAAAATGAAAATATCTTTATAACTATATAAATGGCAGTCTATACAGCGGGGCCCAAAGCCCCAAAAATGAGAGGAGGAAATCTTTTGAGAAAACAGAAGGAAACCGATTTGGGTCATGGCAGCGTGGGACGGCTGCTGTTTCGTCTTGCCGTGCCTTCGGTTACAGCACAGCTGGTCAATATGTTATATAACATCGTAGACCGTATGTATATAGGTCATATTGAAGGAATTGGCGCGGTAGCTTTAACGGGCGTGGGTGTGACGTTTCCTATCATTATGATTATTTCCGCATTCAGCGCGCTGATCGGTATGGGCGGCGCACCGAGAGCTTCTATTAAAATGGGACAAGGCGATTATGACGGGGCGGAGGAAACACTCGGTAACTGTTTTATTGTTCTCATCGGCATATCGGTGGCGCTTACTTCTTTCTTTTTAGTGTTCCGGCGGCCGCTGCTTTTACTGTTCGGCGCCAGCGAAGCCACCCTTCCCTATGCGGATGAATACTTGACTATCTACGTTTGCGGCACCATATTCGTACAAATCTCTCTGGGGATGAACTATTTCATCTCTTCACAAGGATATGCCACGATTGGAATGCTCACCGTATTGATAGGAGCTATTACTAACATTGCTTTGGATCCTATTTTCATTTTTAGTTTTCATATGGGCGTCAAAGGCGCGGCCTTCGCCACCGTTATCTCTCAGGCAGTATCGGCTGTATGGGTAACGGAATTTTTGCTGCGCCGCAGCCGCTTGCGCATACGAGGCAAATATTTTCGTGTGCGGAAAGCCATTATTACTCCTGCGCTGGCACTGGGTGTATCTCCTTTTATTATGCAAAGCACTGAAAGTCTTTTAAACATTGCGTTTAACTCCTCTTTGCAAAAATACGGCGGCGACCTTGCTGTGGGGGCTATGACCATTCTCTCCAGCTTGATGCAGATTCTGAATATGCCGCTGACCGGTATTACCCAAGGCGCCCAGCCGATTATCAGTTTTAACTACGGCGCTCAAAATACCGATCGGGTGCGTAAGGCATTTAAGCTGTGCATCCTATGTACATTTGGATACGCAACGTTGTTCTGGCTTCTCGCTATGCTTATCCCGGAAACGCTTGTGTCCGTTTTCAACAGTGATCCCGAACTGACAAGCATCACCGTATGGGCTATGCGGATCTATTTTGCCACTGTACTGCTTATGGGGTTGCAAACCGGCTGTCAGCAAACTTTCGTTGCCATCGGACAAGCGAAAGCCTCGCTGTTTTTGGCGCTATTGCGCAAGATCGTTTTACTTATCCCTCTCATTTTCATCCTGCCGAACTTCTTTGAAGATAAGGTGTTCGCTATCTTTCTTGCAGAGCCTATTTCTGATACCCTTGCGGTTATCTGTACCGTGTCGCTGTTTACATATCAGTTTCGAAAAATTCTCTCAAAAATGGAGAACAACCGCTCCATACCATCTTAAAATTTTCTAAATAAGTAACCGCCCTGTGCGCAGCTAAAATAGCTTTACGCGCAGGGCGGTTTTGTATTGCTTGTTTATTTATATTTGAGGGATGTCATCTTCGTAAATAAATTCTACCATTTCTTCGCTGTTGCGATATAGATCCGGCAGAAGGATGGAACCGGCCGACGGGGAGTATGCGTTTTCATAGGCGTCATCGAAGGGGACGCGGGCTTGTTCAACCGGATATTGAAGATATGTCAGCGAATTCATCGCCAGCTTTAAAATTTCCGACTTGCTGATATTCGTCTTAATCTCTGGCACAGCCGCGATAATCATATCGTTGATAGTCATTAAATCGGCACTGCGGAACTGGTTAATAACGCTCTCCATAACGTTGCGCTGGCGTTGGGTACGCTCAAAATCATCACCGATAGCGCGGATGCGCGCATAATAATTTGCCTGCCGCCCTGTGAGCGTATACGTTCCTGCGCCTGGGAGATACTTGCTGGAATCCTCCTCGCCGGAATACCGGTTAATAAGATCCGCCTCGGCATCGGTAACTGTGATCTCTACACCGCCCATTTTATCAATTAAGTGGCGGAAAGCGTCCATATCCACCTCCACCCACCTGTCTATATCCACACCGAAGTTGCTCTCGATTGTCTGCACGGAAAGGGCGCTGCCACCCAGCGAAAACGCGGCGTTTATTTTCATGCTGCTGTATCCTGGTACGCGTACATATAAATCGCGCATGATAGAGGTCATTTTTATTTTTTGGTGGCGCGTATCGATGGATACAAGAATCATACTGTCAGAACGTCCCACATCGTTAGCTTGGTAATTTTCTACACCTACCACAAGAATATTCATAACGGCCGGATCATGGTATAATCCCGAAAATGTGGGACCGTCTTCCAGTACAGGCTCGTTAGGATCGATGCTCTGGCTGCTGCCTTGGGAGGAGACCGTCTCGCTGAAATCCTGCGAGGAAGAACTTGACGGCTGGGAAGTACCCTGCGACTCTGATGGCGATATAGTTATAGGATCTAAAATCATGCGATCCACATAAACAAACACTGATCCCGCAATTAAAAAGAGTACGCTAAACACAATAATCACAATATTTCCAGCTAGGCCGCGTCTCTTTCGGCCGGTACGCTGGTTACCATAGTAAGATCTCCGGCTCACATTATCATTCCTTTCGGGTGACTTCCCCTATCTCGTTTTCCACCTTGTCAGGCGTTTTTAGAATTCCCCGGCGCACGCACTTGCCATTCATCGCGCTCAAACGACAGAGTATTCCATAACGATGTAGATTATACAAGATATTTTGGTAATAATATTTCTCTTAAAGAATATATTATTTTCAGATTATTACAATATCATAACAAAAATGAAAAGAAAGACGATAAGATCCAAAAATTTCTTTCTTCGCCTCCTGCTTTGTGGTATAATGGGCGGAGAAAAATTGTAAAGAATATGGAAAATTTTGGTTTATATATGACTGTTCAGCCAGCGGTACGGATTGCATCGGGTTGGAATCTTGTGGTATAATATCGGCAAAGTGCTATAAACGCGGGCGGCGCGGCAGCTTCTCTCTCCCAGCCGGGCGACTGGAAGGAGCGGGCGCGATCTGCGTCAAGGCTCAGCCTTGTGGTATAATGTGCGCAGAAAGTTTACAGCCTATGCCGTACTTACTTATTTATGTTGTGCAACCAGAGAAAACACACATTGCCGTAATAGGAACCGCTGTGTGGTCCCACCTTATTAAAATGTAACAGTGAGCCTTCAGCCGTGAGAAGGAGGAATGGAATTTTGCACTCTGTTTTAAGCACAGGAGAAAATAGAAAAAAAGAATATGGTGCGCTGAAAGCTTTTGGGCTTGGCCTTGTGCTTGCTTTAATGGTTTTTTTGCCATTTATTCTTTACGATGAGGGATACTTCCTTTTTTATGGGGATTTCAATGTACAGCAAGTACCTTTTTATCAAATGTGCCATGACGCTATCCGTGCCGGAAATTGGCGCTGGAGCTGGACAACCGATCTGGGTGCAAACTTCATCGGTTCTTACTCTTTCTATCTTCTGGGAAGCCCCTTTTTTTGGTTGACGATACCGTTTTCCAGCGAAATGGTCCCGCATTTGATGGGGCCGCTGCTGATTCTTAAATTTGCCTGTGCGTCACTGACCGGATATATTTATCTAAAGCGGTATGCCCAGGCGTCCGGTTATGCTGTTGTGGGCGGACTGCTGTATGCTTTTTCAGGGTTCTCCGTTTACAACATTTTCTTCAACCACTTTCATGAAGCCATTGTATTTTTTCCTCTTCTTCTGGCTGCTCTGGATGAATTTATGTACGCACACCGCCGGGGCGTTTTTATCTTTGCCGTAGCCGCCTGCTGTTTTGTAAACTACTACTTCTTTGTAGGACAAGTCGCATTCTGTATTATTTATTGGTTTGTCCGTATTTTATGCAGAAGTTGGCGGTTCAGTTTGCGGGATCTGGCGATCCTGCTTTTCGAATCGGTGCTGGGACTGCTGCTCACAAGTGTTTTGCTGCTTCCCACGGTATTGGCCGTACTGCAAAATCCTAGAGTGGACAACCCTCCTAATGGCTGGAACGCACTGATCTACGGCTGGAGCCAGCGGTATTTTCACATTATCCAGTGCTTTTTCTTCCCACCGGATCTGCCTGCGCGGCCGAACTTTACCCCGGATTCCGGATCCAAGTGGTCGTCGTTGGGGGCATGGCTGCCGCTGTTCAGCATGACGGGCGTCATCGGCTTCTTACAGAGCCGGCGCCGCCACTGGCTGAAAAAAATGTTGGGAATTTTATTCTTAATGGCTATGGTGCCAATTCTCAATTCTGCGTTCCAGCTTTTCAACTCGTCGTACTATGCCCGCTGGTACTATATGCTGACGCTGATGATGGCGCTGGCGACTATCTTCGCTATGCAGAATGCCGGCATCGACTGGGCGCGCGCCTTGCGCTGGACCCTTGGAATCACCTTAGGAATGGCGCTGTCTATCGGGCTGATGCCGTCTACAGAAACGGTGGACGGCAACGAGGTTACCACCATAGGTCTGGAGGATTATCCCACCCGATTCTGGACATATGTCGCTATTGCGCTGATGAGTCTTCTGCTGCTGAGTATCATTTTGCGGTATTATAAAAAGAATACGAAAAAATTTCTGCGGTATACGACGGTGGGTGTTTCGGTGATCGCTGTGATCTATGCGGCGTTCTTTATTGCGCTGGGCAAAACGCAAACCGAAAACGTGCGCGATCAGCTATTGCCAAACGCCATGAACGGCCGCAGCAAAATTGATCTGCCGGATCTTGAAAACTGCCGATCTGATTTCTATGAAGCTATGGATAATCAGGCTATGTACTGGCAAATTCCCTCCATTCAAGCATTCCACAGCATCGTCCCGGGCTCGATTATGGAATTTTATCCTACTATCGGTGTCACGCGAGACGTAGGTTCTCGCCCGGATACAAGTACTTATGCTTTGCGGGGGCTGACTTCTTGCCGCTGGCTGTTCGATTTTACCGGTGATACCGATCACTTCGGCGGTGACGAAAATCCTCATGAGAATCCCAAAATGCCCGGATGGGTTTACTACGACACGCAAAATTCTTACGATATTTGGGAAAATAAATATTATATACCCATGGGTTTCAGTTATGATTATTACATCACCGAGGAACAATACGAAGAGACGCCGCAGGCCCAGCGCCATCTGCTTCTGCTTAAAGCGATCGTGCTGTCAGAGGATCAGATTTCGGAATACAGCGGGATGCTGTATCCCTTTAGCCCAGAAAATGCTTCTTACGACAACGAGGCCTATTACCGCGACTGCCGCAACCGGCGTTCCATGTCTGCTTCCTCGTTCTCTCATGACAACACCGGCTTTTCGGCCACCTTTGAAAGTGACAAACCGCGGCTTGTATTTTTCAGCGTGCCGTATGAAAGCGGCTGGAGCGCACAGGTCAACGGGCAAGATGTTCAGATCGAAAAAGTGAATGTGGGCTTTATGGCGGTACGCGTTCCAGCGGGTGTGAGCGAAATCCGATTCACCTACCGCACCCCCGGCTTGCTTGCGGGGATGGGGCTTTCTGCCGGCGCCTTGCTGGTGATTCTTATCTATTTATGGATCATCCATCGGCGTGACCGTTTCTGGAACCACGAATACGGCCGCCACGTTTACCGTGTACTTCAGCCTTTACCACAGGCCGAAAAATATCAGGCGGCGCTGTGGGAAAAGATCTGTAAAAATTATGGTCTGACGCTTCCCAGTGCAGCTATACCACCGCAAACACCTTCGCTGCATGAAGCTGAGGATCCTACCGCCGCGCCGCCACAGCCGGAAACATCTGCGTCACATGAATCTAAAGATCTTTCCACTTCTTTGAGCGACGCTTCTGCAGAATCGGAGAAGAAAGGTTCAGACGAAGAAAACAGCAGCGATCCCACGCTGCCTGCGGTTTCCGATGAGAAAGGGGAATAGTCATTTTGTCCGCTAAAATCTATCTTGTCATTCCTTGTTATAACGAAGAGGAGGTTCTTCCAGAAACGAACCGCCGGCTCACAAAAAAGCTCGACAGTTTGATTGCCTGCGGCCGCGCCTGTACCGACAGCCGTATTTTGTATGTAGACGACGGCAGCAAAGACCGCACATGGGAGATTATCTGCCGCCTGCACAGCGAAAACCCGATGGTGCTGGGCCTAAAGCTTGCCCATAACCGCGGCCATCAAAACGCACTGCTGGCTGGGCTGCTCACGGCCAAGGACGAGGCCGACTGCGTCGTGAGTATGGACGCCGATCTGCAGGATGACATAGATGCGCTGGACCAGTTTATAGAAAAATTTGATGAAGGCTGCGACGTTGTTTACGGCGTGCGCAACAAGCGTGACACCGATACGTTCTTTAAACGGGCCAGCGCGCTGGCTTTTTACCGGCTGATGCAGGGGTTGGGGGTGGATGTGGTATACAATCATGCCGATTACCGGCTGATGAGCCGCCGTGCCTTGGACGCCCTTTCGGAATATCATGAGGTCAATTTGTTTTTGCGGGGGCTTGTGCCTCTGATTGGCTATCGCTGTGATTATGTGTACTACGACCGGCATGAACGCTTTGCCGGTGAATCGAAATATCCGCTAAAAAAAATGATTTCTTTTGCTTTGGACGGGATTACTTCGTTCAGCGTTAAGCCGTTAAAGATTATCTCGACTCTTGGAATTCTTGTTTCGTGTCTGAGTGTACTGGGCCTTCTTTACGCGCTTATTTCTTGGGCTAGCGGAAACGTTGTGGCTGGCTGGACGGCTACTGTGGCGTCGATTTGGTTTTTAGGCGGCCTGCAGATGCTGTGTCTCGGTGTTGTGGGCGGTTATATCGGCAAAATTTACAGCGAAGTGAAAGCCCGGCCGCGTTTTCGAATAGAACAGTATCTGCGTGCAGAAAAGACAGAGGACAGTTCTGCCTGTACCTGCTGCGGTAAGTCAGATCAACACACCCAAAACACGGATCCCATTTCACACAGCACTCCTTCCACTCGCTAAAATTCCCCGTAAATATCGGCAGACGGCGCAAAACAGGCTATAATCATATAATCTCATAGCCTATTCGCTTTGGCTTAAGCACATGGCTACGCACCTGTACGTTCTGCCGCGGGATCTGTATCCAGACGTAGTCTTGTAAAATTCTTGAAAAATCGTCGGGATTGTTGTCCTTTTAACAATTTGGTAATTGATATTTTCAGGGAAGTATATTATAATATAGGCAAATGCGTTTGGCCGGTTTCGGCCGAAAGGAGAAAAGTAATATGACAAAGAATCAGTCTGTTCTTAAGTGGATTGATGAAATGAAAGCTCTTGTCACTCCGGACAATGTTGTTTGGATTGACGGCTCCGAAGCGCAGATCGAGGAGCTCCGTAAAGAAGCTTGCTCCACTGGCGAAATGATTAAGCTGAATCAGGACAAACTTCCGAATTGCTACCTGCATCGCACCGCCGTCAACGACGTTGCTCGTGTGGAAGGCAGAACATACATCTGCTCCCGCAAAGAGGAGGACGCTGGTCCTACCAACCATTGGATGGATCCCCAAAAGGCTTATGAGATGCTCTATGGCATCGCTAAGGGCAGCTACAAGGGCCGCACTATGTATGTTATCCCCTATTCCATGGGTCCGGTAGGCTCTCCGTTTTCTAAGATCGGCGTGGAGCTGACCGACTCTATCTATGTTGTTCTCAACATGGAAATCATGACCCGCGTCGGCAACGCCGTGTGGGAGGCTCTGGGCGACTCTACCGAATGGGTAAAGGGCCTGCACTGCAAGTGCAACATTGAAGAAGAAAACCGTTATATCTGCCATTTCCCTGAGGACGACACCATTATCTCCGTTAACTCCGGTTACGGCGGAAACGTTCTTCTCGGCAAGAAGTGCTTCGCGCTGCGCATCGCTTCTTACCTTGGTAAGAATCAGGGCTGGATGGCCGAGCATATGCTTATCCTCGGCGTGCAGTATCCGGACGGCGACATTAAGTATGTAGCAGCGGCGTTCCCGTCTGCTTGCGGCAAAACGAACCTTGCCATGCTGATTCCGCCGGAAGTATATCAGAAGAAGGGCTACAAAGTTTGGACCGTAGGCGACGATATCGCTTGGATGCATATCGGTGAGGACGGCCGTCTGTGGGCGATTAACCCCGAAAACGGCTTCTTCGGCGTGGCTCCGGGCACCAACGCGAAGTCTAACCCGAACGCTCTCGCTACCACCAAAGAGGGCACCATCTTCACAAACGTTGCGCACAATCTCGACGACAACACCGTGTGGTGGGAAGGCCTCGACAAGAATCCGCCGGAGAACGCTATGGACTGGACCGGCGAGCCGTGGAACGGCAAAACCTCCGATAAGAAGGGTGCTCATCCGAACAGCCGCTTTACTGCGCCGGCTAAGAACTGCCCGTGCATCAGCGACGAGTTTGACAAGGGCACTGGTGTGCCGATCTCCGCTATCATCTTCGGCGGCCGCCGTGCACAGACCACTCCGCTGGTCTATCAGTCCCGCGACTGGAACAACGGTGTGTTCGTAGGTTCCATCATGGCTTCTGAGACAACCGCTGCCGCTACCGGCGCTGTCGGTGTTGTCCGCCGTGACCCGATGGCTATGCTGCCGTTCTGCGGTTACCATATGGGCGACTACTTCAAGCATTGGATCGAGATGGGCCAGAAGCTCGGCGACAAGGCTCCGAAGATCTTTAACGTTAACTGGTTCCGTCTTGACGAAGAAGGCCACTTCATTTGGCCGGGATTCGGCGACAACCTGCGCGTTGTGGAATGGATTCTCAACCGCTGCGCCGGCAAGGTAGACGCTACCGAGACCGCTATCGGTTATGTGCCGAAGGCGGAAGATATTAACCTCGAAGGCCTCGATTTCAGCATTGATACGCTCAAGAGCATTCTTGAGGTCAACAACGAGCAGTGGATGAAGGAAGCCGACGGCATTGAGGAGTTCTACAAGAAGTTCGGTGACAAGCTCCCGCAGGAGCTCAAAGATCAGCTCGCCGGCCTGAAAGATAGACTGAGCAAGTAAGCTGTAAGCGTCCCACAGATTTTCGCATAAACAGGCCCTCCTGTGGATTTTCCCAGGAGGGCTTTTTCCTGCGAATCCAATAGCCGTTTGGAATGTACCATAAAATGGGAAAAGATTCTTTTTTTGTTTTTCGGTACACTGCGGCGGCACTCCGTTTAGAAAGAGAGGGGGCTTGTCCTTTTGAAGATTGGAAATGTAGCGATCGAAGGCCGCGCGGTGCTGGCGCCTATGGCCGGTGTAACAGACCGCGCTTTTCGGGAACTGTGTGTTCGGTTTGGAGCGGCATACGTCGTCAGCGAGATGGTCAGCTCGAAGGGGCTGGAATATCAAAACCGCAAAACAAATGACCTGATGGCGCTTTCTGACAAAGAGCGGCCTGCGGGAATCCAGCTGTTTGGAGACGATCCGCAGACGATGGCTCGCGCCGCTGAGACGGCAATGCAGTTTCAGCCCAATATTATCGACATCAATATGGGCTGCCCCGCGCCTAAAGTCAGCAAGAATGGCTGCGGCTGCGCTTTAATGAAAAATCCGGAGCTTTGCGGACGGATTGTGGAAGCGGTGAAAAAAGCGGTGCCCGTACCGGTAACGGTAAAGATCCGCAAGGGCTGGGACGCCCGCAGCGTCAACGCGGTGGAGGTGGCCAAAATCTGCGCTGGCGCTGGTGCCGACGCTATCGCCGTGCACGGACGCACCCGCGAGCAGATGTATCAGCCGTCTGCCGACTGGGATATTATTCGTGAAGTAAAACAGGCCGTTTCTGTTCCTGTTATCGGAAACGGCGACGTAGACAGCGCCGAGGCTGCCGCCAAAATGCTCGCCTATACCGGCTGCGATATGGTCATGGTGGGAAGGGCCGCTTTAGGAAACCCGTGGATCTTTCAACAGATCAACGCGTACTTATCGCCCGAATGCCGCCTTCTTCCGCAGCCGGGTATCTACGAAAGGATGGACGTCCTTCTTAAACACATCAAAGCTTTATGCACCTATAAAGATGAGCCCCACGGAATGCGCGAAGCCCGCAAGCATGTCGGATGGTATCTACATGGACTGCGGGGCGCCGCGCAGTTTCGCAGGCGGGCCGGAACATTGGAAACGTATGAGGATTTGGTGCTTTTGGTACGCGATATCCTTACCGCACAAATGCAGGAGGAACAGTCGTGAGGGCTAGAAAAGTCAGCTCTACGGTGCTCGAGGCCGATATTCACGGGATGTACGAGGAGGATGCCCGCCACTATCTTGAAGGGCTGCTTTCCCATCCCGGAAAGGGAATCGAAGAAATTCTTGTGATTCACGGCTATTCCCACGGACAGGTGCTTCAAAATATGGTGCGCTGTAAACTCAAGCATCCGCGCCTTGCCGGAAAGCTTGTGTCGCTCAATCCGGGGGCAACGCGCCTGTTGCTTCGACGGCTTTAATCTTGCGGCGAAGCAGCCGCTGCTGGAATAAACGATGGTTTCTTTAGAAAGGAAGAAAATCGATGCCGAGATTTTTTGTGGATATCCCCTGCGAGGTTGGCAAACCGGCCGCGATTACCGGCGACGACGCTCGGCATATCGCGAAATCCTTGCGGATGAAGCCCGGCGACTCTCTGGAGCTTTGTGATGGACAGGGGATGGATTACCGGTGCGTAATCGATTCTTTGCAGGAGAATGCGGTCGAGCTGCAGGTGCTCTCCTGCTGCCCCAATCACACCGAACCGCACACCTTTGTCACCTTGATTCAAAGCCTGCCCAAAGCTGATAAAATGGATTTTGTCATGCAGAAGGCCGTTGAGATGGGTGTTTCGCAGATCGTACCCATGCTCAGCGCACGCTGTGTTTCCCGCCCGGACGCAAAATCCGCCGCCAAAAAGCGCGAACGGTGGCAGAAAATAGCCATCGAGGCTGCCAAACAGTGCGGCCGGGGAATTCTGCCTGAGGTTGCGCCCATTACCGATTTCCGTCAGGCGGTGCAGGACGCATCTGCCCGCGGCAAGATCCTCTTTTTTTACGAAGGCGGCGGCGCTCCTTTGCGCGAGCTTATTTCTGCACAAACACAGCATTTATCCATCTTCATCGGACCCGAAGGCGGTTTTGCTCCCGAGGAGGTCGAGTTTGCCCGCTGCCTCGGCGCTAAAACCGTTACACTGGGTCCGCGCATTCTGCGTACCGAAACGGCGCCCATCGCCGCTCTCGCTGCTGTGATGCTTCTGACCCATAATCTAGAATAAACAGGATCTGCTCACCATACTTGCACATTTCCTTTACTTTCCATCCGGCGATAGAGGGTATCGCCCTATCCCCTCGCGCTGTATCTTAAAACGATCCTTGCCCCAACCCAGAGGGCTGGCTGCGGAATATTGGGTTTGCGCCTTTGATCGACGCATTCTCACGCGAGAAACCATCGGTACGGGCGCATAGGATATTTCCTGCCGGAACCTGAAAGCAGCGTTCCACCACAAAGGAGGTTTTTATGGGAAAAACGGTACTCATCACGGGAGGCTCCCGTGGAATCGGAAAAGAACTCGTGAGGCAGTTTTGTAAAGCTGGGTATTCGGTGGCGTTTAGCTATTGGGAGCATCAGGAGGAGGCCGTACATCTCGCAAACTCCATCAATAACCGCAACGGGTTATTTCGCTCCGACGCAGCCGTGCCTATTCAGGCCGACGTTTCCGACGCGCAGCAGGTGCAAAAAATGTTTGAATATATAGAAGGGTCGTTCGGCACCGGCGTAGATATTCTCATCAATAACGCCGGTATCGCCCAGCAGAAGCTCTTTACCGATTTGACCGAAGAGGACTGGGATAGAATGTTTGCTGTGGACGTAAAAGGCGTATTCCATTGCTGTCAATGCGCCTTGCCGCGGATGATTCACCGCAAGGAAGGGAAGATTATCAATATCTCTTCCATGTGGGGACAGGTGGGAGCTTCCTGCGAGGTGCACTACTCCGCGGCCAAAGCGGCTGTTATCGGACTGACAAAGGCCCTCGCCAAAGAACTGGGCCCCTCTCAGATTCAGGTCAACTGCATCGCTCCCGGCGTGATTGATACGCCGATGAACGCCTCCTTCGACGAAGAAACGATGAACGCCCTTAAGGAGGAAACACCTCTCGGACGCATCGGTACACCGAAAGACATCGCTATGGCGGCTTTGTTCCTCGCCTCTGAGAAAGCGGACTTTATTACGGGGCAGGTTTTGGGCGTCAACGGCGGCATGATTATTTGAGAGAAAACGCTATGATCGAAATAGAAAGCTATATGCAGCAGCTTTTGAAAAAGCTGCGCAAAACTTTTGGCAGCCGCCTTTTGTATGTGGGGCTTCAGGGAAACTACCTGCGCGGCGAAGCCTCGCCCGCAAGCGACGTGGATGTGATGGTTATATGGGACGCGTTGCAGATAGAGGATCTGGAGCAGTACCGCCAAATCATTTCCACTATGCCCGAACCCGAAAAAGCCTGCGGTTTTCTGTGTGGGCGGGCGGAATTGGCCGCATGGCAGCCGTACGAGATTTTCTCCCTATTGCAGGGAACGAAAGATTACTACGGCACGCTGCGGGATCTTGTTCCCCCTTACGGCAGGCAGGATATTGTGGGATTTGTGAAAATTTCTGCCGGAAATTTCTACCACGAGCTGTGCCACCGGTATGTTTTTGCAGACGCCGCCCAAAATCGTACCCTTTTTCCGGATACTTGTAAGCAGGTGTTTTATCTTTTGCAGGCGGTGCATTATCTGCGCACAGGCGAATATCTCGCTACCAAAAGGGAACTGCTGCAATCTGCCCACGGAACCGACCGGGAGGTTCTGCAATTATCAATCGATTTAAAAAACGGCGCCGATTTTTCGTTTGAACCGGCCTTTGCGCTCGTATTCGGCTGGTGCCGCGGTATTTTGACTGAAAAATTTTAAGCGTTTTCCCGTTTTTGTCTTGCGCCCTGCGTGCGGGAATGATAAACTAAGAAAGGACTTTTGTCCCAAAAAGGAGAACCGGCATGCAAAAGCTTTCTGCGCTTTGGAAAAAGCTTGTCAATCCGGAGACGGTGTCGTACGTGGTGTTCGGTGTATTGACGACCGTTATCAATATTGTGTCGTTTGGCTTGCTGCATGATAGGCTTATGTGGCCGCTGATTCCCGCCAACGTGGCGGCGTGGCTGCTGTCGGTAATTTTTGCTTTTCTCTCGAACAAGCTTTTCGTTTTTCGAAGCAAAAGTTTTGCGGCGCGTGTTGTCTTTCGCGAGATGATTTCGTTTTTTGCGGCAAGAATTCTCTCGCTGGGCGTGGATACCGGTGGAATGTGGCTGCTCGTAGATGTGCTGGATAGCAATTCTTGGCTGGCCAAAATCGCCATGAACGTTGTGGTGATCGTCATGAACTACGTTTTAAGCAAGCTTATCATCTTCAAAAAGGAAAAATAACCGCCCGCTTTTTACGCGCGGCGGACTCTTTTTCCTGAAAATATATTTTTATTCAAAACAGCGCGTATCAAAATCTGCGGGCCGCAGCCAGCGGTCCGGCAAAATGGAGGAATTTCTTTATGTTGGCAACCGAAAAGACGATGGACAAAATTATCGGCCTGTGCAAAAACCGCGGGTTCGTGTATGCGGGCTCTGAAATTTACGGCGGTCTTTCCAACACATGGGACTACGGCCCGCTCGGCGTAGAGTTTAAAAACAACGTCAAGCGCGCATGGATGAAAAAATTCGTGCAGGAAAGTCCCTACAACGTGGGTCTTGATTCTGCTATTTTGATGAATCCGCAGGTATGGGTGGCGTCCGGCCATGTAGGCGGTTTTTCCGATCCGCTTATGGACTGCCGCGACTGCCATACCCGTCATCGCGCCGATAAGCTCATCGAAGACGCCGGCGGCGACCCCAACGGTATGACATTTGAGCAGATGAGCAGCTATATTCAGGAGCACGCCATCGCCTGCCCGAACTGCGGTTCCCATAACTTTACTGATATCCGCAAGTTTAATCTGATGTTCAAAACGTTCCAAGGCGTTACCGAAGACGCGAAGGACGAAATCTATCTGCGCCCCGAAACGGCGCAGGGCATCTTTGTCAACTTTGCAAACATCCAGCGCACCACCCGCAAAAAGCTTCCGTTCGGCGTATGCCAAGTTGGCAAATCGTTCCGCAACGAGATAACGCCCGGCAACTTCACGTTCCGTACCCGTGAGTTCGAGCAGATGGAGATGGAGTTCTTCTGCAAACCCGACACGGATCTGGAGTGGTTCCATTATTGGAAAGATTTCTGCAAAAATTGGCTGCTGGCCCTCGGCATGACGGAAGAAAACCTGCGCCTGCGCGACCATGAGCAAGAGGAGCTTTCGTTCTATTCCAAAGCTACAACGGATATTGAATACCTGTTCCCCTTCGGCTGGGGCGAACTTTGGGGCATTGCCGACCGTACGAACTACGACTTGACACAGCATATGGATCACTCCGGCAAGAGCCTCGAATATTTCGATCCCGATACAAACGAGCGGTATATTCCGTATGTCGTAGAACCGTCGCTCGGCGCGGACCGTGTGGCTCTTGCGTTCCTGTGTGATGCGTACGACGAAGAGAAGATTGACGAAAAAGATACCCGCGTGGTGCTTCGTCTGCATCCGGCTCTCGCTCCGTTTAAGGCGGCGATTCTTCCGCTTTCCAAGAAGCTTTCTCCTAAGGCTCAGGAGTTATTTGCAAAGCTTTCCAAACACTTTATGGTGGATTACGACGAGTCCGGCTCTATCGGCAAGCGTTACCGCCGTCAGGATGAGATCGGCACGCCGTTTTGCATTACTTACGATTTCGACAGCGAAAACGATGGCTGCGTAACGGTACGCGACCGCGATACCATGCAGCAGGAGCGCGTAAGCATCGCCGATCTGACCCACTACATCCTCAAGCGGATCCAGTTCTAAAGAGACAGCGAAAAATGTAAATACATCCCGCAATAACAAAAATACCGGACGGCACACTCGTGAGAGCGGCCGTCCGGTGGGCGCGGGAAAAGCTTTTCCCGCAGGACAGGCGCAAGGAGGGTTTTTATGGCTGTTCGATTGATTGCCGCAGATATGGACGGAACCATGCTGCGTGACGACCATGTTACTATTTCAGAGAGAAACCTTCATGCTGTTCGAGAATCGATACAGCGCGGAATCTGGTTTGTACCGGCTACGGGGCGAATGCTCGGGCTTGTGCCGCAATCGCTCACCGCTATTCCGGGTGTGCGCTACGCTATCACCTCCAACGGCGCAGCTGTTTATGATCTGTCCACAAAAGAGAGGCTGTTTTACACTCCGCTCGAAAAAGCCGATGTGCTGGAGATCCTCGCCCGCATCGGAGAGGAGGATCACCTGCTGGAGATGTATTTTAACGGTCAATCCTATATCGGAAAAGCGGGCATCCGCTATTTGCAGACCCATACATTTCCAGAGGATCTTAATCTTTTTATCAAAAAAAAGCGTACCGTTGTAGAGAGCTTGTCTCAATTCGTGCAGCAAGAGGGCGTGGAAATTGAAAAAATCAATTTTCCCTACCTCGTTCGCGGAGAACGCGAAACGCTGTGGCCGCTTTTGGAGAGGATTCCCCGCCTAATGATAACGTCTTCGGGATTCAATAACTTAGAAATCAACCACTGCGACGCTACAAAAGGCGCGGCCTTGCAGGCGCTGTGTGGTTTTCTGCATATCGATTTGGCCGATACTGTCGTGTTCGGCGACGGGCAGAACGACCGCGAAATGATCCATAAAGCCGGTACCGGCGTCGCGATGAAGAACGCTTTGCCCGAGATTCTCCGCACCGCCGACGCGGTTACGCTCTCTAACGAAGAAGATGGCGTCGCCGCTTTCTTAGAGGAAAACGTATTTTTATAATCTTTACCCCTTGTTTTATAAAAAATCCCCCTGCCATTGCCGGGGCCTCCGGCGGCAGAGGGGATTTTTGTATTTTTTATTTTTAGTCCTGCAAAAGCATGGCGCGCAGCTGCTCTACCGAAGCGGCAAATTTCCGTCCGCCCTTCTCCTCCATTTCCTGCTGCGATCCGTAACCGAACAGCACGCCGATAAAATCGGTGCCGGCGCCTACGGCGCCCTCGACGTCAAAATGCGTATCGCCGATCATAACGGACTGCTCCGGCGCTATGGCAAACTTTTCAAGCCCTTTGCGGATGAGGTCCGCTTTTGTGTGCGGACGTTCGTCGGCATACGCACCCGATACAAAATCGACTAGCGGCGCGAGGTCAAAATGATTCACCACGCTCTCCGCCGCACCCTGCGCTTTGGAGGTGGCTACAATAATGGTGGCTCCGCCTTCGCGCAGATCGCGCAGCAGCTCGTGCATTCCGTCAAAGACGGAGTTCTCGTATACGCCGCGCACTTCATATTCCGCTCGGAAAAGCGTCACCGCCTGCAGACACTGCTGCGGATCCATCCCGCAGTACTTTGCAAAGCTCATTTGCAGCGGCGGACCGATAAATTTCATCAGCGTCTCTTGGGGCGGTACGGGGCACCCCATCTTCTCAAGAGCCTCCGCCACACACCGGATAACGCCCGGATGAGAGCGGGTGAGCGTTCCGTCTAAGTCAAACAAGACGGCCTTGTATCTTGCTTTCATACAAAATTCCTCCATCGTCCGAAAAGGGGAATTTTCCCGTTTCGGGAATTTTATTGTAATTTTAGTCCATTTCCTCTATAATAGAGTTAATCCCCGGGCACCGGGACTTCCGGCGGGGTTCTCTTTATAGTATATCATGGAGTTTTTACGGCGGAAAGACGAAAAATAGATAAGAATTTTTCCACCGTCCCGCCGCAAATGATGGAGGAATACAATGACGCAAACGATTTCCGTACAAAAACGGCCCCGCATCTGTTTGATGGACGAAATCCGCGGTTTTGCTGTGCTGTGCATGATATTTTACCACGGCTTCTATACGCTGGCAAACCTCTTCGGCATCGGCTGGGGCATGGCGCTGCTGCGTTTTTTTATGCCGGCAGAGCCGTTTTTTGCTGGGGCATTCATTTTTATCTCCGGCATTTCGTCAGATCTCTCCCGCTCGAACCTTAAACGGGGCGGGAAACTTTTTCTCATCGCGCTGGCGGTATCGGCTGTAACGTATCTGGCCGTGCCGCAGGAAGTGATCGTGTTTGGAATTCTGCACTTTCTATCGATCTGCATGATGGTGTACGGGCTGTGCAAGCCGCTATTGGACCGCTTTTCTTTTTCGTGGATACCGATTGCCGTGTGCGCCGTGCTGTACGCCTGCACGATGGACATCCAGAAAGGAATCGTCTTTTTTGCCGTGCAGCTGCCGCAGACGCTGTATGAAACATCGTTTTTGTTCCCCTTTGGAATGCCGGGGCCGGAGTTTCGCTCGTCGGACTACTTTCCGCTGCTGCCGTGGATTTTCGTATTCTTTGCGGGGGGATTTTTCGGCAAGCTTGCCGCCGCGGGGAAGTTCCCCGCCTTTACTTACCGCAGCCGCGTGCCGTTTCTTTCTTGGATGGGCCGCCACGCGCTCCTTCTGTACATCGTGCATCAGCCGGTGATCTTTGGTGCGGCATGGCTTTGCGAGCTGCTTTTCACACACTGAGCCATCCCGTATAAGGCGGAACTATTTTGGATTTTGTAAAAGAACTCTCTCGCCAGTTTTCGCTAAAAGACTGGCAGGTGGAAAAAGTGATAGAACTTATTGACGAGGGAAACACCATCCCCTT
>CALWIX010000040.1 GCA_944380825.1 uncultured Clostridia bacterium | reverse complement strand
ACATGAAACGATAACTCGACTCTGCGGAGCTGCCATCGTCTCCGCCACCCCACCAAGAAGATACAACCTTCTCTGTCGGTGTGTACGCAGGCACATTTTCCCATGCTTCGTCAATTTCTCCGTCGATGATGGGAGTTCCGTATACGGCTTTCAAATCGACGTCGCTAGACTCTTTGGACGGAATATCAAATACATCCCAACCATCCACTTTGTTATACTCAACGGTGTCATACAGAGTAGTATGCAGTTCATCCATCGTGGTGTTCTGCATTTCCATACCATAGCGGTTATAATTATAGAAATCGATCATCTTGACGATGTCGTTCATAAGAACCGCATGGTTTGTACTCCATTCAACATTACCATTGATGCTGCGGAGGTTGACGGCAATTTGATCTTCGATGCCGAGGAACTCGTAAACCTTCTCGGCTGCTTTATAGGTAGCATACGTACCCGGGGTGTTATTCCACTGCTCATCATAGGAAGCGGTAACCATGTAGTAACGATCCGGATCTGCACAAGTAGCGATCAACAAATGCTGATCAAACGGGAGCTTATCGGTCTCGCGATCCTTAAACTGCATGAAGTTGTCGTTGAACCAATGATGCTCACTGCGCTGCTGCAGGTGATGGATCATTTCGTTCTGGCCATTGAGGAACAGCCCATCCTCTGTATTCTCAAGGAGTTTTCCATCACTAAGAGTAATGGAAGAATAGTCATAAGTTTTGCCTGTGCTGGTGATGCGGAAGTTCGCCATGCCGCCCGCGCCGGAGCAGGTAGGAACGACCATCTTAATACGGGAATCATTCATGCCGCCTACAGCTGTAGCCTTTCCGCAACGGGAAACACCGGTCAGAATGATATCTTCAGCACTCAGGCCGAACTCTTCAGCAAGACCATTTTCAAGGGCATCGATTACCTTGCTTGCGCCCCAGCCCCATGCGGCCAGAACACCTGTCTGATCCTGCCAATCTGCTCCATACGGATGCAGATCATAGAACGCGCCTGTACGTCCGTAGTTGTCGGAAGCCACTTCTGTGTAGTTAAAGCCAATTGTTGCATAGCCATTTTCATGCGCATACTCGTTGACGTCGGCGCCCATTCCACCAATGGAGATGATAACCGGAGCCTTGTCATGTACTTCCTGGGTAGGAGCCCCGAAAGTAGCTGTAAAGCTGGACTCATTTCCATGATAAGAAACGGTAATTGTCAACTCGTCTCCATCGAGGGAGTACGAAACTTCTTCATCTGTCATATCGGGAAGCGGGCCGTACATGTAATATTCATACATGTGTTTGATTTCTTCTGCACGCTCTGCCCAATCTTCATCGGAACTTACTGTATCGCCGTTGAGGAACTCAAACGGATCCGGAAGCTCCGGAATGGATTCCAGATCTTCAATCTTCGTCAGGCCGCTCAAATCGTCGATATTATGGATAGCATCCTTCAAATTCTGCAAAGCTTCGTCAATATCCTTCTGCTCTACAGAGTAAGGATCATTCATAGCGTCATTAACCAAATCTCCAGCATTGTCAAGGGCCTCAAGGAATTCAGCCTTACCGCTGGAACCATAGTTATACATTTGGAACTCAGACGCTTCATCATAGTAGTTCTTCAGAACATACGGATTGGAAGGTACATCTTCTACGTCTTCCGGTTTCCCTTCCAAAATCAAATCACCGAAAGCAGAAGGATCACTGTCAGCTGCGCCTGTTGCATCAAAGAACGCATAGGTCGTGCTGGAGAACCATCCCTCAGAGTGTGTCTGAGACAGTTCAAAACCAACCGCCGTTCCGTTTTCAGGATCCTTCAAAGCATCAAACGCAACCTGCATCTCTACATAGATCTTGTCATTCTGCTTTACAGTTTCAAAATAGAGACGGTCTATGTTTCCAAAGTTATCAAAGAAGGTACCATCTTTAAATCCATTGAGCATGAAGCCAAAGTGGAGATCGTCTTCCTGATACTTGGAATCATCTTCGTCTTCGTCATAATTGAGAAGACCATCGTTTTTCTCATCGAGATAGATGTTGAACACATCTCCCGAGACGGATTCCATATCTAGGTCACCAGGAAGTTCTGCCAAAACGTACAACGAATTTTCATCCCACATGAAACGATAGTTAGTATCCTCAGGAATACTACTATTTGTTCCACTCACCTCTGTCGGTGTGTACGCAGGCACACTTTCCCATCCGCTGTCAACTTCTCCGTCGATAATGGGAGTTCCATACATAGCTTTTAAACCGCTGTCGACATAGCCTGTATCTGCTATTTTTTCGTTTTCATCAGCAGATACAATAGGAAGGCTACTTGTCAGCAATCCAAAAGCCAGAACGCATGATAAAACCCTTTTCCACATACTTTCCAAATATCCTCCTTTTATGTTGCCCTATACAACATTGATATTTTCCGTTGCATTTTTCGGAATAAAACTTTACACTGTGACCTCCTTTCTAAAACATTGTACTTTTTTTACAAGACTTTTTGGTTCTTTGTTAGAAATTTAAATAATATTATTTTTTATATTTCAATATAAATTAGGCAATATATATAGTTTTTAACGTTAAATGCTATAAATAAAAGATCGAAAAATTAAAATTAAGATCATACATTCATAAAATCACATAGATTTAATCTATTTAATTTTTATATACGTAAAATTATTTATCTAGCTAAAATAGTAATATTTAAAGAAAAAAATAACGGGTGGAATCAAAACTCCACCCGTTTTGTAAACTGTAATTTAAAAATTATTCACCAAAATATCTCTTAAGCAAACCATTAAATCCGGCTCCATGACGGGCCTCGTCCTTTGCCATTTCATGTACTGTATCATGAATAGCATCATACCCAAGTTCCTTTGCCCGCTTGGCAATCTGCAGTTTACCTTCACAAGCACCCGCTTCAGCCTCAGCACGCATCTGAACATTCTTTTTGGTATCGTTAGTAACAATCTCGCCCAACAGTTCCGCAAACTTTGCAGCATGTTCCGCCTCTTCAAATGCATAACGCTTGAAAGCTTCTGCAACTTCCGGATAGCCGTCGCGCTCTGCCTGACGGCTCATTGCAAGATACATACCCACTTCACTGCATTCACCGTTAAAATTTGCAACCAGACCATCGTAAACTTCTTTATCAATATCCTTTGCAACACCAATCGTGTGCTCACAAGCAAAGGAATTGCCTTCTTTCTTCTCTACAAACTTCTCTTTCGGAGCTTTACACTGCGGGCAGAACTCCGGAGCAGTTTCACCTTCATACACATAACCACAAACGCTGCAAACAAACTTTTTCATGATAATTTACCTCCAATTTTTCTTTTCTAAGTTTTATACGACGTCGGAAGCCGCTGTTTTTATTTTGACAGCTCCGGCATTGATTGACTATTTTTAACACATGTAAAACAAATTCCATAAAACATTAGTGCACAAGTCTCTACCTCATGCCCAAACATTTCTTTCACCTTATTTTCGTTCTCTTCTGGAATAAAATCTTTTGGCAAATCAAGAACTGATCCACATTTTCTGCAAATAAAATGTGCATGAGGCATAACATTGCCGTCAAGCCTCTCTTGACCATTGACTACACCAACACAAACAATATCGCCATTGTCCTTAAATTTCGTAATATTTCGGTAGACAGTCCCTAAACTCAAATCAGGATACTCTGGTTTAAGTTTATGATAAATCCACTCAGCGCTCGGGTGAATCTCTGTTTCACAAATAGTTCGCAGGATTGCTTCCCGCTTTTTGCTGAAGTTTTGCCGTTTCATCATAATTCCCTTCATTTAAAATTCAATAATAGTATTTATTATTGTTTTCTGGTATTATCATAACACATTGTTCCTAATTTGTAAAGAGGAATTTTTTAAAAATTTTAAGATCAATTATATGGAAAAATATTGTTTTTGTTGATTTACCATGATAAACTTGAAGTTATATTCATTACTTTTTTAAATATTTTAAAAAGAACGGGGAAATCATTATGTTTGAACATTTTGAGGATGCCGAAAAACAGATTCTGCAAAACAAACACACTCTTTTGGAAGGATATGTGACCGAATACTTGTTTGAAAAACAATTTCCCCTTGCTCTTCATAGAAACTATACTAGTGGTTGGTGGTGCGCTGAAATTGAGAATAAGCGTTTCTTTTTTGTAGTTTCAGAAAGTTTTAACGATGTAGATCAAAAGATGATTCAAATACTTTCTAAACAATTTTCCGTTTGGCGCGCTTATCCAACCGGTAATATATGGTTTTTTTATAGCGAAGAATCCACCCTATCTTTGCCGCAATTCGTTTCTAGGCACCACCTATATAAAAGAGCAAAACCGCATCCCGCTGCCGAATTGACAAGAGATCTTGGACGTCAGATGAAATGTGTTAATTTTTTTAAATCTAACAATATTTTACGAAAAATCGCGATTGAAAGAAATTTTGCTGATTCCTTTTTAGCTGTTTATTTCAGCGCCCTTATGAATATGGATTATATTATGGAAAAGAAAAACGGTGATTTGTGTGTAATTGGAGTAAAGTTTAAAAATGAAACCAGCAATGATACTTTTGGTATTAACATCGGTCAATTTCATCTTTTTGAAATCTTAGAAAAGATGCAGATTGAAATACAGCACTGGATTTTATATAAAGGAAGCAAAAATCGAAAAAATATTTCTGTTTTTGATTTTTTGGAACAGGATACTAAAAAATGGTGGCGTTTTGCTATTATCCATACTGCCGATGCAGCAAAGGATCCTAAAATTGCACCCGAAGATACATCTGTCAACGGCTTTAAAAAACAGGGATATTATGAATTCCCCTCAAATATGTTTAAATTTATTTGTCCTTTAAAAAGGGAGAATTCTTCCTATTAATTCAGTAAATATAAAACGGATGCGGTCGTGAAAAGACTGCATCCGTTTTTGCGTAAAAAGAGTATATATAGTTATTTCATTTGTTTTGGTATAGCAATAACTTTTTGTAAAGCATCTGATCATTACAAATTTAATTTATAAAAACGATTCTATGCGAAAAATTTTCCTTTATAATTTACTCAAGGCTTTCAAGAATGCCATGGATGATAAACCTTTTATCTTCGTTTTCATTGATACAGGTAGACAATGTCACAATACGGTCTTCTGCAGAAGGTTCTACTTCACTTTTGAAATATGATTTTTCCTTCTCTTGTAAAACCCATGCCTCAAAGTCCTCGTCTGAGGTAAAGCCCAACCGCCATGCTTCATCCTCTAGCCCCGCAGAATATCCCGAAAAAATTTTAATAGAATATTCCTTCTCTAAAGTATAAAAAAAGATTTCTGGATGATCATAAAAATATTCAGGATTACGGTATTTTGTTAAGCTGGCGAACATGGTGCCATTTTTCATATTGTGGCCATATATAACGCTGTGACGATCAGAAAAATCCGGATTATTACGGTAATCTAAAAAAATGCTGCCCGCAGCATTTTTTTCTCCAGTAAATAAATGTGTCAAATAATACTCATTATCCTTGCCATGAACAACTGGATAATCAATCGCTGTGTCCGCACAAAAAATCCATGCGGCGATGTCCGCGTTAATCTCCTTCAAAGCAGCAAAATCCACCACCCGCGTGTCCTGTATTTCGCCGCTCTCATCCCCTTTCCATACATGATCGGAATGTTGCGAAGAGACACTCGGTGCATCTTGTTTTTTCTGAAAAGATGATTGGCTAGACACCAAGTACTCTTGACGTAATTGTTCATAAACATTGGTTCCGATATCGTATTCGTTTTGAATACTCCAAAGATTTGATAATCCCACAACTAAACCGACGATACAGCACAGCACACCGATTCGAAATAACCACACTGTACCCTTTACTTTTTTTGCTGAAGCATTCTTTTCTCTCATCGCTTTCTCCTGAAAACGCCCCTCTCGGAAGCATTGCTTCTGGGAGGGGCGCTTTTAACAGATTATCTACTATAGTGCTTTCCGATAGAACGTTTGCGCATGAACACCCATGCCGCCGACAGCAGTAGGCCAGACGCAGAAACAGCACTCAGTACGATCCATGGAATGAAATTGGATTCGTCTGCTGTTTTCACCATATCACGGCGATTGATGAAAGCCGCTTCAGCCATCGCTCCGGCAGGAATCATCCCCTGTGCGCCAGAAGAAGAAGTTTCGTAGCCATTGCGGTTAGCGTCATTTTCTATCACCGTGTAGGATATCTCTGCTGGAAGGCCCTGTGCCCTCACAGACTCTCCGCCTTTGAGACTAAAGGAAGCTACACCATTTTGGAACTGCAAATCACCATACCAACCATTGAGCGGCTGTCCTAGCGTCACCGTAAACAAAAATTCCTCCTGCGGATCGGCTGTGCTGCCCTCGATCTCTTTTGACACGATGAGTCCGCCAGAAGCTGTGTTCTCTATCGTACCAGATGCGGTAACGGCTGCTGTATAGCCATTGGGAACTTCAGCTTCTTGCACAGTGTAGAGAATCGGTGTACCATCCTCATGGGCACTGGGCAAATCTGTAACGGTATAGGTCCATACGGCATCATCCGTTCCTGTCAGCTCAAATCGATCTATCTCCACTGCGTCCGCATACAAAATTAATGTGATGCTCTCTGGACGAAGACCCGAGACATTGTTCTGATCGCGCCAAATCTTATTGATATGGAAATCAAGATTTGTATCATTCGATACGGGGCTTGGATAAACGGTGATGGGCGTTCCACCGCCACCTCCACCGCCACCGCCGCCATGGCTTGTAGTGCGGAGAATATTGGTGATGGTAAATCCGTCATAGGACACACGATAGCGATCAGGCACTTCGGTCTCTACAATACTGTACTCCACCAGCGAACCATCTTCTGAACGCTTAGGCAGATTGGTAAACGTATAACTCCACTCATTCTTCACGGTGCCGAGAAGCGCTTCAAGCGGATTCAGATCTGCCGTAAGCACTGCGCTGTCGATCTTAACTCCGTTGGCATAAAGATCGATGGTAATCGACTCTGGCCTTAAACCGCGCCTGTCATTATTGTCATCCCAAATTTTAGTCACAGGGATATCAATAGTTTCTAACGTGTTAGTAATTACAAAACCACTGTGCGCATTTCCTGCTATAGTGGAAGTATACTGTTTTGGTATATTCTTTTCCTGTACAGTATAGATAATACGTCGGCCATCCGCATCATATTCAGGCAGATCTTCGAAGTTGTGCTTCCAACTATTTTGACCGTTCAGCACAGCCTCTCTAATTTCTATGCCACCCGCATACAATGCAACCACAATTTTCTCGGGACGATACCCAAGACTATTATTCCCATCTTCCCAGCGCTTTTGAATCGGAATGGAAATTTCGTTTGTAAGTGTATTGACTAGATCGTATCCGTTCTGTTGCAGCGTATATCCATGCGGAAGGACTTCCTGCACGCGATACTCATATTCTCTACCGCTTTCATCCGCCTTGGGAAGATTTTCAAACGTATACGTCCACTCGTTTATACGATCATCATTATTCGAATTGACGTTCCACTTCGGGTTAAGCGCCGAGCCGTCTGCATCCTGCGTTACCGTTACCCAATCCGTTGCGTCTGTTTTGCGCTGCAGTGTCAGCACAAACTGCGATACATCCGGACGTGTGTCATAAGCATTGCCGTTATCGTTCCACGTTTTTGTTCCCGATATCTCGATACGCAGACTGTTGGTAATCGTAACTGCATTGCCGGTTTGCTCAATCGCAGGAGAAGAAAACACCGTATCTTCTACTGCAACTCCTCCGACGGAAATCTCTTTGATGGAATAATCGTACTCTTTTCCATCTGCATCATACTCAGGAAGATCTGTAAACTCGACTTTCCAACCGTTTTGGGAATTTAGAGTTGCAGTCCAATTTTCTGGAGGATTGCCACTATCGACAGGCTCTTCTGTTCCGCCGTCGGGAACACGATACAGACCCACTACAACGTCTCCACGCTCATCGAGCGGTACGCCATCCCACTTCTTTTCTACCGAAAGGGAGGTTGTTCCCGTAAGCGAGTTCGTCAGATTGTATCCATTCTGCTGTAATTCGTATCCCGAAGGAACCGTTTCTTGTACGCGGTACTCATATTCTGCGCCGTTTTCATCGGCCTTTGGCAGATTTTCGAATGTGTACGTCCAATTCTTTGTATTTTCATCATTCTGAGAATTGACGTTCCACTTCGGACTAAGCGCCGCGCCGTCCGCATCCTGCGTTACCGTTACCCAATCCGTTGCGTTTGTTTTGCGCTGCAGTATCAGCACAAACTGCGATACATCCGGACGCGTGTTATAGGCATTGTTATTATCA
>CALWIX010000039.1 GCA_944380825.1 uncultured Clostridia bacterium | reverse complement strand
CGGCGGCGAAACTGTGCCGTAGTGATAAGCACAGCACAGGGGCCACGGCATATCTTACTGGAGAACATCCGGTATGTGGAGCGTGTGGGGCGCTGTATGCGCTATTACTGTACCGATGGTACCGTAGATTCTCAGACGATTCGAGTTTCTTTTCGGAAGATGGCTGCTCCTCTGCTAAACGACCGGCGGTTCGCTCTGTGCGGGGCCAGCTTCGTGCTGAATTTCCAGCATGTGACCGGGGTGAACGGCCATATAGCTCTGCTGAACAACGGCCAGACCGTGGCGTTACCCCGAACAGCCGCGACAGACTTCAAGAAAGCATGGGGTAACTACTGGTTAGAGGAGACGAATACATGATAGAATTGTTTGTCATGGAGTACATGACAGTGCTGGGCATGACCATGGTTTTGTTGTTTTTAGACAGCCGGTATTCCCGGCGGCGCACCATTTTAACAGTCTACGGTACCATCGTACTGGTCATGGCGGCAGTTGCCGCCATGTACTGGATAGCAGGCGCGGAAACTACGCTGCAAGTCTACTCCCTAATCGTTCATATTCCGTCTCTGCTGCTCTTTCTCATACTCAGCCGTTTTCGAAAGTGGCAGCTGGTGTTTCAGCTGCTCTCCGCAATCCTGTTCTGTACTCTGATCCAGCACGGAGCTGGGCTGATTTACTATTTGTCAGGCAGCCGTATAGAGGTGCTGATATCGTCCTATATCGTTCTTAGTGCCGGAGTTATCTGGTTTCTTGTCCGTTTTCTGCGGCCGCTGTTTCTCCAAACGCTGCTGGAACTGCGTCGGGGCTGGTGGCTTATGTGCATGGTGATGGCAACGTATTATGTTATCATCATCTACTTGATTCCCGGATATATAGGGATCTCAGGGAGCAGTACCATTCTCAAGCCCGCTATTTCTTTGCTGATGGTGGGATTTTATTCCATTTTAATATTTTTGTTTTCCAGTACCCAGAAAGAGGCGGAAGCGCGGCACAGCGCACAGCTGTCTATATTGCAGTTATCCGCTCTGCAAAGCCGGATGGAGGCGGTGAAAGCAGCCGAGAATGTAATCCGCACAGAGCGCCATGACCTGCGCCACCGGCTCCATACCGTTGCAGAACTTGTATCACGTGGTGACAGGGAAACCGCGCTAGATTTCTTAGATGCCGCCCAGAAACGTCTGGACGAGCAGAAGGAAATACACTGGTGCCGCCCGCCGGTGCTGGACGCTGTGTTTTCCTCCTACTTTGAGCAGGCTCAGCGGCAGGACATCCTTGTGAAGGCAAAAATCTCTCTGCCTGACACACTGCCGGCAGATGAGGGAGAATTGGCGATTGTTCTGGCTAACGCGCTGGAAAATGCTATTCACGCCAATATGCAACTGCCTCGGGAGCAGAGGGAGATCCGCTGCAGGATAGTAGCAACCCCCAGTATCATGCTGGAGATTTCCAATCCCTGCGGCACACAGGTGGCCTTCGATGACCAAGGTCTGCCGGTGACCTCGCGGAAGGATCACGGTTTGGGGGTGCGGTCCATCGCCGCCTTCTGTGAAAAGCACAGTACTGTGTGTCAGTTTGACCTGACCGATGGCTGGTTTCGGCTGCAATTAGTGCTATAACACTGCTTTTGGTGTCCAGCGACAGATTTTTTATTATATCCGGGGTGTTAATTGACGCATAATTGTGGAGGCCCTCCTATTGGATATACTGCTACTGTACAGAAAGAGCATAGACAACAAAGCCCCCAGCGGTAGATACCGCTGGGGGCTTTGTTTTTGATGTGCGCGCCGCAATAACTAGGATTATAAGAAAATTATATTACTCACAACGGAGAAAATCAGCAGTAAAAAGGCAGCGATATATCCAAAGGATCTACACTTCTGCCGACATAAAAATCAAGCATTCCTCTTGGCATTATAATTTGACAAACAGAAAAACACCAAAAGAAATAAGCAGCAAGTTATTATAATAAACTTACTGCTTATCTTTTTTGTACCGTATCGACATTACCTATAGGATAGGTTCACTTTGTGTTTCTCTAGCATGAAGCAGTTGGTACACGGCTCTTTTTTACAGTGTTTCTTTTTAATTTAATAATAACGGATGACAGCTACTACTTTACCGAGAACGGAAACCTCATTGGAATAAATCGGCTCAAAGGCAGGATTTTCGGGCTGAAGCCGAACACAATCTTTCTCACGGAAAAGACGTTTTACAGTCGCTTCATCTTCGATCATGGCCACAACAATATCGCCGTCATCCGCAGAAGAGGTTTTTTTGGCTACCACATAATCGCCGTCCATAATGCCAGCGTTTCGCATACTTTCACCGCGCACATGCAGGGCAAAAAGCTCTTCTCCGTGCATATGGTCTGTAGAAAACGGAAGATATCCTTCAATATCCTCCACGGCAAGGATGGGCGTTCCAGCTGTCACCCTACCTAAAATCGGCACCTGCTGCGCCTGTTCACACCCTGCCAAATGGATCGAACGATTCAGTCCCGCATCTCTTGTAATATATCCGGCCTTTTCCAACGCTTTCAGGTGCAGATGGACCGTTGACGTCGATTTCAGCCCCGTAGCGGCACAAATTTCCCGCACGGATGGCGGCACACCCGTCTGGATCCGTTCTTTCAAGAAATCATAAATACGTTTCTGACTTTTTGTCAATTCTTTCATCGATCGGGTCCCCCTTATTCTCTGGGTTAAAGCGGTACACGCTTTGCCATAGTCCGGCGTATTCTTCTTTCTTTTCTCATAATATTTACGGCTTCTTTGGGTCTGGCGCATGACCAAACCCTTTCACGCATTTCTCTAATTGTATGTTAAAAGATACTTTCGTTTCTTGCCGACCACCAGAGCGCTTGTGTTCTGCGTATTATATCACACCTGCGGTGAGCAGATCGTGCACGATTTTTTTGTCCGAGAGGAAAACCCTGCTACACCGCCCGCATTTCTGTTTTTCTGCGGATATTATATCATATTCCGTAAAAAATAGCAAACGGACGTTTGTGATTTTCTCTGTTTTTCTCAAAAATTAAAAAAATATTCATAGCATATTAACAAACAATCTGTGCAAGTTATATATAATGAGACTGTATTCAGAACGATGGAGCCGCACCATCCATGAATACAATGTTCTACCCTCCTCAATATACCCCTCAAGTTTTATGAAAGAAGACCGGAGCGTTTGTGCTTCGGTCTTTTTTCGTTTTGCCATATTTATAGAGCATATTTCCTGTTTTTTGGGGTCATACTACCATAGACAGTTCCACTTACAAACAAAATAGCGGCTGCAGCCGCAGTGGAAAACTCTTTGCGGATATTCTGACGTATGACTTCAAAAACAGTGGAGGTGCTGTATTTATGAGCAGTTTTCATTATCAAAAAAAGAAGGGCGGAAAGGGATTTTATATTGCGCTGGGTATGTGCCTGATTGCTATTGGCGTAGCATCTTGGACTACTTACGACAGTGTCGTGCAATTTTCTGGGACCGAGAGCTCTTCCAGCCAGCAGACAGAACCGGCGCAAAACACCGTCAGCGGCGTTTATGCAGAAAATGCAAAACCGCAGACAGAGTCGTCTGCCTCTGCACAAACACAAAAACAAACTCCGACTGAAAGTGAAAAACCTGTATCTTCTCAGACGGAAGACAAAAAGCAGGAAAAGGAATCCTCTGCCGCTTCATCAGCCAAGGAGAGCGCAGCACAAACCGCGTCTGCCACACCAAAAGCCGAATCTTCCTCTGAGCCCGTGGATTCTACTATCGTATATCCTTGCGGAAATACCGTTACAAAGAATTTCAGCGGCGAGAACCTTGTTTATTCAGAAACCATGCAGGATTGGCGCGCCCATTTAGGCGTGGATTTGAGCGCTAAAAACGGCGACGCCGTTTCCTCGATTGCCGCCGGAGTTGTCAAAGACATCCGTCAGGATGATTTGCTGGGGAATGTGATTGAAATTGAGCACACAGACGGTCTTGTTTCCCGCTACTGCGGACTGGGAGACACTTTTCTTGTGAAAGAAGGAGATTCCGTCACGTCGGGACAAAAAATCGGTTCGGTCAGCACCGTGCCTTATGAGCTTGCCGAGCGTCCTCATCTCCATTTGGAAATTACGAAAGACGGTTCGCCCATTGATCCTCTCTCCATCCTTCCGAAAGAGTAACAGTCGGAAGCGATTTCATACAATTTATCTGCGCCTCTGTTTCGATATTCGTCGAAGCAGGGGCGCAGATGCGTTTGGGGGAAGCTTATCTAAGCGGCATTTTGTACCGCCAAGGTGCCATCCCCTGCAGAAGGGACAGAATCCTTTCTGTCAGAGCAGAGCAAGCAGGCCTCCACCGCCCTTTTTATTGGAACTGGGAACGATACAGATTCGCATATACCCCGCCGCGGCGCATGAGTTCTTCATGATTGCCCTGCTCGACAATTTCACCGTTTTGCACTACCAAAATGGTGTCAGCATTCTGGATGGTGGAGAGGCGGTGCGCGATGACGAAGCAGGTCTTCCCTTCCATCAAGGTGCGCATAGCGGCCTGAATCTGCTGTTCGGTGCGGGTATCCACGTTAGAAGTAGCCTCATCTAAAATCAACATGCGCGCATCCAAAAGCATCGCACGCGCGATGGTTAAAAGCTGCTTTTGACCTTGGGAAATATTCATGCCGTCCTCATTGAGGATGGTATCATATCCATTGGGCAGGCGCATGACATACCGGTGAATATGCGCCGCCTTAGCCGCCGCGATCACGTCCTCCAGCGTCGCGCCTTTTTTTCCGTAAGCAATATTGTCAAAGACACTGCCGTGAAACAGCCATGTATCCTGAAGTACCATGGCATAAGACAGGCGCAGGCTTTTGCGCGTGATTTGCCGGATCTCACGGCCGTCGAGACGAATCTGACCGCTGTCGGGATCATAAAACCGCATGAGCAGATTGATAATCGTCGTTTTTCCGGCACCCGTAGGCCCTACAATCGCGACAAGCGAACCCGGTTTTGCGATAAGGTTCAAATCGTGAATAATGACACGGCTGGGATCGTAGCCGAACTTGACGTGCGCAAGATCCACACGTCCCTGTACATGCGAAATCTCCTGCGCCTTTGGCAGATCCGGCGTCTCGGGCGGCTCGTCAATAAGACGGAACACGCGCTCCGCCGCCGCACAGGCCGACTGCAGTTCGCTGATAATATTCGCCATCTCGTTGATAGGACCCGAGAATTTGCGCGAATACAGCACAAACGACGACAAATTCCCCAGAGAGATATGTCCGAACAGAAATAGCATCGCTCCAAACATACTGATTAGTGCGAGGGAAAGATTATTGATAAAGTTTACCGACGGCCCTGTCATGCTGCCGTAATAGTCAGCCATATAATAGGCGTCTACGGCCTCTTTATTGCGTACATCGAAGCGGCCGATCATCGTTTCTTCCTGATGGTACGCCTTAATGGTTTTCTGTCCGGTGATGATCTCCTCCACAAACCCGTTGAGCTCTCCCAGCTTCATGGAGCGTTTGCGGAAAAGCGGCCGCACCTTTTTCACCATATACCGCGTAAAGAAAATCGAGGTGGGGATCGTTACGGCAAACACCAAAACAAGCTCCGGCGAAATGAGAATCATCATCACAAGCGAGCCGCCTACGGTGATGGCGCTGGTAGCGATTTGCAGCAAATCCGTCGAAAGCGATGCGTTGACCGTATCGATATCGTAAGAAATGCGGCTGACGATATCGCCTGTTTGATGGGAGTCAAAATAGCGCACCGGCAGCTCGGTAAGATGATCAAACACATCCTGCCGCATCTGGTAAACGATCTTCTGGCTTAAGTGGATCATCAAAACCGACAGAATATACGATAGTATGGCGGACACCGCATAGAAAAGGAGCATCAGCCCGCAATAGTAAAACACGGTTGAAAAATCGACCCCGCCGGGCTCGGAACCGATAGCATCGATCGCTTTTCCGGACAGCGCCGGTCCGATAAGCGCGAGCAGGTTGCTTGTGACGGTCAAAACCAGCGCCGTAATGACCATTCCCAGATGGCGGGAAAGGTATTGGCCTAACCGCAGCAAAACGCGCTTGCGGTCTTGAGGCTTGTCGGGCATCGTTCTAGGGGGTTTCATTGCACGTCACCTCCCATTTGCGACTGGCTGATTTCGCGATACGTTTCGCAGCTTTCCAGCAGCTGCTCGTGCGTTCCATAACCGATCTCGCGCCCTTCTTCCATGACAAGGATATGATCGGCATGCAGAAGCGAGCTGACGCGCTGCGCAATGATCACAGTTGTCGTCTCGCCGTAATTTTCCCGCAGGGCGCGGCGCAAAAGCGAATCGGTGCGATAATCGAGCGCGCTGGAGGAGTCGTCTAAAATGAGAATTTCCGGATTTGCCGCAAGAGCCCGAGCGATGAGAATGCGCTGTTTCTGTCCGCCGCTGAGGTTTGTACCGCGGGAGGTCAGCCTGTGCTCAAAACCATCTTCCAACTCGCTGATGAACTCCATCGCCTGGGCACATTCGGCGGCCTTGCGGATCTGTTCCTTTGGCAGATGGCGGCCGAAATCGATATTCTCATAAATCGTGTCTGCAAACAACACATCGTTTTGAAAGGTGACGCCGAATTTTTGGTGCAGCTCCCCCTGCGGGATGGAAGCGATTGGCTGGCCATCGATAAAAATTCTGCCCGAATCAGCATCGTAAAGACGCATGAGCAGCGCCGTCAGCGTACTTTTTCCGCTGCCTGTGGCGCCGATAATTCCAAGCGTTTCCCCCTTCTTGAGACGGAAATGGATGTCCTGTACATTATCTTCCTTCTTTTGGTAAGAAAAACACACATGATCAAACTCCACCCGATACGGCGACGGCTGCGGCGCTTCATGTGTCTGCATAAGATCCTGCGGCGTATCGAGCACCTGCGCGATACGCTGCGCCGAGGCGCTGCCGCGCGAAAACATGACGAACATCCGCGTGATGGAGAGCATGGCGTTAAGAATGATGGTGAAATACGTCAAAAACGCGAGGATCGCCCCCGTTTGCATCAGCCCATAGTTGACGCGCCACGCACCCACCGCCACTACGGCGGTCAGGCCGAAATTAAGCAGCAGGTTCATCATCGGGTTTGTCAGCGACATGGTGACGCCGGCCTTCTTCTCCCAATAGACAACCTGTGAATTGACCTGCCGGAACCGATCCTTTTCATATTCCCCTTTGGAAAGCGCTTTGATCACGCGGATTCCCGAAGCGTTTTCACGCACCGTGCGCACCATAGCGTCGACTTTTTGCTGCAGCGTCATATACATCGGCACGCCCTTTTTCGACACAAAATAGACCAGAATCCCCAGAAGCGGCAGCAGCGCGATGAGCACCAGCGCCAGCGCCCAGTCAAGCAGCAGCGTGACGATGATCCCGCCAAGCAGGAGGATCGGCGCGCGCACGCCCAGACGCTGCATCCGTCCTATGAGATTGTGGATATTGTATGTATCGGACGTCAGCCTCGCTTCGAGCGAAGGGATGGTATATTCGTCGATCTGTTTGCACGATAAGTACGAAATCTTTTCGAACAGATCGTGACGGATGCTTTCCGTTGTATGCTGCGCGACCCATGACGCCATCCGGTTGGCAACGACATTCGTCACCAAGGCTGCCACGGCGCACAGGATCATCATCCCGCCCCAAAACAGAACCATCTTTACATCGCGAAGCGGCACGACGTCATCAATAATATAAGAGAGGATCCACGGAAGCAGCAGATCCATGATGCTGCCGGTAAATTTAATAATAAGCCCCCATGTCATACGGCCTAAATACGGTTTTAAATAAGGGTACAACCGTTTCATTCTCTGCCTCTCGCCCCGCTTTCTTCCCCTGCCAGTTCAGCGGCGCAGACGGCTGCTCGTTTCATCAAAAGAAGGAACTCCTCCTTTTCGTGCGCGGTAAAGGGCTCGAGCAGCCGCTGCTCCCACTCTCGGATAAGCTGTTCTACCTGCGGAAAGAGCGCTTTCGCCTTTGCGGTAGGATACACACGCAGGGCGCGGCGGTCGTCCGGATCGGGCGAGCGCGTAATGAATCCTCCTTGCTCCAGCGCCGAGAGCTGGCGGGCCACATTGCTTTTGCTTACACCCAGCGATCGCGCCAAGAAATCCTGGGAACTTCCGGGGCTGCGGCAAATACGATAAATATACATTTGATGAAACGGCGCGAGCCCACAGTCCAATTTATCGGCACGATACAATTTCGACGACTGATACGTTTTCATGATATAATCCATTAGCGTATCCAAATCCATCTTTCCTCCTCTCCATAAAGTTGCATATTCAACAGTTGTATTTGCAACTATTATACTTCCATGTTTTATTTTTTGTCAAGCGACAGGCGCAGTTTTTCTCGGAGGTTCAGCCCCTGTGCCACTAAAATGCGCCTACACCTACATCTATACCTATTCTTCTGCATGGGGACCATCCGAGTGATTCTTTGCCCGTGTTGTTCTTAAGCAGTAAAAGAAATTGACACACAGCTTTCCAACACATTATGCCGCTAATATTGAGGATAAAGAAGAACCGCAGGGGCATACTAGGGGGGAATCTTCACAGAGAGGAAAGGGAATATGGGTCATTTCATAGAAATTACAGATGTGAGTAAAATCTATTATCAGGGCGGCGAGGAAATTCGGGCGCTTGATCACATCAGCTTTGCGGTCGATGAAGGGGAATTTGTCGCTATTACGGGACAATCCGGATCCGGAAAATCTACACTGATGAATCTGCTCGGCTGCTTGGACGCCCCTACCAGCGGAAGTTATTTTCTCGACGGCCACGATGTTTCGCTGCTGGGAGAATGGGAACTCTCGCGCATCCGAAACCGCGAAATCGGTTTTGTGTTTCAAGGTTTTAACCTGATTCCCAGCTTGGATGCAGCCGAAAACGTGGAGCTGCCGCTGCTGTATCGCGGCATCCCACGGGCACAGCGGAAAAAGCTGAGCCGTAAGGCGCTGCAAAGTGTGGGACTGGAAAGCCGTCTGCACCATCTTCCTTCCCAAATGTCGGGTGGTCAGCAACAGCGTGTCGCCGTAGCCCGCGCCATTGCAGCAAGTCCCCCAGTCATTTTAGCCGACGAACCTACCGGGAATCTCGACTCCCATTCTGGAGACGAAGTGATGGGTATTCTCCACCGTCTTAACGAAGAGGGAAAAACCATCGTCCTTATCACGCATGATTCTAAAATCGCCCGACAGGCTCAGCGTACCGTTAACATCCGTGATGGACGGATCTTTTAACACAATTTTCAGCTACTATTTTCGGAAATCATTGACAAAAACATTCTGTATGCCTATAATAGAAAGTGTTCATCAAAAACTTTCTGCACTTTTAAAAGGAGGGACATTTGTATGGCACACTCTATTATACAGCTGCATGACATCGACGTTCCAGAGTTTTTAAACGTGCTGGATAGCTGCAAAGGAAACGTTTATCTCGTTACACCCGAAGGAGATCATCTCAACTTAAAAAGCAAGCTCTGTCAGCTTGTTGGGCTAACCCGGCTGATTGAGGGTGGGAAAATTGCGGAAGCGTTCATTGTGTGTGAAAATGAAGAAGACGAATCTACGCTTTTCCGCTTCAACTTGTTCAAGTCTGAAAAATAATTTCGGTAGGACAAAACAGTCGGTGGCATAGAATCGGGTTCTATGCCATTTTTTTATTCTTTTCAATGAAACAGGAGGAACTGGAAAAAATGGCAGCAAAAAGGATGAGAAAGTCACTGCACTCCCGCAGGCCATGGATTGCTATCTCGATTGCTCTGGTGCTCGCATTCTTCGGCTGGTATACAGGCGGCAAATTTTCGTTTGACGAAATTTTTTCCGGCATACAGCAAACGAGTCTTCCCCTGCAAGGGGAAGACGAAACCTTCGTTTACTATTTAGACGTGGGCCAAGGAGACAGCGAACTGATACGTCTCTCTAACGGAACAAATATTCTTATTGATGCCGGAACAGGTAGCACTTCCGAAGCGCTTTCCCGCTACTTGAAAAATTTGAGTATAGACAAAATTGAATACGTTATTGCGACACATCCTCATGAAGACCATATTGGCGGGATGAAAGATATTGTAGAAAACTTTGAAATTGGTTCCATTTATATGCCCAAAGTGGCCGACAGCCAAGTTCCTACCTCAAAAGTTTATGAGAATCTGCTCGGTGCTATCGACGAAAAGGGGCTGGGCATCACTGCGGCGACAGCCGGTACCATAATTTTTGAACAGGACGACGCCCGTATGGAGATTCTCGCCCCCAACAGCGAAGAATACAGCGACTTAAACAGCTATTCTATCGTCACAAAACTCACAGTCGGTGAAAAGACTTTTTTGTTTACCGGCGACGCGGAATCCGACAGCGAAGATGAAATGATAGAGCTGGGCTATGACCTTGACGCCGATGTGCTTAAAGCTGGCCATCACGGCAGTTCCACTTCCAGCAGCCTGCCGTTTTTACAGGCGGTTTCTCCGCAGGCAGTTATCATTTCGTGCGGTGCGGGAAACGACTACGGCCATCCGCACAAGGAGGTCGTCGATCGCTTCACTGAAATCGGCGCGGCTGTGTATCGCACCGACTTGCAAGGTACAATTCTTGCTCGCTGCGACGGCAGTTCCATTACGTTTGAGACGGATCTCCCTTCTGTATAAGCGATCATAAAATAGGCGCGTCTTAGGAGACTGTCAAAATCATAAAAAGAGGACGACCTACAGCTGCAGGCGATAAGGTTCTAAAAAAGAAGGCCGCAACTTCTGTTGCGGCCTTCTTTTTTGCAGTCTTTCTGCATAAGCATGCAGAATCTTATTTGATAAAATTTTGTTCTTTACGATTGCGCGCCGGAAAGGTTCTCTGGCTGGGCAGGCTCTTGCTCTGTTTTATCAGATTCGTTTTTTTGTACGGAAATCCCGAATGGTTCGTTCATAGAAACATTTTCCTCTTGATAGTCATCCGGAATTTCTATGTCGGCTTGGGAAAGAAGAGTATCTATCTGTCCAAAAATATTCTGCATCTGTTCACGGGCGCTGAAGAAAATACGATGAATTTCATCTACGCGGCCATTGACAGCCTCTTGCTGCTGTTTTGCTTTAGAGAGCATTTGCTCCGATTGTATAGAGGCTTGATGCAGCTGCTCTTCCGACTTCACAGCCGCTTCTTCAAGCTGGTGCTGGGCATCGGCGCCAGAACGACGCAGAATTTCAGCGGCGTCGGTTTCGGCCTTCTGGCGTATCTGCTCCGCCTTTTCGTCGGCCTGTTTGCGCACGGCAGCGGCATATTTTTCGGCGTGCAGGATCGCCGTACTAATCGATTCACC
>CALWIX010000038.1 GCA_944380825.1 uncultured Clostridia bacterium | reverse complement strand
CTTGTCAACTTGTTTCCAGGTATTATGGCTCATCCGCAGATTTCTTATGTGGAAGTACAGCAATATCTTGCAGAACATAACAATCTAGCGCCTGTGGCCGATATAGTAAAGATTGCTGGCGTGGATTATTATCAAATTCAGCAAAACGGCGGTCTGCTGTATTACCTGTATTTGGGAGTAAAACTTGGCATCTATCCGCCGTTGATTTTCATGGGTATTGGTGCAATGACCGATTTTGGTCCGCTGATTGCAAACCCGAAGAGCTTTTTGTTAGGTGCAGCTGCGCAGCTAGGCATTTTCTTTACATTTATTTGCGCTATCTTTTTGGGCTTTACTCCGCAGCAGGCTGGATCCATTGGAATTATCGGTGGTGCGGACGGTCCTACTGCTATCTGGCTGACTTCTAAACTGGCTCCGGAGCTGCTTGGACCAATTGCCGTTGCAGCATATTCATACATGGCTCTTGTGCCGATCATCCAGCCTCCGATCATGAAGCTTCTTACTACAAAGAAGGAGCGTTTGGTTGTGATGGAGCAGCTTCGTCCCGTCTCTAAGCTGGAAAAGATCATGTTCCCCATCATTGTCACAATTATTATTGCTTTGGTGCTGCCGGATGCAGCTCCGCTGGTTGGTATGTTAATGCTTGGTAATATTTTCCGTGAGAGTGGTGTGGTATCCCGCATTTCCAACACGGCGCAGAACGAGTTAATGAATATTATCACCATTTTCCTTGGCACGACGGTGGGTGCTACAGCTACTGGAGAAGTGTTCCTCGATTTGAACACCATTAAGATCATCGTGCTTGGTTTGGCAGCGTTCTGCGTTGGTACGGCAGGCGGCGTTCTGTTTGGAAAGCTGATGTATATCTTTACGGGCGGTAAGGTAAATCCTTTGATTGGTTCGGCAGGTGTGTCGGCTGTTCCGATGGCGGCTCGTGTTTCGCAGAAGGTTGGTCAAAGCGAGAATCCAGCAAACTTCCTATTGATGCATGCAATGGGTCCAAACGTGGCTGGTGTTATCGGTTCCGCAGTAGCAGCTGGTGTTTTGCTTAGCATCTTGGGCTGATCCTTTAAGTATAAAAGGGATTAAAGTAAATATCTCTAGAATCATACTATTATCTAAATAGCTGAAAGGGCTTGTTGTCTGTAAAGTACAGGCGGCAAGTCCTTTTCTTTTGCTTTGGCTTACTTTTTTGGGAAGTTGTTATTTTCTTACTTTGCTATATGACAAATCTTAGTTTTTATCTTGGCATAATAAACCCCCATTTGTTAGACAGTTATATACTATACTGTCTAACAAATGGGGGAGTTCCCATGTGTTTTTTACGATAGAGAGAGTTAAAGATTACCATTACATAGGAAAAATATCAGCTTGCTTAAAGGGAAGAAAGAAAAATCTCGTACTCATCCTCAAATGAAGAATAGGGGGAAGGATTTCCGCCATTCGTACTTTTGCATTGATTATCGCTGTATTCCTGACCAGCAGCAAAAAGTTCCCCTATAGAGATAGGGTATCCTGTTTCCTGTGTAAGACAACAGAAGGCATCCATTGGATCAGCTGCGTAACGCGTAGCGAGAAATTTCTCCCGCAGAGAGGGATCAGCTTTGGCGGCTTGAGAAAGCAAATCCAATTTTTGATAAACCGTCATAGAAAGGAACCTCCCTTTAATATATAATACAATAAAAAATACCTTGTCAAATTACAGAAGGTGAATTCCGGCACGATCACAAGCCTGATACATTAATTCCGGCCATACAGATGCCTGTACTTCACCAATATGCGCCTTTTCAAGGAGCATCATACACAAACGTGATTGACCTATACCACCACCTATGGTAAGAGGTAGTTCGCCGTTAAGCAACATTTGATGGAATGGAAGAGAAAGCCGTTGCATACAGTCGGCTTCTTCCAACTGCGAAAGCAATGTATTCTCATCGACACGGATTCCCATAGAGGAGATCTCCAAAGCGCGGCCTAGTACAGGATACCAAATTAAAATATCGCCGTTTAAACTCCAATCGTCGTAGTCAGGAGCACGGCCATCGTGTGGCTTTCCGGAACGAAGTTTGCCCCCAATTTGAGAAACAAAAATAGCGCCATACTTTTGTGCGGCCGCATTTTCACGATCCTTAGGGGTTAAATCAGGATATTCGTCCTCAAGCTGTTGGCTAGTTAAAAATGTAATATTCTCGGGCAGATATGGATCCAAGACAGGAAAACGCGCCGTTAAAACTTCCTGTGTACGGCGAAGCGCCTGCATGATGCGGCAAACCGTATCTCTGAGTGTATCTACGTTGCGATCCTCGCGGGTGATCACTTTTTCCCAGTCCCATTGATCCACATAAATCGAATGGAGATTGTCGAGATCCTCGTCGCGACGGATGGCATTCATATCTGTATACAGCCCGCTGCCAGCAGAAAATCCATAGCGCCCCAAAGCCATGCGCTTCCATTTTGCAAGAGAATGAACGATCTGCACGTCAGAATGAAGATCGCGTACATCAAACTGTACTGGACGTTCCACGCCGTTGAGATCATCATTAAGGCCTGTTTCGGGCCTGACAAACAGCGGAGCCGATACACGCGTCAGATTCAGCGCGCTTGCAAGTTCTCGCTCAAAGGTATCTTTTGCCAGCTTGATTGCGGCTTCCGTTTCCATTATGTTCAGGCGGGAGCGGTATCCGCCGGGCAAAATCAATTGTTCATAAGCCATTGTGAAAATCTTCCTTTCTTACCAAACGAACAAACAGACCGATTGCCGCGCAACCGCTGTTCAGTCCTAGGTTAAGACGAGGGACGAATCTTTGCCGTATACGTTGCGGTCTGTTTTTGGTTATTATATCATAAATATAGCTTTTTGTACAACGGCGTGTGTGTAAAATATTTTTAAAGACTATTCCTCGTCCTCGGGGGACCAGTCAGGATCATTACGCAAAATTTGATCTGTTGTAATATTTTTATCACGTAACCGGTAAGTGGTGGCATTTTTCAAAAGTGTATATACAATGGAGGTGATAGGAATTCCAAGAAGGATTCCCGCAATTCCTAACAGATTGCCGAACGCAATAATTGAAAGCAGCACCCAGATTCCCGGCAGGCCAATAGAAGTCCCGACTACACGGGGATAGATGAGATTGCCTTCAATTTGCTGTAGAATTAGGAACATAATAATAAATGTGGCACAGTTCCATGGATTGACTAGAAGAAGAATAAAGCCTCCGGTAAACATCGAAATGTATGGTCCAATAATCGGAATCATGCTGCACAAAGCCACGAGAGTACTGAGAAGAAGCGAATAAGGAAGTCCTAAGATGGACATAGAAATATAGCATAAGAAAAACCATACGACTGCTTCTGTGAGAAGGCCTCGTACAAAGTTAGAGAAAATTTTATTGCTCAGGATACCAATTTCTACAACCTGATGTGCCAGCGTTTTGGGAAGGAAAGCATATACTACACGTTTGAGATTGGTTGTAAGGCGTTCTTTTCCAAATAGCATATAAAAAGAAAAAATAAAACTCATTGCCGTGATAAAAACACCATTTGCCACAGTCATAGTAGCGCTGACAGCGTATGTCATCAGGTTGGTGGTAAACTGGGTCGCTTGAGAGATAAGGGAATTCCAATCAAGGTGTAAAGAATTGATTTGCTCCTGTGTAATATTTAATTTTTCCAGCAATCGATAGAGTTCTTGTGAAAAGCGGGTCGCGTAGGAGGGAGCATTTGCCGTAAAGCGGGTAATAGAACTGATAAGTTCTGGAATGACGAAAAGAAGAATTCCTAAAATAATCAGGATAAGTGTTAAAAAAGAAAGGATTACGCAAACACCACGCCGAAATCTTTTCCATATTTTATAATTTCGTTTATTTAAAAAAGCAAATACATAGTTTTCATATAGCTTTACAAATACATTTACAACCAGCGCGATACCCATTCCTACAAAAAATGGTATAACCAAGGAAATACCATGAGCAATGATCGACCATAAAACATCCATATTAAATAAAAGGAAAATCAGAATGGCAGTATACGTAATAAGTATAATTGGTTTTTTTAATTGTTCCAAAAGTTTATTTTTCTTTAGAATTTCCTTTGTATTCACTATGGATACCTCCTCATTTAATGAACTATACTATGCTCTTACTTAAAGAATATAGTAGTTTTTTCAAAAAGTCAATGAAGTTATAAAACTATAAAAAAGTTGCTGTTCTATGTTTTGACAAAAAGAAGATATACATACAGACTCCTTTAATTTTTTAGAAAAGAGCGCACGAAGATTTGTCTATTAGAACTATAGTTTCCATCAAAAGATGAAAAAAGTAATTTGCTTGCTGAATTGAGTAACTGATGATATAATAATTGTTATGTAAACGTAAAAGATCCGAAAATGATAAAACTATATTTTGCCTTTTATCAGTGACGGTAGAAATATGAGGGGAAATAGAATGAGCCAAAAAAAGGTTCCGGGAAAGCGGAGACAATCAGAAGAGCAGAAAATACAAAGTCGGTATGGCGAGAGAAGGCTTCGCGAAAGAAAAAGAGATCAGCAGAGGGATATTTTACAGACGATTGTATTTTTAGCAGTGGCTGTGTGGGTCCTCTGCCTATCTTTTATACAGGGAAGCGGTTTTTGGAGCATGCTGCATAGCGGACTTCGAGGGCTATTTGGCACATGTTCTGTATTATGGGCAGTACTTTTCGGTGGACTTGCTGTGATAACAGCCTTTGGTAGAAAACAGAATATAAGGCGTCTTATAGTTACTTTATGGATAGCGGCTGTTATTTTTGCAGTCTGTACCGTATACTGTGTTTTGAGTTTAGATCAAGATTTTGGAAAATTTTCTTATCTTCAAAATATGAGACAACTCTATGTCGAAGGTATTGCAGGTCGAGGAGCTGGAAGTATAGGGGGATTACTCGGGCTTCCGCTTTACGGATTGTTTGGTGCTACAGGAGCAAAAATTGTCGTTATCCTGTTGTGTTTAGCTGCGATTTTAATTTTGGTGATTAAAAAAATAGGAGCTTTAGGGATTTCTACACATCAAAGTAATATTTCACAGAGGAAAGATTATCAATCAACGGAAGAACATATTCGGCGGGATCCATCTTTTGCAAAGCGAGCACGAATGGATCCGCCTTCTTCACAGCCACTTGCCGCTCATTCTGCTGTACAGATACATACACCGCGTATTACAATGATCGATGTACCTCTTGAAGAACCACAAGAAAAAAGTGCAAAAAAGGTTGTATTTTCTTCTAATATCTCTTCAGCTTCCTCAGAGAAATCGCCGGCATTAGAAGAACTTGAGAAAGAATTGAATTCTTTTCTCTCCGATTCAACCCCGCAAAAAGTAGCCATATCTAAAATCACGCCGAAAACAGCCGCTGCGCCGATAGAAAAAAAATCTTCGCACAATACACCCATATCTTATCCTCGTGTGTCCGTACCTCCGAAGCCCCAGACACAACTTTCTTCCCATAAGTCCTTGTATATGAACAAAGATATTACGTCATCAGTTCCTTTAGCAGAGAAACGTTCTGGAGACAAATCGGTAAACACGATGAAAGCACCTGTCGTACCTCGGATGAGTTTTGAAAAAGAGCCGTCCTCCTTACAAACTTCAGTTCATCTAAGCAAAGAGACAGATAAAGGTTCTATTTGGCAAATTCTTACTCAAGCAGCGAATGCCGAATCAGTTTCAACAGAACCTCCAATCATTCGCGTTCCAGAATACAGTGGGCAGGAATTGAATTTTTCGACTGCATTTGCAGAGTCGATTTCTGAAACAGAGAACCAGAAAGAAATTTTAAATGAAATTAATGCTGTTTTAGATGAGGCAGACTCCTTTCCCCAAAGTGATTTTGAACCGGAAATAAAAAATTTACCTCCCGTTGAAAGAATTACCAATATAATACAGTCACCCACCACAGAAGATTCTATTTCTTCGAGTAGTGCCAGTTCTAATACTGAGAAACAAGAAGACGTTGTTATTTCTGCTAATCCGCAGAGAAATTCTTTTTTTCAGGAATCTGTGGTAGAGAGTGAAAATAATAACGAATTTGACGACGATATAGAAGATAACTTTTTCGGAATGATTTCTGCAGCGCTTGATGGAATGGGGCTTCCAGAAAATTCCGAACAGCTGGAAGAAGAAACGATACAAAAAGATGTGTCTATGCAGCAGGAGGAATCCATCCAGCTGGAAGAAGAAACAACGGTACAGGAAGATGTATCTGTGCAGCCGGAGGAATCCATCCAGCTGGAAGAAGAAACAACGGTACAGGAAGATGTATCTGTGCAGCCGGAAAAGTCCATCCAGCTGGAAGAAGAAA
>CALWIX010000037.1 GCA_944380825.1 uncultured Clostridia bacterium | reverse complement strand
AACTTGTGTCATTTATGAGCGATGTTGAAAAAAACAACGGCTGAGGTGATAGAGTATGTACCGAATTTCCTGCATGAATAAAATTTCTCCCGTGGGTCTGGCAAAGCTGCCCGAAACATATGTGTGCGGCGCTGAATTGGAAAATCCAGATGCTATTTTGGTGCGTTCGGCTTCTCTGCATGAGATGGAGTTTCCGAAAAGTCTGTTGGCTATTGCCCGCGCCGGCGCCGGTGTCAACAATATTCCTTTAGACAGATGCAGCGAAGAGGGCATCGTGGTATTCAATACTCCGGGCGCTAATGCTAACGCTGTAAAGGAGCTTGTGCTGTGTGCGCTGCTTCTCTCCTCGCGGAAGATTGCTCCGTCTATTGATTGGGTTAAGACGCTAAAAGGACAGGGCGACGCTGTAGGCAAACTGGTGGAAAAGGGAAAATCTGCTTTTGTGGGCCCTGAAATTATGGGTAAAAAGCTTGGCGTCATCGGTCTGGGCGCTATTGGTATTCTTGTAGCCAATGCTGCGAAGTCTCTCGGCATGGAGGTTTATGGTTACGATCCTTATCTTTCTGTGGACGCGGCATGGGGGCTGTCTCGCTCTATTCATCATGCACGTACTCTTGATGAGATCTATGCTAACAGTGACTATATTACACTGCATGTTCCTTCTACACCGGACACCCGCGGGATGATCAGCACTGTGGCCATCGCAAAGATGAAAGACGGTGTGCGGGTATTAAACTTTGCCCGCGGCGATTTGGTGGATTCTAAGGCTATCCTTGAGGCATTGCATGAGAAAAAAATGAGCGCCTATGCTACAGACTTCCCGTCGGATGATCTGCTGTGCGAAGAAAACGTCATTGCGCTGCCGCATTTGGGCGCTTCTACCCCTGAATCGGAGGATAACTGTGCCTGCATGGCTGCGGAGGAGCTTGTGGAATATCTCGGAAAAGGAAATATCCGTAATTCTGTTAACCTTCCTACTGTTGTCATGCCTCTTACCCCCGGCTGTGAACGCCTGTGCATCATTCATCGGAATATTCCCAATATGATTACATTGCTTACCGGAGCGCTGTCTGCACAGGGAGTCAATATCGAAAGTATGCAGAGCCAGTCCCGCAAGGACTATGCTTACACAATTCTCGACGTCTCTGGTAAGGTAGATGCTTCTATCTCTGAAAAACTCGAACAGAACGAGGGCATTATTCGTGTCCGTGTTCTCCCTTGCTTCCAGTAATCTGAATAATCTATAAATATCATTCTTTCGGTTTTGGGCGTACCTATAAACGGTGCGCCCTTTTTATTTTGTATAGATAGGTATGGCTTTTGAGAAATAAAAATTTTTGTTTCTAATGGGGGCTTTTTTCCTGAAAAAAAACGTGCTATAATTACAATAATTTAAAATATAGATTTGTGAAATTATGCAATTTTGATTATGGAGGCAAGCTTATGAATGTGCGTGACATTATTTCCATTTTGGAAGCCGAGGTCATATCGGAGGGCGATTTGGATATTGAAGTAAAAACGGCCTGCGGCAGCGATATGATGAGCGATGTGCTTGCATTTGTTAAGGATCAATCTGTCCTTTTAACGGGGCTGATGAACCCCCAAGTCGTCCGAACCGCGGAAATGATGGATATGCACTGCATCATCTTTGTCCGGGGAAAAGAGGTTGATCCGATGGTGATCCAGTTGGCCAAACAGAAGGAGATCACCATTTTACAGACACACTACCGTATGTTCACTGCCTGTGGACTGCTATACGTCAATGGGCTTCGGGGGTGAATTGATATGAGTTCCCTATCTTTACACTATGTCGTACCGGGGGATGATTTCACCCGCGCTGGAGAAGCTTCCAGTGATGTAAAAAATAAACTAAAAAAGCTTGGCTATAATTCTGATGCCATCCGCCGGGTGGCAATCGCAATGTATGAAGCAGAGATTAACATGGTGATCCACGCAGGCGGCGGCGAGGCATTCGTGGAAGTTTCCCCGCAGAATGTGGAAATCCAGATGGTGGATCATGGCCCCGGTATCGCAGATATAGAAAAAGCAATGCAGGCGGGTTACTCTACTGCGCCGGACAAAGTACGTTCCCTCGGTTTTGGCGCAGGGATGGGACTTCCAAATATTGCAAAGTATTCGGATACGCTCAAAATTGAAACGGAGGTTGGCAAAGGGACGACGCTGTATATGACTGTGTTGGCCAACCGTTGAACGGAGGCGGTTTTGGTTGGATCGTTTTTTTCATTCTGTCACGCTTGACAGCGACAAATGTGTCGGCTGTACCAACTGCATCAAGCGGTGTCCCACAGAGGCCATCCGCGTACGCAACGGAAAAGCTCATATTATCTCTGAACGCTGTATCGACTGCGGCGAGTGTATCCGTGTGTGCCCGCATCACGCTAAAAGGGCAAACTCGGATCCGCTCGAGAATATTGGGGCGTTCGACTATAAAATTGCCCTGCCCGCCCCCAGCCTGTATGGACAATTTAACAATCTGGACGACATCGACATCGTCCTTACAGGTTTAAAGGGACTGGGATTTGACGAGGTGTTTGAAGTATCTCGCGCTGCGGAACTTGTCTCGGAAGCGACGCGCCGCATTCTCGCGCAAGACATCATTCCACGACCAATCATCAGTTCCGCTTGTCCTGCTGTGGTGCGTCTTATCCGTGTGCGCTTTCCCGACTTATGCGGTCATGTGCTGCCTATCAAGGCGCCGATGGAAGTGGCGGCGTCTCTGGCTAAGCGGGAGGCAGCCAAGCGCACGGGGCTTCCACTGGAAAAAATCGGCGCCTTTTTCCTCACGCCATGTCCCGCCAAGGTAACGGACATCCGTGTGCCCATTGGACCCGAAAAATCGGCTGCTGACGGAGCCATCGCCATCAGCACTATCTTTACGCGCTTAACCTCTTGCATGGAGAAGGTTGTGCAGCCGGAACCCTTGGCAAAGTCCGGCATCATCGGCGTAGGGTGGGCTTCCAGCGGCGGCGAATCAGCTGCGCTGCTGGATGAAAAATACTTAGCGGCAGACGGCATCGAGAATGTAATACGCGTGCTGGAAAGTTTGGAGGACGAGCGGATCCGTGATTTGGATTTTATCGAGCTCAACGCCTGTTCCGGCGGATGTGTCGGCGGAGTGCTGTGTGTAGAAAACGGCTATGTGGCAAAAGCACGGCTGCAAACGCTGCGGCGATACCTTCCGGTAGCGCAAAACCACCTGAAGGGAGACATTCCGCCACAGATGAAATGGGACGAGGATCTGGAATTTGCGCCGGTGCTCAAGCTTTCGGATGATTTGGGCGAGGCGATGCGCATGATGTCAGAAATTGATCGCATTAACGACGAACTTCCCGGGCTGGACTGCGGCTCCTGCGGCGCGCCCACATGCCGTGCCTTTGCGGAGGACGTGGTACGCGAGAACTCTCGCAAAAGCGGCTGCATCTTTATCTTAAAAGAGCAAATTCAAAATATGGCCGCAACGCTCTCGTCGTTTGCGGATCCGGATGGAGGGCAACAGGAGGTAAAAACATGACAGTAAAAGAAGTGGCAGAGAAATTGGATCTTTCGCTTTTAGCCGGAGAGGACGGCATGGATCGAGAGATCCATGGCTGTTACATCGGCGATTTGCTCAGTTGGGTGATGGCACGCGCCTCCAGCGGCGATATTTGGCTGACGGTAATGGGAAATGTCAATGCTATCGCTGTGGCGGCTCTCACCGACGCTGCCTGTATTGTACTGACGGAATCCGCCCCTTTAGATGAAGATGCCCGCACCCGCGCACAGCAGCAGGGGATCCCTGTATTGTCTACGGAAATGACGGCATATCAGGCAGCGCGCCGTATTGCGGAGCTTCTGCCATAATGGGGGCCTTTTGGTATGATCTCCACCTGCACTCGTGTCTCTCTCCCTGCGGCGGCGACGATATGACACCTAACAATCTGGTCAATATGGCGGCGCTTCTAGGATATGAGATCATCGCCCTGACCGACCACAACACCAGCCGCAATACCCCTGCCGCTGTGCAGGCAGGGATAAAGGCGGGAATCACCGTCGTTCCCGGAATGGAGCTGACAACTGCAGAAGAGGCCCATGTGGTATGCCTCTTCCCTACTCCACAGCAGGCCCTCGCTTTTGAAAATCGGATTCGGATAGACTGGATACGTTTTCCTAACGATGCCAAAATCTTCGGCAACCAATGGATTTTGGATGAGGAAGATAAAAAAATAGGCGAAGAACCTGATCTTTTAATCAGCGCTACCGCCGTGAGTGTCAATCAGGTTTTCGGGCTTGCCCAGAGTTTTGGCGGTACGGCGTTTCCGGCGCATGTGGACAAAAACGCTTATAGTGTGATCGCCAGCCTCGGCGCAATTCCTCCAGAGGCTGGATTCCGTGCGGCAGAAATTAGCCTTTCTGGCAATATTGAACATATGAAGCTTCAAAATCCGGAACTTGCAGGGATGTTCCTTCTGCAAAACTCTGATGCACATTATTTAGAAAACATGCCGGATCCTTCCAGACAAATTGAACTTGCCGAAAACTCGGCACTCTGCCTTGTAGAGACACTGCGCACACTGTGATAGATTAAAAAATAAAACCCGCAGAAGGCGGGTGCGCCACAGTGACCAAACCGTAACATTAGTTTGTACGGCACCTTCAAGTGGCAAAGAACAGAGCCCTCAGATATGGATAAACGCCATATCTGGGGGCTTTTTCTCATATATCATTGAAATTTGTAAGTTTTTGTGCTATACTTCTTAATGGATAGTTATAAATAAAACCAGAATGACTGCGAATGTCTTCAATATAATTTAAAATCGGGAGATGAAGACTATCAATAACCCTACCAGCAAATTTGAACTGCTTCGCGAAAAAAGCATTTTAGCTATTTTGGATGGCGATACGGATTTTGGAACACTTAAAATTAACGGCGAAGACAGCGGCATAAAAATTTCCATGCCCTATTTAAGCGGCCCAACCCTGTGCGACATTTCAAATAAGTTTGGCTTACCGGTATCTTACGGCTGGAATGGTGGAGCGCAAAGTAGATGGGCATATCTTGACGATCTGCTGGAGCACTGTATCCAGAATAACCGAGTATCGGATTTACTGTCTTATCTTTTTTCTAAAGGGCAGTTTGTAGATAAATTACGAGGCAACAATCCAGATACCATAGAATACGCCTATGCTCAAATCGTCAACGATGTCATAGGTCAAATCAATGGTGCCCTATATTTTGGTGGCAACGAGCTAGTCAAAATTGGAAACGCTTTTATAATCCGAAAAATCGGATCAACAGTGACAATAGCAGCACCCGCAGTAAAAACGATAGATCGAGCATATATTTCAGACATATCTGATCGGGCGATGAAAGACGTTGTAGATGGTAATTATGATAGTGCCATTACAAAATCCAGAACGCTCTTAGAAGAAGTTTTCATTTATGCTATCGAGAAGAAAGGTGAAACGCCTTCCGAAAGCGGCGAAATTGGAAAACTATACGGCCAAGTAAAAGCGCTTTATAATATGCACCAAAGCAAAGACGTGGACAAGCGTATAAACGGATTGCTTTCAGGGTTAGAAAAGATACTTTCAGCTATAGCCGAAATGCGAAACAAGGGCAGTGATTCACATGGCGTCGGCGCCAAGCGGATTACGATTGCTGACCATCATGCGCGCCTTTTTGTTAACTCTGCGATGACAATGGCAGAGTTTGTCCTTTCGGTGTGCGAAAAACAGACACAAAGTTAGAGTATATAAATTCTTTTATGAAACGAGATGATCGGAATGACATGGACGAAAGAGAAGGTCGCTGCAAAAATCAGGGAAATCAGTGAAAAAGGATTTATTCCCATCCCTGAAGGAACATATAGAAAAGATGATGGTATTATTGGCCAAGTGCTCGAAAGAGAGTTTGGTATACCCGAAAACAACATCCACCTTGCAGATCTTGGTACATACGAACTGAAGGGTATGCGCTTGAAAAAGAACAAATCCAGCAATTTGACTCTTTTTCACCAAACGTCGACCTCAGGAATGAGCCCTAACCAAATATTCGAACGTTTTAGTTATGAACGCCCGTCAAAACGCGACGGTTCTCTAAAGAGAAAACTATTTACAACCATCAAAGGTAATAAGAAAAACAATTTGGGGTTTATCCTGAAAGCAAGTGGTGAATCAACTGTATCCTTATATTATCATGACGAATATCTGGCCACTTGAGATCTTACCAGCGGCGAGGGTAAGATAAACCAGGTCTTGCTTGCCATGGCAGAAACGACCGGTGTAGCTAATTCAAAAGATGAGAGATTCCACTTTGTGAAAGCATACATCCTCAGTTCTCCAAAGAACATTTATGAGGCTATATCCGCAGGAGTCGTTGTAATGGACCTGTGCATAGATCAGCCTGCGTCGGATTTT
>CALWIX010000036.1 GCA_944380825.1 uncultured Clostridia bacterium | reverse complement strand
ACCCCCGAGGAAAACGCGACGATCACCCGTTCTATTTTAAATGGAGCGCACAGTCCCAAACGCGACGCCGTGCTGATGAATGCGGGCGCTTCGCTGTACATATGCGGCAAGGCAGAAAGTATAGAGGAGGGTGTCTCACTCGCCGCCCAAATCATCGATTCCGGCAAGGCGGCTCAAACGCTTGCAAAATTCATCGAAGTCAGCAACCGCCCGGAGGTGACGCCATGACCATTTTGGATCAGATTGCGGATGCTGCCCGGCAGCGGGTAGCGCTTGCAAAAGAAAAGGTCTGTGAACAAGAACTTCGGCGTCGAGCGTTTTCGCTGCCCAAAGGCGAATTTCCCTTTGAAAAGGCGCTGAAAAAACCGGGAGTTTCTTTTATTTGCGAATGTAAAAAAGCATCGCCGTCGAAAGGGCTGATTGCGCCGGATTTTCCCTATCTGCAAATTGCCAAAGAGTACGAGGCGGCCGGGGCCGACGCCATATCCGTTTTGACTGAACCAAAGTGGTTTTTGGGCAGCGAAGAGTATCTGCAAAAAATTGCGCAAGAGGTAAAACTTCCTTGCCTTCGTAAAGACTTTACGGTAGACGTTTATATGATCTATGAAGCAAAACTTTTAGGAGCGGCGGCCGTACTGCTGATTTGTTCTCTCCTTACCGCAAAGCAGCTAAGTGAGTATTTGGCCGTCTGTGATGACCTTGGCCTTTCGGCGCTTGTCGAGGCGCACGACGAAGACGAGGTGCGCACTGCCCTTTCGGTGGGAGCACGCGTTATCGGTATCAACAACCGAAATCTCAAAGATTTCTCAGTGGATACAGAAAACAGCCGCAGACTGCGCCAACAGATTCCCGACGGAGTGTTGTTTGTGTCGGAAAGCGGTGTGAAAGATCCCGGTGATGTGCAAAAGCTGCGGCAGATCGGTGCAGACGCCGTTCTTGTGGGAGAAGCGCTGATGCGGGCAAATGACAAAAAGGCGGCGCTTGCGCAGCTGCGGGGGGGAGTATGACAAAGATCAAACTTTGCGGTTTGACACGGCTTTGCGATATAGAGGCGGCCAACGAGATTTCTCCCGACTATATCGGGTTTGTGTTCGCACAGAAAAGCAGCCGTTATCTCCCGCCGGAAAAGGCGGCAAAACTGAAAGCTTTACTTGCGCCTTCTATTAAGGCAGTGGGCGTTTTTGTGCGGGAGGATCCGGCTGTGGTCGCTAGGCTTTTGGAAAGCGGTGTAATCGACATCGCTCAGCTTCACGGCGGGGAGGACGAGGAGTATGTTGGCCGGTTGAGGGCGCTCACCCAAAAACCAATTTGGAAGGCTTTTCGAATCCGGCAGCTACAAGATGTCATTGAAGCGCAGCGCAGCACCGCAGACAATATCTTGCTAGATTCCGGAGCAGGTACCGGCGCTGTGTTCGATTGGCAGCTGATACGGCATATCGCAAGGCCGTATTTTCTTGCCGGGGGGCTCGATCCGGAAAACGTGGGAGATGCAATAACAAGTTTGCATCCTTATGGAGTAGATGTCAGTTCTGGAATCGAACGAAACGGGCTCAAAGAGAAACAGAAAATGGCGGAATTTGTTTTCGCCGTTAGAAAGAAAGAAGGCAAATTATGACAAATCCCAACGGGCGTTTTGGTATTCACGGCGGGCAGTATATTCCCGAAACGCTGATGAATGCCGTAATTGAATTGGAAGAAGCGTACAATCATTACAAAAAGGATCCGGAATTTAATCGGGAGCTCACCGAGCTTCTCAATGAATACGCAGGCAGGCCGTCGCGGCTGTATTATGCCCAAAAGATGACGGAGGATCTTGGCGGCGCGAAAATCTACCTCAAGCGCGAGGATTTGAATCATACCGGTGCACATAAAATCAATAACGTGCTGGGACAAGCGCTTTTGGCAAAGAAGATGGGTAAAACGCGCCTGATTGCCGAAACCGGAGCGGGACAACACGGCGTCGCTACGGCGACAGCCGCCGCCCTGATGAATATGGAGTGCGTCGTGTTTATGGGCGAGAAGGATACCGAGCGGCAAGCGCTCAATGTGTACCGTATGCGGCTTCTAGGCGCAAAGGTGATCCCCGTGAAGACAGGTACAGCAACGCTGAAAGATGCCTGTTCCGCGGCTTTTCGGGAGTGGACCACCCGCATTCAAGATACCCACTATTGTCTCGGTTCCGTCATGGGACCGCACCCATTCCCGACGATTGTACGCGATTTTCAATCGGTAATTTCCAAGGAAATAAAGGAGCAGATACTCGCGAAAGAGGGCCGTTTGCCTGACGCTGTACTCGCTTGTGTGGGAGGGGGCTCCAACGCTATCGGCAGCTTCTATCATTTTATTGAGGATAAGGAGGTTCGGCTTATCGGCTGTGAAGCAGCCGGCAGAGGAGTTGATACCTTTGAGACGGCGGCGACCATCGCTACCGGAAAGCTGGGCATCTTCCACGGAATGAAATCGTATTTCTGTCAGGATAAATACGGACAAATTGCCCCTGTGTATTCCATTTCTGCTGGACTGGATTATCCCGGTGTTGGGCCGGAGCACGCATATTTGCACGATACCGGCAGAGCTGAATACGTTCCCATTACAGACGACGAAGCGGTCAATGCTTTTGAATACCTCGCTCGGACGGAAGGCATCATTCCTGCCATTGAATCGGCTCATGCCGTTGCGTACGCCATCAAGCTTGCTCCTACGATGGACAAAGATAAAATTATGGTGATTACCATATCCGGCAGGGGCGATAAAGACTGCGCCGCGATTGCTCGGTATAGAGGGGAGGATCTTCATGAGTAATATTCAAAAAGCGTTTGAAAACGGAAAAGCCTTTATCACATTTCTTACCTGTGGAGACCCGGATCTGCAAACCACTGCGGCGGCGGTGCGTGCCGCAGCAGAAAACGGTGCGGATCTCATCGAATTAGGCATTCCATTCTCGGATCCTACGGCGGAGGGCCCCGTTATTCAGGGGGCGAATCTGCGAGCCCTTAGCGGCGGCGTTACGACCGACGAAATTTTTGACTTTGTCGAACAGCTGCGTAAAGAGATTACGATCCCCCTTGTCTTTATGACTTACGCTAATGTAGTGTTTTCTTATGGACCCGATCGGTTCCTTTCCGCTTGCCAAAAGGTGGGAATTGATGGACTGATTCTGCCGGACGTTCCATATGAGGAAAAAGAAGAATTTTTACCGTTTTGCCGGAAGTATGGCGTTGATTTGATTTCGCTCATTGCACCTACCTCGCAAAATCGTATTGCCATGATTGCGAAAGAAGCGGAAGGATTTCTCTATATTGTCTCCAGTTTAGGCGTAACAGGAATGAGGGGAGAAATCGAAACTGATCTTGCCTCCATCGTAGAGGCTGTGCGTCAAAACACCGATCTTCCATGTGCTATTGGATTTGGTATCTCCAGTCCTGAGCAGGCAAAGAAAATGGCGGATACGGCAGACGGCGTGATTGTCGGTTCCGCTGTCGTTAAGCTGTTGGAGGAACACGGAAAGGATGCGCCATCCTATATCGGTGAATATGTTAAAGTGATGAAAAAGGCAATCGGCTGATGTACAGAAAATGATAGGAAAGGAAGAAAAGCCTATGGTCCGCGAAATTTGTACCGATGAAACGTTTTTGGCGCAAAAAAGCGAGCCGGCTGGGTGGGAGGATCTTGCTGTGGCAGCGGATCTGATCGATACTTTGAAAGCCCATCAGGATGGCTGCGTAGGGATGGCTGCCAATATGATCGGTATTCGAAAACGTATCATTGTTTTTGATAATGAAGGTGTCTACCAAATCATGTTCAATCCAGAGATTATCAAAAAATCGGATCCTTATCATGTGCAGGAAGGTTGCCTTTCCCTGAAAGGAACACGCCAAACCAAAAGATGGAAATCGATAAAAGTACGCTATCAAAATGAAAAATTCCAAGAAAGATGGAAAACATTCACAGGCTGGACGGCTCAGATCATTCAGCACGAGATCGATCACTGCAACGGAATTGTCATTTAAAAGGAATCAGGCGAAAAGGCCCCGATAGAAGCTGGGGATCTTTTCGCCTGATTTTTTTAGAAGATTTAGTCTCTAAGCTCTGTTTCCAGTACGTTTTTAAGCGTCTGGGCAGATTGTTTCAAATTAGAAATCTCTTGTTCGCTCAAATGGATCGGGACAATGGCTTCAACGCCCTCTTTTCCTACAATAGCAGGCACGCTCAGTGCCACTCCTTCGATGCCATAGGCGCCATGCTGTACCGACGAGACGGGCAGGATCGACTTTTCATCCCGAACGATAGCTTCACATACCCTTCTTACCGACATGGCGATACCGTAATACGTGGCTTTTTTCTTCTCAATAATTTCGTAGGCGCTATTTTTTACGCTTTCGGCTAAATCCATCATAGTTTGTTTATGGTCAAAACGGCCTCGCATTTCACAGAAATCCTGCAAAGGAACGCCGGAAATATTGGCGCTGCTCCACGCAACGATTTCACTGTCGCCATGTTCGCCCAAAATAAAGGCGTGCACTGTCCGGCTATCCACCTGCAGATGCTCTCCGATTAAATATTTCAGCCTTGCGGTATCCAGAACCGTGCCTGTTCCGAATACTCTGTTTTCTGGATATCCGCTCAATACTGCTGCTGTATAGGTGAGGATATCCACTGGATTAGCAACCATCAATAAAATAGCGTCTCGATTGTAGTGGGTAATTTGAGGAATAATGGATTTTAAAACAGCAATATTTTTCTTTACCAGATCCAGCCTCGTTTCTCCCGGCTTCTGTCCAGCTCCAGCCGTAATCAAGATCAAAGATGCATCCTCTAAATCCGAATAATCGCCGGCATAAATTTTCATGGGTTTGGCAAAGGGCAGTCCATGGCTAATATCAAGCGCTTCACCTTCCGCCTTTTCACGGTTTATATCGATCAATACCATTTCAGAAAAAAGTCCGCTTTGCATAATGGCGAATGCGGATGCTGCCCCAACAAAACCACATCCAATTAGAGCAATTTTTCGAATATTTAAATCGTTCATAAAATTCACCTCATTATTTCATTGTTCCGCTATGATATTGTAGTTATACTTTAGAGGCGAAGAAAAAGTTTATCAGTGATTTGCAAAAATTAGTATCCATAAATTGTCGTTTATTCTATCTCGTCAACCAGATAACAGTAGGAGGGATATTTTATAATAAAAGAGCAAAAAACTGTCAATAAAATTCTAAAATAAATTTTGGAAACACAGTGGATAGAAGAAGGGGAAATTGTATGGTATACTTAAAAATAGAAATTACTCCAGAAGTCATACTGTTAGAAGGAGGAACTGAGAATGAAAAGTGCCGTTTTTTATGGAAAACACGATTTGCGAATAGAGGATTCTCCCATACCCCCAGTTGGTCCGGAGGATGTTCTCATTGAGGTGAAAGCTTGTGGTGTATGCGGAACGGATGTTCATATTTATGAAGGAGATAAAGGAGCTGCTGATGTTACTCCGCCTACTATTTTAGGACACGAATTTTCCGGGATTATAACGAAAGTAGGCGAAAGGGTAGATAGCTTTCAGAGAGGGGATCGTGTATGCGTCGATCCGAATTGTTACTGCGGAGCATGCGATCCGTGCCGCAAAGGATTGGCACACTACTGTGAAAATATGATAGGCTACGGCACGACGGTCAACGGTGGATTCGCTCAATATTGTGCTGTTAATTATCGTCAAGTATTTCGGCTGGGAGAGAACACTACATTTGAACAAGGCGCTATGACAGAACCAGCTGCCTGTTGTTTGCATGGGATCGATCTGTGTCATATTCAGCCCGGGTATCAAGTGATTGTAATAGGAGGCGGTATGATCGGGCTGCTGATGATTCAGCTTGCAAGGCTGGAAGGGGCGGCAAAAATAGCGCTGCTCGAGCCAGTAGAGAGCAAACGGGAGATAGCAAAGAAGCTGGGCGCAGACGTCTGTATAGATCCGCTCCATGAGGATGTTAAGTCGAAACTGCGGGAGTGTGGAATGACGTGGATTAACACGGTAATCGAATGCGCTGGCCGGCCAGAAACGATGGAGCAGGCCATTGATTTGGTAGGAAATAAAGGGGTGGTTATGCTGTTTGGTCTAACAAAACCGGATCAGACCATCTCTTTAAAACCCTTTCAGCTTTTTCAAAAGGAATTGGAACTGAAGGCTTCTTATATCAATCCTTACACGCAAAAACGCGCCTTAGATTTAATAGATTCCGGCCGCCTTGATGTTTCCAGTATGATTGCCGAGGTTTGCAGCCTTGATAAGCTGGAATCTATCCTCAGTACTCCCTCCCTGCGTGCAAAGGGGAAATATATTATTGTCCCATAGGATTTCCCTGCCTATTTCCATACAAAAGATGAAACATCTTCAAGGAGGACAAAGCTGCATTTGAAAGGGAAATATCAATGGAACAAGGACGAATTGTTATAATTACGGGAGCGCCGGGAACAGGAAAAACCACAGTCGCGTCCATTCTTGCAAAAGAATCCGATATGGAAATATCTGTCCATATGCATACGGACGACTTTTATCA
>CALWIX010000035.1 GCA_944380825.1 uncultured Clostridia bacterium | reverse complement strand
TCGACCCAGAGGGCAGCCTGCCGCATCTGGGTGGCCACTTTACCCATGCGGGAGAGCCGGGTTCTCCGAATTACAATCCCGTGTCCCGCCACACGATCGATGAGATTATGGAGCTTTGCCGCGACATTATGGCGGGCAAGCCCATGGAACTTACTCCGTTCCAGTATGGCGTAGGGTCGGCGTTTAGTCCCTTGAAGGAGGGCGAAGCCATGATCGCGAAGCATGGCGGCGTTACGATGGTGTTCCGTCCGGATAACGTATAAATATTGTAAGTTTTGGGGGCGCGCTTATGGAGAGCGCGCCCTTTTTATTTGTGCGTTATAGGTGCCAAATCTCGTCGTTATATTGGCGGATGGTGCGGTCGCTGGAGAAAGGACCGGCTCCGGCAATATTGAGCAGATACTTTCGGGCAAACGCTTCTTTATTCTGTGCGTAATCGCGATTGGCCTGCAGGCGCGCGTCACAGTAGGGCAGAAAGTCCAAAAGCAAGAAGTAGTGATCCGGATTATGCCAGCTTGCTCCCTTGAGCAAAGCGTCGTAAAGCTCGCGGAACATGCCGCAGCCGCCGTCAGAAAAAGTGCCGTCTATCAGGGTATCGACAACACGACGGATCCGCGGTTCCTTTTCATACAGCTTTTTGGGATCATACACGCTGCGCTGCGCTTCGATTTCCTTGACCGTCGCGCCAAAGATGTAGTTGTTTTCCCTTCCGGCCCGCTGCACAATCTCGATGTTCGCCCCGTCAAGCGTGCCCAGCGTTACGGCGCCGTTGAGCATAAATTTCATATTGCTTGTGCCGCTGGCCTCCGTACCGGCAGTGGAGATCTGCTCAGAGATGTCGGCTGCCGGGATCAGCTTTTCGGCGTAAGATACGTTGTAATCCTGCACGAAAAGCACTTGCATGAGGCGGTTTACATCGGGATCATAATTGATCTTTTTGGCGATTTCGTTGATGAACTTAATGATTCCCTTGGCGCGGTAGTAGCCGGGCGCCGCCTTCGCTCCAAAGAGGAAGGCCGTTGGGAAGAAGTCGCGGAGTTTCCCTTCCTTTAGCGAGAAGTAGAGATCCAAAATGGAGAACGCATTGAGAAGCTAGCGTTTGTATTCATGCAGGCGCTTGACTTGAATGTCAAATAAGAATTGAGTGTTGAGGCAGAAATTGTCGTGTGCCTGTACATACTGGGCAAGCTGCCGCTTTTTCTCCTGCTTAATTTCCAGCAGCTGCTGCAGAGAATGCGGATCGTCGGCATACTTTTTCAGTCCCTCCAGCTCGTCAAGATTGGTAATCCATCCGCTGCCGAGACGATCGGTAATAAAGGAAGAGAGTTCGCGGTTGCACAGCGCCAGCCAGCGCCGCTGAGTGATGCCATTTGTCTTATTATTGAAGCGCTCCGGATATAGGCGATACCATTCGGAGAGCGCTGTGGTTTTAAGAATCTCTGTATGAATTTTAGCCACGCCGTTTACAGAATGAGAGGCGTAAATTGCCATGCGGGCCATGTGGATCTGACGGCCGTCTATCAGCAGGTAAGATGCTTGATCGTCTTTTGAAATGCCGCGTGCCGATAAATCGAGCCGCAGCCGGTTGTGCAGCATGACAACATAGGGATAGACATGGGGGGCGACGGACAGAAACAGCGGGATATCCCATTTCTCCAAAGCTTCCGCCATAATGGTGTGGTTGGTGTAAGCAAACGTTTCGCGAGCGATGGCAAAGGCTTGTTCAAAGGGGACGGTATATTCTTCGCACAAAATGCGCAGAAGTTCCGGAATAGCGATGACGGGATGCGTATCATTGAGCTGAATGGCAAAACTTTCAGGAAGCTTTGCAAAATCGTCTCCGTGGGTGCGGCGGTACTGTCTAAGAATACTTTGAATCGAAGCACTTGCAAAGAAATATTGTTGTTTTAACCGCAGCTGTTTGCCCTTGAGGGTGTCGTCATTTGGATAAAGAACAGCAGAAATCGCTTCTGCCAAAATACGTTCCTGTGAAGCGGCGATATAGTCTTGGCCGTTAAACTGCGTTAGATCGAATGTGTCGACAGGTTCCGACTGCCAAAGCCGAAGAGTGTTGACACATTTGCCGCCCCAGCCAATGACCGGCATATCGTACGCAACGGCCCGCACAGTTTGATCGGCAAAACGCACAAGAACGGATTCTTCTTCCCGGCGTACGCTCCACGGGTCGCCGAAGCGTGTCCAGTCGTCGGGATATTCTTTTTGAAACCCGTCCTCAAATTTTTGTTTAAATAGGCCGTAGCGATAGCGAATGCCATATCCGTCCAGGGCGATGTCCTGCGAAGCGGCAGAATCCAAAAAACAAGCCGCCAGACGGCCCAGCCCGCCGTTGCCGAGAGCATCGTCTTCAATTTGCTCAAATACAGTGGGAGAAATCCCGTTTTTCTGCAAATAGTCTGTTGCTTCTTCCAGCAGACCTAAGTTCATAAGGTTACTGTAAATCAATCGGCCCAGTAAAAATTCTGCCGAAAGATAGCAAGCGCGTTTTTTTCCTTCTGTTTTTGTCCAGCGCGGTGCAAGCTCTTCCATGGCCGCGTGTGAAATAGCTTGGTAAAGCTGTTTGACGTTGGCGTCTTTTACACAGGTCACTCCAGCCTGCAGCAGACACCTCTCTATATTTTCCTGAAATTGGATCATTCTTCCAGCCTCCTTTTCGTTGTAACATTTTTTGGGCTGCGAACGAAACCCGCCGCTCCCGTACTTATCCAGACGCTTTGGTGCAGTATGCAGCACGATTTTATTCTTTAACCCTCAATGGTTTTAGATTGATGAGTCGAATTACGAGAATAAAGGATAGTCAGTTCACGGATTCTGGTAGCGAGTTCGTGCGTGAGGGCGTCGTCTTTCAGCCGCCACGTCCAGTTTTCTCCTAGTGTGGAAGGCGTATTGATTCTCGCCTCGCTTCCTAAACAGAGAAAGTCTTGGATGGGAATAATAGCGAGCGATGCGACGCTCGCATAAGCCTCGCGGTTGTATTTCCAGCTTGCTTCTTTCTTTTTGCGGATATTCAGATATTTTTTGGAAAACGCCACATCGGCCTTCGACGCAGATTTCATCCAGCCAGTCATGGTGTCGTTGTCGTGAGTGCCGGTGTAGACGATGCAGTTTTTATCGTAGTTGTGGGGCAGATAGTCGCTCTCCTCCCGAGAATCAAATGCGAACTGCAACACCTTCATCCCGGGCGCACCAACGGCTTTTCGCAAGCGAAGCACATCCGGGGTGAGAAATCCCAAATCCTCCAAAATCCATTTAGAACTGCCTAGGCTCTCGCGCACGGCTTCAAAAAAAGCAAGGCCGGGACCCTTGCGCCACTGACCGTGTTCTGCCGTTTTTTCTCCGGCCGGAATAGCATAGTATCCCGCAAGGCCGCGAAAATGATCGATGCGGACAATGTCATACAGCTGTGCTGTGTGTGAAAGACGGCGTTTCCACCAATCGAAATGGGTTTTTTCCTGATAATCCCAGCGATAAAGGGGGTTCCCCCAAAGCTGTCCCGTTGCGGAAAAAGCGTCCGGCGGGCAGCCGGCCACATCTATGGGGGATCCATCTTTATTTAGGTAAAATACCTCTCGCTCCGACCACGTGTCGGCGCTGTCCATCGCGGCATAAATCGGAATGTCGCCGATAATTCCGATCCCCTTCTCATGGGCGTAGGCGCGCAGCGCCTGCCACTGAGAATCAAACTGAAATTGACAGAATTTCCAAAATGCAATTTCTTGCGCAAGGCCGGAACGCACGCTGCGAAGCATATTGGCGTCGCGCAGCCGCAAAGCCTGCGGCCATTGAAGCCAGCTTTGGCCTGCAAATTTCATTTTCAAAGCCATAAATTCGGCGTAATTTTCCAGCCAAAAATCATTACGCTCACAGAACTGTATATATTCTTTTGTGTTTTCATGACGGCTGCGTGAAAAGGCTTTTTTCAGCAAGCCAAAACGGCTAGCATACAAAGCGGCGTAGTCGATCCTTTCAGGGCAATCCCCCCAAGAAACCTCTGTAAGCTCACAGCGAGAGAGCAGTCCCTGCTCCAAAAGAGTTTCAAGATCGATAAAATAAGGATTCCCTGCAAACGCGGAGAAGCTTTGGTAAGGGCTGTCTCCATAGCTGGTAGGACCCATCGGCAGTACCTGCCAATACTGTTGACAAGATTCTTTCAAAAAATCGATCCAGCGGTATGCCTCTTTTCCGAAAGTGCCTATCCCATACGGCGAGGGAAGGCTTGCCACAGGAAGCAGGATCCCTGCGCCTCTGGGAAAAATTTTCTGTTTTTTCATCATTCGACCCCTTCGCTGTTTTAAAATTGGCTTTACTTATCCACACTTTATCATATTTATTTGGAAATATCAACCGTAAAACTTAGGGAATCTCCAAATGAATTTTGTGCATTTTTTATATTTTTGAGGTAAATAAACTTGGAAAACAAAATTATTTCTTCTTCTTTTTTTATAAAAGAAAATTTATCGAGAAAAATGTAGATCGATAGCTAAAAAAAATAGAAAAAATTTCAAAAAATAAGTATAATTTTTTTATAAAATATGTTATAATTAAATAAGTAAAAATGGAGTATTATTCCAATACTTCACCTTTTCGAGTATGGAAAACGTTTTCAGGAGCCCTAAAAGCATCGGAAAGGAGAGAATTTTATGAAGGAGTTTACCTATCAAATTAAGGAACAAAACGGCATTCATGCACGTCCTGCCGTACAGCTTGTGAAAGAAGCGCAGAAATTCTCCAGTGATCTGATGGTAGAAAAGGATGGAAGAAGCGCAAACCTAAAAAAATTGTTTGCACTAATGGCGCTGAATATCCGTTGTGGAGACAAAGTGGTTCTTTCTGTAGATGGCCCCGATGAACAGAATGCCATGCAGTCACTTAAAACCTTTTTTCAGCAGTACCTGTAATCTTCCAAAAATACATAGGCTGTCCCGGCTCGGATCTTTCCGGGCCGGGTTTTTTCTGACAGGCTTTTAGGAAAACAAGGAAGATTTTGATAAGATAGATGGAAAGTTTTATGGAAGGAGAAATTTTATGAAGATTCTTGTAATTGACGGACAAGGAGGCGGTTTGGGACGCAGTATTGTAGAGAAAGTTCTAACGCAGTTTCCCGAGGCGGATCTTACTGTTCTGGGAACAAATGCAATGGCTACCTCTAACATGATGCGGGCAGGAGCTCAAAAGGGTGCAACAGGTGAGAATGCAATTTGTTATAATTGTGCCAGTGCTGATGTAATCCTTGGTCCCGTTGGAATTATCCTTCCCAATGCGATGCTTGGAGAGATCAGTCCAGCCATTTCTCAATCGGTGCTCAGCAGTCCGGCACAAAAGCTTTTATTCCCCGTTTCCAATGTACATAAGCTGCGTATTCTTGGCCATACAGAAAAGACATGGCAGGCATATTTCGACGAGGCAGTGTCTGTTCTGGAAAATTTTGAAAAAGCATAATAAAAAAGATCAGTCCTGCCGGAGCATAGGGCAGGACTGATTTTGTATGTTTGTATTCTCATAGACAGATGTAATCAATTTAAAGAGGAAGAATCGGAAGCGTTTTCGCTGTATTCTTCACCGACGGAAGAAACCAATACTCCCTTCGGCATAACATTGTAGGAACAGCTTTTGGACATAATACCGAATATAAGAAAAAGTAAAGCAATGATAATGCAATAAGTTAAAATCTTTTTGATATTTACATCCATGTAAAGCTTCCTCCATTGTTTTTCTTTATAATACATCATTTTTTTAAAAGATACAAGGTAGGTAAAATCATTGTCATAATTTGTGATAATTTCGTAATACAGTCTCATTTTTTTTCGTTTCCAGAAAAAATAGCTCAGTTTTGTTTTGTGGCTTATTTTGTAGAAGGAAATCGAACAATAAATGTAATAGCCTTATAGGAAAAGAATAAAAACATTTTAGGTAAATTCTCCTATTTTTCTAATTTTTAGAAGGAGTAAATCAAAAAATAATAGATAAATTAAATAAAAAAATGGGTTTTTATTGCTGTAAGCAGTTTTAAGAAAAGAATGATTTTACATTTTTTTCCATATCTTTGTTTGACAATACGGTGAAGCATGTTATAATAGAAATGTTAGTAGCTGAAAAGCCCTCTGTAGCGCATTTATTTGCGTTGTGGGGCAGGTTTTTAGCAGTTCTGTTTTCTGTAAAGGAGAATCGATATGCAGACAGAAAAAAAAGAAATCAAAATGGAATCCGTTTCCGATAAATACTATACGATCCTCTCTAAGAGAAACGGCAAGGCTCTGGGAGTCGATGTAGACTCCAACGATAACGGTGTCCTTTTAAGCATTGCGGATCCAAGTGGCAGCGATCTTCAGGTGTGGCAGCTCAAGAGTGCCGGCGATAATTTTGGATATTTTGTCAATGTGGCTACGGGCAAAGCGATCGACGTTATTGCAGGCGGGACACAAAACGGTTCTTGGCTTCAGCAGTGGGAGTATATGGGAGGCGAGAACCAGCAGTGGTATCTTGAAGACGGCGGCGATGGCTGCTATAAAATCAAGGCTCGTGGTAACGATCGCTGCATCGACATTGTAGGGAGCTCCGCTGTAGATGGTGCGAAGCTCCAGATTTGGGACGACATGGATGGCGAAAACCAAATGTGGCATCTTGAAGAAGTTAAAAAGGAAGCGGAAAAGTCCGTAAAAAAAGCGCGCAGCTCTTCAACAAGAACAAAGAAAACAACGTCCCCACAAGCCGAAAAAACGGCCTGTACCAAAACGGAAACAACGGCAAAGGCTCCACAGGAAAAACCTGCCGCAAAGACGACAACTCGAAAGAGTGCAGCCGATTCCTCCACAGCTTCTTCTCGTCGAAGAAAGAAAAATTAAACTTTTTCTAAATCGTGCAGCCGCGGATCTACAGAATCCGCGGCTTATCTTTTGCCGTATCAAAAAAAGTCCTAGTCATATTGCCTAAGCCCTTTGCATACCATTTGTTATGCAAAGAGAGGGCGGTGAAGAAAAATGACGCTGATTTTAGGAAAGAAACATATTTTACTTGCTCTTATGTGCTGTCTAATTATTTTTGCCATCCCAGTGGTTTATTCAAGTTCACGGTGGTCTGCGGTGGTAGAAACTTCTGCTGGTGCAGGAAACTGGGGGTTGAGCTTTCAAGAAGAGGGAAAAACTCCTGTCGGAAATGCAACATCCGAATTTTTGGCGCAGTATGATTCCTATTATGCCGGCGATGGACAGCAAAAGGTTATCTATCTGACATTTGACGCAGGGTACGAAAACGGATGCACGCCGGCTATCTTGGATACCCTGAAAGCTCATGGAGTGAAGGCAGCTTTCTTTGTAGTGGGGAACTACATAGAAACCCAGCCAGAGCTTGTAAAACGGATGGTTGACGAAGGGCACATTGTCGGAAATCATACCTACCATCATCCAGATATGTCACAAATTTCCGATTTAGAGTCGTTTCGTAAAGAAATTGTTTCGCTTGAAGAAGCCTATCGTGAGGTGACAGGACAGGAAATGCAGAAATTCTACCGGCCGCCCCAGGGAAAATACAGCGAACAAAATTTGAAAAATGCGCAGCAGCTTGGCTACCATACTATCTTTTGGAGTCTCGCTTATGTCGATTGGTATGCTGATCAGCAGCCTACAAAGGAAGAGGCTTTCAGCAAATTAATTCCCCGAATCCATCCCGGCGCAGTGGTGCTTTTGCACAGCACCTCTCAAACGAATGCCAATATTCTCGACGATCTTCTTACAAGATGGGAAGACATGGGTTACACCTTTGGCACACTGGATCAGCTTGTTGAAAAGGAAACATGAGGCAAAAGTTTTATAAGGAAATAACAGCGTTTCAAAGAGTTTAAGACTTTAAATACTAAATAAAAGTCGTTTATCCTTTTAAAGGATGTGCTTTTGATTTTGGACTTTTGAAGAGTTTTCGCAAAGAAATGAGATTGTGTCAATCTACTGCACGCTCATTGAGCATCGTGCTGAATTGTGATATACTATTAGTAAAGAATTAAAAATTTACAAGGCTATTAGGCGCCGGCGTAAGCGAAAAATGGCTAAGCA
>CALWIX010000034.1 GCA_944380825.1 uncultured Clostridia bacterium | reverse complement strand
ACCGCGCCGATGGGCAGACCGAACAGATAATTGCATACCGCCGCAAAACCGGTCAGTCCGCCGGGAGCTATTTGGTTAGGCGCGGTAAACATTTTAATCGATACGGCTAAAAGTACTCCGCCTAGCAGAAAAAACAATGCGTCTAAAAATAACTGAAAAATTTTTCCTTTTTTGCGGATCGTCACCGCCACCCCCTTGCGCTACTTTGCGGATTTTATGCAAAGTAGCTTTCCCCAAGGGCAGGGCGTTTATCCGCAAACAACCGAGAAAAGCTGGCGCAGGCGCTCGATCTCGCCGCGCAGATACAGCCATCCAAACAGAGCTTCCAGCCCGGTGGCGGCGTGGTACGACGCGGGAGTAGCGTTTTTGGGAATGTGGTTTGTGTGGGCGTTGCGGCCGCGCCGGAATACATCGGCCTCCTGCTGCGTCAGAAGCGGAAGCAGTTTTTCTGCCGCTTCCGCCTGCGCCGAACAGCACACCTGTTCCACTGCCTTGCCGTGCAGACGGTTTACGGGGCAGTTTCCTTGGCAGACGAGCCTCTCCCGCACAAACAAATCGAACACGCCGTCTCCGATAAAAGCAAGCGTCAGAGGGCTGAAGGATTTGACGTCACATTCTTCGTTATAAAGACGATCCATCCTTTTGTCCCCCTTATTCCACAAAATCAAATTCTACGTTGTAGATGCTTACCGTATCGCCCTCTTGGATGCCGGCCTCGCGCAAAGCGTCGATGACGCCGCACTGGATGAGAACGCGCTGGAAATACTGCATCGACTCGTAATCGTTAAAATTGATGGAGTTAAGAACCTGCAAGAGCCATTCGCCTTCTACCATATACACGCCGTCTTCGTTTGTAATCTTCACTTCGCGGCGCGTCATATCCTCTACGGGCTTTTGCGGAGCGGCTTCCGGCTCGTAGCGGCGGATCGGCGGCAGCTTGCTGAGCAGCTCGCGAATTCGGTTCAGCAGCGGATCAACCTCATAGCGAATCGCCGCCATAATCGGGAAAAATTCGTAGCCGCGGCCCTCAACATATTCTTTAAATTCGGCGATTTGCTCGTCGGTGGCCAAATCGCACTTATTGCCCACCACAATCATCGGCCGGGTTGCGAGCTGGGGATCAAATTTTTCCAGTTCACAGTTGATGATATTGAAATCCTCTATGGGATCGCGTCCTTCGCTGCCCGATACGTCGACAATATGCACTAGCAAGCGGCAGCGGTCCACATGGCGCAAAAACTGGTGTCCCAGCCCTACCCCTTCACCTGCGCCTTCGATTAGACCCGGAATATCGGCCATGACGAATGAGTCGCCTTCGCCCATATGCACTACGCCCAGCACCGGCGTGAGGGTGGTGAAATGGTAGTTCGCTATGGTGGGCTTGGCTTCGCTGACAACGGAAATGAGGGTGGATTTTCCTACATTAGGAAAACCTACCAGCCCCACATCCGCTAAAAGCTTCAGTTCCAGCTGCACCTCCAGCTCTTCTCCCGGAATGCCCGGCTTCGCAAACCGCGGCACCTGACGCGTCGGCGTAGCAAAATGGCTGTTTCCCCAGCCGCCGCGCCAGCCCTTGGCAACAAGCTGCGGTTCGTCGGTAGAAATATCGGCCAGCAGCCGGCCCGTTTCGGCTTCGCGCACCAATGTGCCGCGCGGAACTTTAATGATCAGGTTTTCTCCGTTTTTACCTGTACAGTTGCGGCCGCGGCCGTTTTCTCCGTTTTGGGCGTTATATTTACGTTTGTAGCGGAAATCCGCCAGCGTGGACAAATTATCGTCCGGCTGAAAAAGAATATCGCCCCCGCGGCCGCCGTCGCCGCCGTCGGGACCTCCTGCCGCCACAAATTTTTCCCGATGGAAGGCTACTGCGCCGTTGCCGCCGTTGCCTGCTTTCAGCTTGATTTTCGCGTAATCTACAAACATTCCTTACCTCCCAAGGCTGTGCCTTGACTCAATTTATATCGGGCCGCGCCGCAGGAGCACGCTGCCCCCGGGCGGAGACTAAATCTTTACTCCCCGCCAAGCCCCAGCAGGGGCCGGATCAATAGTGCCCTAGCAAACAAAAAAATCCCGGGACAGCGCGTGGCACGGCCTCCCGGGATTTTCAAAACTGCAAGCTTATTGCTCTACGGCATACACGCTGACCTGCTTGCGATCGCGGCCGCGGCGCTCAAACTTCACTTTGCCGTCCACCAGAGCGAACAGGGAATCGTCAGAGCCGATGCCCACGTTGTTGCCCGGATGAATGTGTGTTCCGCGCTGCTTTACCAGAATGTTTCCGGCAAGAACGAACTGACCGTCCGCACGCTTCACGCCAAGGCGCTTCGACTCGGAATCACGGCCGTTCTTTGTGGAACCCATACCTTTTTTATGCGCAAACAACTGAATATTGATCTTCAGCATAATTTACACCTCCGTATAACTCACCTTAATGTTCTTCGGATACTGTTCCTCCAGCCCCAAAATATGAAGCTTGAGGGATTGTAAGAAATCGCGGCACACGGGTGCGTCACACGAGCGGATCTGCAAAAGCATTTTTCCCTCCGCCACTTCTGTATATGCATCCACGTGCAGGACTTCTGTGATACCGTTCGCCGTCAAATACGCCGCCGAGGAAACCGCCGCGCACACAATATCTCTGCCCGCGTCTCCCGCGCCGGCATGGCCTGACATTTTAAACCCTGTCAGCTCGCCGGACGGCATGGTAAAAAAGCTTACAAGGATCATATCTTAGCCGTTGACAGCTTCGATCTGTACCTTTGTGTAGGGCTGTCTGTGACCCTTCTTGCGCTTCTCGTTTTTCTTTGCTTTGTACGTAAACACCGTGATTTTCTTCGCTTTGCCGTTTTTGAGAACTTTGCCGGTAACGGAAGCGCCCTCTACATAAGGAGCTCCTACCTTCAAACCATCCTCGCCGCCAAGAGCGATTACCTTAAACTCTACGGTTGCGTTCTCTTCTGCCGCAAGCTTCTCGACGAAAATAACGTCGCCGTACTGTACCTTGTACTGCTTGCCGCCGGTTTCAATTACTGCATACATGAATTTAGGCCCTGCCTTTACATTAAACTCGCTATCTCGGGCGGGATTGCTCCGCTTAGAAGCCCGCAATATGCGGCTTAACTAGCATACCATATCCTCCCGCTCTTGTCAAGCAAAAACGCCCTTATTTTCGCGTATTTTCTGCGATTTTGCCTCTTAAATCCATTATTTTGCCCGACAGGCCAGAGAATCGGCCAAATCGCATAAAGTATCGGCCTGCTCTCCAAATACGGCGAGCGCATCCTTTGCCTTTTGTGTCAGAGCCTGCACCTGCTGGCGCGCTTTTTGAAGCCCCAGAAGCGAAACATAGGTGGATTTTTCGTTCTGCACATCGCCGCCCACCGTTTTGCCCAATTCCTCTGCCGTAGAGGTGACGTCGAGAATGTCGTCTTGAATCTGGAACGCGAGCCCCAGCGCCGCCGCGTACCGGCCGGCGGCTTCCATTTTTTCGTCGTCTGCTCCGGCGATCGCGCAGCCCATTTGGGCGCAGGCCACGATCAGCGCGCCCGTTTTGCGGCTGTCCATCTGCTGCAAATACTCCAAAGACGCCTTCTGCCCTTCCGCCGCCAGATCCAGCACTTGGCCGCCCACCATGCCGTAAGCGCCTGCCGCACGCGCGAGAATTCCCGCCGCGCGCGCCGCACGATCCGCTCCCGCAAGGCGCAGGGCATCTTCGCTGAGCATCGTTTCAAATGCCGCCGTCAATAGCCCGTCGCCGGCAAGCAGCGCCGCGGCTTCTCCGAAGACTTTGTGGTTCGACGGCCGGCCCCGGCGCAGATCCGCGTTATCCATACACGGCAGATCGTCGTGGATGAGCGAGTAGGTGTGGATCATCTCTACCGCGCAGGCAAACGGCACCGCCGCCTCCGGTTGACCGCCGCACAGGCGGCAAAACTCCAAAACGAGCATCGGACGGATGCGTTTTCCACCCCCGAGCAGACTGTACCGCATGGCCGTAAAAACGCTCTTTTGGGGCACGTCCGCTTCCGGAAGCGCTTTGTCGAGCCAAAGCTCCATTTCCTTCTGCCACTTTTCCCACTGTGTGTTATGCATCCTGTTTGTCCTCCCCTTCCAGCTCGCCAAGCTGCTGGATCTTTTGTTTGGCAGTTTCGAGCTTTTCGCTGCAAAACCGTGAAAGCTTCGCCGCTTCCTCATACAGCTTCAGGCTGCTGTCAAGCGTTTCGTCGCCGCTTTCCAGCCGCGCCACCATCTGCTCGAGTTTATCCATTGCCGCTTCAAATGTCATATTTTTATTCATCCGGTTCCTCCTGCCCTTCCGAAACGCTTTCGGTAGCTGTAACAACGGCCGAGATCCGCCCGTCAAGCACCCTGATTTTTACAGTATCTCCGGCTTTTACCTGCCCTATGCGAAAGAGCGCCGCGCCGTCTTCGCGCGACACCGCCGCATATCCCCGCGAAAGCACCCGCAGGGGACTTAGAGCGTCGAGCTTGGCGCAAAGCGCAGAAAAGCGCGCCTGCTCCCCATCGACACGACGGGCGGCCGTATGCTGCACTCTTGCGGCGAGGGAATCCAGCCTTGCACGGCGCAGATCCGCGATTTGCTGCGGGTCGCGCATGACGCGCAGCGAACGCACTGCCTCCAGTTTCGCGTATCCGGTCCGAACCTTTTCCTCCAGCGCCGCGCGGGCGTGCAGGCGGGACGAAACGATCTGCGCGAGCACCTGCGCGCCGTCCGGCACGGCCAGCTCGGCCGCCGCCGAGGGAGTGGGAGCGCGCAGATCCGCCGCAAAATCGCACAGGGTGAAGTCTGTTTCGTGGCCTACGGCCGAAATCACCGGGATTTTCGATTCCGCTACCGCCCGCACCACAATTTCTTCGTTAAACGCCCAAAGATCCTCCGCCGAACCGCCGCCGCGCCCTACCAGCAGCACATCCGCACAGCCAAGGCGGTTAAACCGCCGCACGGCCTGCGCAATCTGCTGCGCTGCGCCGTCTCCCTGCACCAGTACAGGACAAAAAATCACCTTCGCCACCGGCCAGCGCCGCTGCAAAATTTGCAGAATATCTCGAATCGCCGCGCCGGTGGGAGAGGTGGCTACCCCGATGCGCATGGGATAACGCGGCAGCGCCTTTTTTCGGGCTGCATCAAATAATCCTTCCGCGGCCAATTTTCTCTTTAACTGCTCAAAGGCGAGACTCAGCGCTCCCGCGCCCTCCGGCTGCATATCCTCCACATACATTTGGTACTGTCCGGAGGCTTCGTAAATAGAGACGCGGCCCCGCACCAGCACTTTCATCCCGTCTTGCGGCACAAACCGCAGCCGCCGCGCGCTGGAGGCAAACATCACCGCGCGCACACTGCACCGCTCGTCTTTGAGAGAAAAATACAGATGGCCGGAGCGGTAGTGGTCGGTAAAATTCGAGATTTCGCCGCTAAGATAGAGATTTGTCAAATGGGAATCGCCGTCAAACAGCGATTTGAGATAGGTGTTGAGCTGGGTGACGGTGAGTACGGCGGGGGCTTTCATGCAATTCCCTCCCGGTGCGCCATCACCGAAGCGAGCACCGCCGCTCCTGTCGCGTTGTCGGAAGAAAACGCCGGCTGGGCGAAGAGCGCGCCGTATTTTTCCGAAAGCGCTTCGCGCAGCAGCGTGTTGGAAGTTACGCCGCCGGCAAACAGCACGGGAAGATCGCCGTATTTTTCTAAAAGCGCGCCGCACATCGCGTCGAGCGCCGCAAGAATGGCATCGAGACAGTAACGCGCCACATCCTCCGGAGGATCGCCTTGCTTATACATACTGCTGCACTTGTTTTCGATTCCCGAAAGCGAGCAGTCCGCCCCTTTCATCGAGGGACGCACGGTAAACCGCTTGCGGCTGTACTTTGCCATCTCTTCCAGCCGCGGTCCGGCCGGAAACGGCAGCCCCAGCATCACGCCTACGCGGTCTATGGCTTGGCCGCCTTTGAGATCCAGCGAGGACGCGACGATTTCCGCCCCGATTACCTGTTCGCTGTGCGGATGCACCAGCACCGCCTCCGTCGTGCCGCCCGAAACGTGGAACGCTAGGAACCGGCGCTCGAGCAGATCCAGCCGGCCCGCCGAGTACAGCGCCGCCGCGATGTGGCCCGCTTGGTGCGAAAACTCGTAGCAAGGCACTCCCCACGCCGCCGCCAGCATCTTCGCCGCGCCCAGACCTACCGTAAAACAGGGCATATACGACCCCTCTTGATCCCGCGGCCGCGCCGACACCCCCACCGCTCGGGGATGAACGTCCCGCAAAAGCGGCTGCACCGCCTGCGGCAGCTGCTGCACATGATGAAATACCGCGTCGCTCTGCCGCAAGCCCAGCTGCCCCTGCTTGACCGGCAAAGGGATCTTTTTCTGGATGACCATACAGCCGTCGTAAAACGCGGCGGAGGTGGTGTAGTTGCTGGTATCGATACCCAAAAATCCGCTCATTCCCTGCCGATCTCCTTCGCTACCGCGCCGAGCACGCCGTTGATAAAGGGCGCGTCGTCCGCTCCGCCGTATTTTTTGGCGAGGTCTACGGCCTCGTTAATGGACACGCGCACCGGAATCTCCTGCTCGAAAAGCATTTCGTAAGATGCAAGGCGCAAAAGCGCCAGCGATACTTTCGAAATGCGCGAAAGCTTCCAGCCGCGAATATTCCGCTCGATGATCGCGTCTACGGCCGCCAGCTCTTTTTCTACGCCGAGGGCTGTGCTGGCAGCGAAATCCGAGATCGTCACCTGCGGATCCATTTCTACTGTGTCGATAATTTGATCGATGGTCTCGTGGTTGAGGCTCTGCTGGAAGATCAGCACGAATGCCTGCTCCCGTTCTTCACGTCTTGTCATGGTTATATATCCTCCTATTCTTCGGGCGCTGTCAGCGGCTGGAAGAACCGCAGGATTTCCTGCGCGCTGACGGGGGCCATGTTGTTGGCGTCTACGCCTACGTCATAGCGCAGAAGCCCTGCCTCCCGATTTTTTTCATTATACTGCCTGCTGTTGTGCTGGTGGCCGTGCAGATGGATCGCCGCGCGGTAAAAACCGTCCCACTCGGCGATCGGGTAATGGAACAGCACAAATTTCGCATTTTCCGCCTTAACCACGGCGTAGTCTTTCACCCAGACGAACAAATCCTTCGGAAACGACGCTTGCTGTGCAAATCGGTCGTGGTTGCCGCGGATGAGGTACTTGCGCCCGTGCAGCTGGCTGATAACCTGCTGCGCCATCCCGGCGCCTTTCATGGTGACGTCGCCCAAAATGTAGACGTCGTCGTCTTGGCAGACACGCTCGTTCCACAGCCGGATGAGGGCGGCGTTCATTTCTTGGGCATTTTCAAACGGCCTTTGGGCGAAAGAGATGACATTTTCATGAAAAAAATGAAGATCCGACGTAAAATAGACCAATTTTCTCATCCTTTCCCGAAAAAAAGAAAGGCCCTCCCGATTCGGAGAGCCTTTCAAAAATACCGCT
>CALWIX010000033.1 GCA_944380825.1 uncultured Clostridia bacterium | reverse complement strand
AATCCATACGCGCAAACGACGGAGATAGCGGAACCGGAAATTCAAAAAAGGCAAGCACAAAGGCGATGGCAGAAAGTACGGCGGTCATTGTGAGCATACGCACATTCTGAATGGATGGTTTCTTTTGAATCGTAATAGTTTTCTCCATGGTTCTCCTGCTGAGATATGATTTAGATTAAGAACAAGCCCCGCAAAATCTGGCACTTGCGGGGCTGCTCTTGTCATATCCTCTTTCATCCGGACTTTTACCGTCGGTAACGGATTTGCACCGTTTCGGCTGCTCTTGCAGTTCGCAGACTGTCACTGCCGGTCAGGGATTTCACCTTGCCCCGAAGATATTTGAAAATGTCTTCTTACAGGTCGTACTCCTTGGGCGGGTTGCCGGAGAAGTCAGCGATTACCGCATGGGCACCCTTCAAATAGAACACTTCAAAGATGGGGTTGGTGGCCTCGCCGTACTGCCCCTTGACAATGGGGTTCTGGATGCACATCTCCTTGGCGGCCATGTTGTTCTCGAAAACGGCCTCGCCGTTCAGACGAATCCACGCATAAGCCGGGCTGGAAACAGAAACCTCGATGTTGGGGTTGGCCTGCATATCCTTGTAGACGTCCTTCTGGTTGTTGGTGCAGAACCACAGCTTGCCGTCCATCTCGCCGGAAAACATGAAGGGGCGGCACTTAGCTTTACCATCGCGGCCAACAGTGGCCAGATACTGCACGGGATTTTCCTGCAAAAACTTTACGACGTCATTCATAATGAATACCTCCTGATTGAAATGTGGGTTTTGGGGATTGCAATTTTTATCTTGCAAAATTATAATAATTCCGTAAGTATCTATTGTAAAGTAAGCACTTTATTGTGCTATAGTTACCAAAAAGAAACTATTGGAAGGTGTGATACCATGCAGCAAATAAAAGAATTACCTGCCTGTCCGGTAGAAACAACGCTTATGCTGATTGGTGATAAATGGAAAGTCCTGATCCTGCGCGACCTCATGCCGGGAACAAAGCGGTTCGGAGAACTCAAAAAGTCCATCGGCAGCGTTTCCCAGAAAGTTCTCACCGCCCAGTTGCGGGATATGGAGGAAAAAGGGTTGGTTAGCCGCAAAGTATATGCGGAAGTTCCTCCACGGGTCGAGTACAGTTTGACCGAGCTTGGAAAAAGTCTGAATCCCATTTTGGATGCCATGCGGGCTTGGGGTGAAAATTATAAGGCCCAAAACCGGTAGAAAGAACAAGGAGCAGCCTTGAAAAAAGGCTGCTCCTTGTTTTTTTATCAGAGGCAGTAGGAACTTTCCGCTTATAGGCGATTGCTGCTCCTCTCGGCTCCGACCTCGTTCCATTGTCATTCAAGGCTCTTTCAAAAATGGTGTAGTTGTGGTGTAGTAAGCACCTTTTCGAGCCGTGAAATCATTGGTACATCAGGTTTTTTCAGGGCTTTTCAAGATACTGCCGTGGCAAACGAATAGTATTTTAATCATCTCTTGAAATCCTTTCATAACCATACCCAAAAATATTATTTTCAATAAAATAGCCAACCCCATCCTCTTCGTTTGAGAGTAATACAATCTGCAATTTTTAAAACTTCCTCTTTAGCATTAGCTACAGCAACACCTACGCCTGCTGCATACAACATTTTCTTATCATTTTGAGCATCACCGAAAGCAACTGTGTTTTTTAAATTAATACCGAGAAGATTACATAATGATTTTAAAGCAGTTTCCTTGTTTGCATTTTTATCTGTAATCTCCATATTTTCAGGACCAGAACTAGAAATGCAAATATTAGAGAAATATTGTAGGGCAGTTAAAATAGAATGATATTCTCCTTGAGGAAGAAACGGAAAGTTAATTTTTTCAATACAAATATTAGAATCAAGCACAAATTGAAAAAGATCTTTTGTAACCATTTTCTCTTTTTCAACAAATTTTACAAGTCTATTAGGAATAGGAACAAATAGAATTCCACGAAAAATCATTTCACGAATTGTACAAATACTATGATTTTATATTGTCTTATGATCATTTTTTAATAACGTTCCATCTAAATCAGATGCAACTAATTTTATATTTATATTCATTTCTCTCTTTCCTGTGTGCAAGTAATTATTTATAGCAAAGTTCTACTATATTTTTCTAAACGCTTTCTATGTATATAAAAAATAGTACATATATTTAATGCCCGTTGACTTTTTTTGGAAAATAAAATACACTATATCTAAAAGAATCTTTATAATTTATTTTTTTAACAACGAACAGAAATCTTTGGGGATTGCTTAGAAAACAAGTATAAATTCGATCACGATCGGGGAAAGGAACGAGAAACTGTATGTCGAAAATCATTGACTTTCATGCTCATATCTACCCACAAAAAATTGTAGAAAAAGCTACAGAAAGCGTAGGGAATTTCTACGGGGTTACTATGGATCATGATGGCAGTATAGAAACACTTCTGAAAAGCGGCGAAAAAGCTTCTGTGGACGCTTTTGTTGTGCACTCTGTAGCGACTGTACCGCATCAAGTAGAAAGTATCAACAATTTTATCGCCCAAGCTTGTAGAGAGCATCCCGGAAAACTGATCGGATTTGGTACGCTTCATCCGGAGATGGAAAACGCCGAGGAAGAAATAGATCGATGTATTTCTATGGGACTGCGAGGCATCAAACTCCATCCGGATTTTCAAAAGTTTAATATGGACTGTTCTGCTATGGGAACCATTTATCGTGCCTGTGCAAACAGAAGTCTTCCCATTCTTATGCACTGTGGGGATTATCGATACGATTACTCCCACCCGCGCCGGTTAGCCGCCGTTCTGGATGAATTTCCTAAACTTACAGTGATTGCGGCCCATTTTGGCGGATGGTCTGTTTTCGACATTGCTGCGGAATATCTGCTGCATAGGAACTGCTATCTGGATACCTCCAGTGCCATTTTTATGATGGGCTGCCGTCATACAAAAGAACTCATTTTAATGTATGGAGCCGACCGCATTTTGTGGGGGACTGATTTTCCGATGGGAGATCATACAAAGGAGCTGGAATCGTTCCGCAGCTTTGGGCTCAGTGAAGAGGAATCGGAAAAGATCCTCTATCAAAATGCGGAGAAGATTTTGGGACTCACCCTTTAAAAATTTTAAGAAAAACAAATAAGAGGACGCGCCTTGGATTTCTATTCCAGACGCGTCCTTTTTGTCGTATTATGCCGTTTCAATGGCGTTTGCAGCCTGAAGATGCAGATAATCGACGGCCATCTCTCGCATTTTATATTTTAGAATTTTGCCTGCGGCGTTCATGGGGAAATCCTCGACAAACAGCACATAGCGAGGGGTTTTGTGTTTAGCCATATGCGTACGTACATAATCCTTGAGCTCATCCTCTGTCAAGCTTTCGCCATCTTTGAGGATCACACAGGCCGCGATTTCTTCGCCGTACTGTTGATCCGGTACACCAATGACCTGAACATCCTTTACCTTGGGGTGATGGTAGATGAAATCCTCAATTTCTTTCGGATAAATATTCTCACCGCCGCGGATAATCATATCTTTAATACGTCCCGTGATTTTAAAGTTCCCGTCCGGAAGGCGGCGCGCCAAATCACCTGTATGTAGCCAGCCGTTCTCATCAATGGCCGCTGCCGTTGCGGCGGGCATTTTATAGTATCCCCTCATGATATTATATCCACGTGCTACAAATTCGCCGTCCACATTATCCGGCAAATCCTCGCCTGTTTCAGGAGAAACAATCTTACACTCCACACCCGGCAGATTCCGGCCAACTGTATTCACACGCACATCCATTGGATCATCCACACGACTCTGCGTACATCCAGGAGAGGCCTCTGTCTGACCATAAACAATGGTAATCTCCGTCATGTGCATTTTTTCTACTACATCCTGCATCACCTTCACAGGACACGGGCTGCCTGCCATAATGCCGGTGCGCATATAGCTGAAATCTGTTTTTTCAAAATCCGGATGTTCCAGCATAGCAATAAACATGGTAGGAACACCGTGGAAACAAGTAATCTTTTCTTTGTTGACACACTCAAGCGACAGACGCGGTGAGAACGCCGGAATAGGCGACATGGTAACGCCGTGGGTCATGCAGGCCGTCATCGCCAACACCATGCCGAAGCAATGAAACATTGGAACGTGAATCATCATACGATCGGCAGTAGAAAGATCCATACAGTCGCCAATATTTTTTCCATTATTTACAACATTATAGTGCGTGAGCATAACGCCTTTTGGAAAACCCGTTGTGCCCGATGTATACTGAATATTGCATACATCATGACGGCTAATCATCGCCATACGTTGATATACACGTTCAATAGGAACCGTTTCACCTTTTTGCAGCGCCTCTTCCCATGTTAGGCACCCAGTCTGATGGAATCCTACTGTAATAACATTGCGCAAAAACGGCAGCTTCTGTGCATGCAAAGGCTCCCCCGGCGTTAAGTCTTCTAACTCTGGGCACAGCGTTTGGATAATTTCCGCATACGGCGAATCTTTAAATCCATCAATCATCACCAGCGTATGCGTATCCGATTGACGCAGCAAATACTCCGCTTCATGAATCTTATAAGCCGTATTAACTGTGACAAGAATAGCGCC
>CALWIX010000032.1 GCA_944380825.1 uncultured Clostridia bacterium | reverse complement strand
GTTTATGCATCGATGAAATTGCCATCGATTTTGCCCGTGCTGATCAAATTGCCCAGTCCTTGGAATTTCCAAAAGATGATGTACACCGTGTACAAGCTGGAATTCTTTATGTACTGCGTCACAATTTAACCAATGGCCATACTTGTATTCCGGCCGATAAGCTGCTTGTGGCGTCGTGTCGTTTGTTGGAGGTGCCGCAGGAGCTTGCGGAAGATAATCTGGAAATTCTGAAAAGCCACCAGAGTGTAATTTCGGTAAATTTTTTGCAAAAAGAATATATTTTTCTTCCGCAACTCTACCAAGCGGAAGTATACGCGGCACAGCGGCTTCTTATGATGCGTCGGTATCCTGCCCCACCGATTGCCGGAGTGGATCAGTACATCGCTACCATTGAAGAAGAAGAAGGGATCCAATATGCACAAGGGCAGAAACAGGCGATTGCACAAGCACTTTCAGAAGGCGCCCTTGTCCTAACAGGAGGTCCGGGAACAGGAAAGACGACCACCCTCAACGCGATTATTGCTATCTTAGAGGCGCAGGGAGAAAAAGTTTTTTTAGCAGCCCCTACAGGACGGGCTGCTAAACGTATGTCAGAAGTAACAGGTAAGGAGGCAAAGACGATCCATCGTCTGCTTCATGTAGAATGGGACGATCGCCATCACCCTGTATTTGGCAAAAACGAGCGTGATCTCCTTAAATGCGACGCGCTGATTGTGGACGAGCTGTCGATGGTGGATGCGCTTCTTTTTTCGGATCTCCTTCGCGCCATGCCATTAGGCTGCCGCCTGATTTTGGTGGGAGATTGCGATCAGCTTCCTTCTGTGGGTCCGGGTAATGTGCTCGGCGATCTTATCGCCTCAGCTCTTCTGCCGGTAGTACATCTTAAAGAGATTTTTCGGCAATCGATGAAAAGTTTGATCGTCACCAATGCACATAGGATCGTTGCGGGAATCCAGCCGGAGCTACGTGTGCGTAGCAGCGATTTCTTTTTTCTTCCCTTTCGGGATCCGCAGCAGATATGCTCCACAGTAGTAGATCTATATGTAGCGCGTCTTCCAGCAAGTTACGGTTATTCGTCGCTAAATGATATTCAAGTACTCTCTCCGACAAGAAAAGGAGATCTGGGAACGGTAGAGCTGAATAAAAAGCTCCAAGAAGCCGTGAATCCACCAAGCGTTACCAAACGAGAGATTCATATCGACGGTTGTTTATTTCGTGAAGGCGATAAGGTGATGCAGACGAAAAACAACTACAGCCTTCCGTGGGCAAAACCTGACGGAACTACCGGAGAGGGTGTGTTTAACGGCGATGTGGGGATTCTGTTAGAAGTGGATAAACGTGCTGGTACGCTTACCGTTCAAATAGATGATAGGCTGGTGGTTTACGGAAGCGAAAGTGCCCAAGAACTTGAGTTGGCCTATGCAATGACGGTGCATAAAAGCCAAGGCAACGAGTTCCAAGCGGTGATTATCCCCATGTTTCCGGGACCGCGTCAGCTGTATTACCGCAATCTTCTATATACCGCTATCACACGCGCGAAATCTCTGTTGATTATGGTGGGTCGCGAAGAAGTTGTTCGAAAAATGGTAGACAACGATCGGAAAACGAGACGTTATTCCGGACTTTATTATTTCTTAACAGGCGGCGATGAGAAATGAAAAATTCGCTTTTTCTATGGATTTTAGAAGTGTTGTTTCCACGTAGATGTTTCTTTTGCGGAAAATCTCTTCGCCAAGAGGAAATAATATGCGCAGAATGTGAAAATAATCCTCAAATTCAACCCAAACTCTACCAAAAATGGTTAAATAAAAAAGAGAAAAATGCGGTTTTGTCTGTAGCACCGTATCTTTATGAAGGAGAATTACGCAGAGCGATTCATGCACTGAAATTTTATGGACGAAAGGATCTGGCATTCTTTTTTGGAAAACAGATGGCATGGACAGTCAACCATGTTCTGCCCAGTGAAGCTGCTGATGTGATTACTTGTGTGCCTATGTCCTCAAAGAAAAAGAGAGAGCGTGGGTATAATCAAGCGGAGCTTTTGGCGCAAAGCGTCAGTCGGGAACTGAAAATACCGTACTATCCTCTTTTAGAAAAGTTTCGGAAAAATGAGAGTCAGCACAATTTAAATATGGAAGAGCGCAAAGAGAATGTCCAAGGCGTTTATCGAATCTATGACGCAAAACGAACAATAGGCAAACATGTACTTTTGGTAGATGATGTCGTCACAACAGGATCTACCTGTGCAGAATGTGCACAGGTATTGCTGGAAGCCGGTGCGGTTAAGGTAGTCTGCGTATCTGCAACAACCGTCATGGGGAGGAGCACAGTAGATAAATGGAATGTTTTTTAAGCGGAGATATGTTGAAAAGCCGTGTTTTCTATATTATAATGGGTAATACTAGCTCTGATAAGGTGGGATGATCTTGCTTGGTACGGATATTGCAATCGATCTTGGAACAGACAGCGTTAAAATTTATTTAGATGGGAAAGGGATTGTTCTCAGCGAACCCGCTATGATAGCATACGATGAACAGGCAGATAAGGTTTTAGCAATTGGAAAAGAAGCATACCTCATGTTAGGAAAAACCTCAGAGCGTATTTCTGTGATCCGCCCGCTTACGAATGGTGTGATCTCCAATTTTGATATGGCGCAATATATCATCAGCAGCTATCTAAAAAAAATAGGTGGAAATAAGGTATTCATGCCGCGGGTGGTGGTAAGCGTTCCATGTGCGATCACAGAAGTAGAAAAACGTGCGGTAGTAGATTCTATCAGCTCTTCAGGTGTAAGAAAAATCTGTCTGATTGAAGAACCTATCGCAGCCGCAATGGGTGCTGGTCTTGATATTTCTACGCCGCATGGAAGCATGGTTATCGACGTGGGCGGCGGAACAACCGACATAGCCGTTATTTCTTTGAGCGGCATTGCCATTTCGCAAAGCGTCAAGATAGCGGGAAACGCTATGGATGAGGCTATTATCAAATATGTGCGCCGTAATTATAATCTGATTATCGGAGAAAAAATGGCGGAGGAAACAAAAATAGCAATCGGCTGCGTTTATCCACGTAAAGAAATCTTAACATACCGTGTAAAGGGTAGGAATGCCTTGAACGGTTTGCCGCAGGCGGTTGATATATCGTGTGACGAAGTTCTTGAGGCCCTCATAGAACCGGCAATGGAGATCGTGCGTGTGGCACAGGAAGTTTTAGAAAAAACCCCACCCGAGCTTATGAGCGATATTTTTTCAGACGGTATCGTTATGACAGGAGGCAGCGCAGCGCTGTATGGGCTGGGAGCTCTTTTGGCGAAAAAAACAAAGATGAAGGTCTCCATCCCAGAGGAGCCTCAAAACTGCGTTGTTCTTGGTGCGGGAAAAGCGATTCAATATATCGACGATATGGAAAATAAAAATTACGGCGTACTTAATCCGCTAAGCGCCGCTTATTAAAATACAAAAAGCAAAAAGAAAAAGCCCGATCTTTACGGCATTTTAAAGGCCGTAATAAGATGGGGCTTTTGTCATACATAAGGTAAAAGCAAAGAAATTGATACAGGGAGAAAAATATAAAAGATTTGTAAAACTTTTGGAAAAGTGTAAAGCAGGGAAGCCCTGCTAAAAGGAAAAGGTAATAGCGCAAAAGACGCGCCTTTTGACAGATTTCTGCTACATTTATTTGGCTTCCATAGCGCGATATTTGTCAACAATCAAATTAGCGCATTGATACACATTTCCGCCGCCCAGTGTTAGAAGTAAGTCGCCCGGCTGAGCATGAGCCACAGCATAGCATGCAATTTCCTCAAACGTTTTGAACCAGACGCATCCGGGGATTTTGTCGGCTAGATCCTTGGCGTAAATACCGTAGGTGTTCGTTTCACGCACAGGCAGGATTTCTGAAAGAATGGCGTGATCCGGAATAGTGAGAGCCTTTGCAAATTCATCAAGCAGCAGATAAGTGCGTGAAAAGGTGTGGGGTTGGAAAATTGCCCAAACGTTCTGAAATCCCATTTTCATAGCGGCAGAAAGAGTAGCGGTGAGTTCAGTGGGATGGTGGGCAAAATCGTCCGCAACGGTAATCCCATTAAAGTTTCCGAGAATCTCGAAACGGCGATGCACCCCGGTGAAGCGGTGTAGGCTTTCTGCAATCTGTGCAGCGGAAACACCGAGCAAATCGGCTGCCGCCGCGGCTGCCAGCGCGTTGAGAACATTGTGTCTTCCCGGAATAGACCGCGAC
>CALWIX010000031.1 GCA_944380825.1 uncultured Clostridia bacterium | reverse complement strand
TTGGGAAGGAAAAGCGCAAGGTTATGCCGAGGCCATGATCCGCAGACAAATCCCGTTTGGGATCATCTGTCCCGATCAAATCACGCTGCCGGCGCTGCAAAAGTATCGTGTAGTGATCCTGCCCCAAGGGTTTACGCAGGATGAGAAACTCGCCGATGTGCTAGAAAAATACGTTTCCGGCGGGGGATGTCTTATTAAGGAATGCGGCCGTCCGGCGACACAGATGATGTCGGTATTGGGAATCGAGCGAATTTTGTATGAAAGTCCCTATCTTGCGGCATCGTACCTGCGTTTTGAAGGGAGACAGCTGCAAAAAGGGCTGGAATCTACGGAACTTCTTCCACATAGAGGCAAGACATGGTACATACTCCCGAAAGACGGCGCCCAAACACTAGCTACGCTTGTACCTCCGTTTGCCCCACTAGATGCGGTGGGTTCCCCACCGGAGCGCGCAAGCCTGCTGTGTCCTCAAACAGAAGTGCCGCTGATTCTGCTCAACCGGTATGGTACAGGATGTGCTCTATATGTGTCTTTCCCTCTCTCGCAGCTGATTTCGGAGTTTGCTTTAAACGAACACATGGTTCTTTGGAAAAATATTCTTTCGTATCTTCTGGAACAAAAGCCTCTGTTTGAAATGCAAGCGCCCGCAGGGGTTCAAGCAACGGTATTCTCCAAAGGAAACCGCTGGATTGTCCATTTGATAAACGGGGTGGGCGAAAGGCCGCTGTGTGATAATGTGCCTCTTTACGGGCTCTCCTTCCGTCTGCGCACCGAAAGGCCAGTTGTGGGGATCCGTGCGTTGATCGATGATGTGCCTGTTGAGTTTTTCTGGGAAAACGGTGTGGTTTGTGTAAAAATAGAGCGTTTGGAGGTATGGAATGCGTTTGAGATCCTCTGTGAAGAGGGGGGAGTCTCTATATGAGCGATTGGTGGATGTCAAACGATCTTCGTCTGATGCAGTGCAACCTGCGCGAAATCGACGCAGGAATGGATGTAGATCGCCTGATCCAGAATATCAAGGAATTTCACGCGAATGCCTTGATGGTAGGTGCGGGAGGAATTTCTGCGTTTTATCCTACCCAATTGCCATTCCAGCATAAAAACCCGTACCTGCGCTCGGACGTACTCGGCGAGCTGACGGAAAAGTGCCATCAAAATGGCATTCGCATCATAGCTCGGTTCGATTTCAGCAAAGCGCACGAATCGTTTGAAAAGGATCATCCCGATTGGTTTTACCGTTCTCTCAAGGGGGGAACCGTTTCTTTCAACGGCATGGTGCATACGTGTGTCAATGGAGAATATCAACAGAAATTCTCTCTGGAAATGATCCGCGAAGTGCTGGAAAAATACCCGGTAGACGGTATCTTTTTCAATATGTTTGGATACCAGACGCGCGATTACAGCGAGACATACCACGGAATCTGTCAGTGTAAAAACTGCCAAAAGGCGTTTTGGGCATTTTGCGGCAAAGAGCTTCCTGTAAGGGAAGACGATCCGGAGATTTCAGTATATCGCGCTTTTCAAAAAAAGACGATCCACGAAATGATGACCCGTATCCGTACTCTTGTAAAATCGATCCGGCCGCAGACCGCCATCTGCACCTATACTGACGATCAAGTCGATTTAATCCGAGCGGAATCAAACAGTGCGCTGAGCCGGCCGCTGCCGTTTTGGATCTATTCGGCGTCTGATAATGTGATGGCAGTTAAGGGGAGTTTCGAAAAAAAGTCGATCAGTAACTGCGCCATCAACGCGGTCGATATTTTTTACCGGTTTATGGGCGTGTCGAAGCATCTGACAAAGATTCGCCTGCTTCAGAATATAGCGGCGGGAGCGGGCCTTGACTACTGCATCATCGGCGTGTTTGACGGCTATCCCGAAACGGAGCCGTTCGATTTTGTCCAAGAGATTTTTAAACTGAAAGAACGTACAGCGGCAAAGTACCTCGGATTCCATTCCGAAGCGCCGATTCTACTGATAAAGCCGTCCGTGGGCGGGGCGGAGTACCGCGGAATTTTTCGTGCGCTGAAAGAAGCGCATCTGCTCTTTGATGTAGTGCTGCAAGAGCAGCTTAGCGCCTGCCGGAAGGATTACCGGCTTGTCATCGCCCCGAACATTACTTTCGACACGAATTTATTTCCACAGGCAGATCTAATAGCTACCGGACCTGCATTTACCCAAAATGCGGGAGAGCTTTCCCAGTTGTTTAAGGGAAAGAGGATCCGGGTGGAGAGAAATCTGAAAAGCGCTTATTTGGATGTGCGCGACAAATCGCTGTGGAAACGGTTTCCCATGCGGGATCAAGTGATTCTTGACGGCGAAGATTTTCCGGTGTGTTCGTTCCGAAATGGAATCCTGCCGGTGATCCCGCCGTCGAGATACGGTCCCCCGGAGCTGTGTTACGGCGCGCCTCCCATTTCGTACTGTGCGGGAGGGGTGGCGCAAGACGGAAGTCGCATCCGCATTCTGCTGCCGTTTATGCTCGGTACGCTTTATTACCGCTACGGCTATCAGGAGCACCGGAACCTATTGCTGGATTTGATCGAAAGCCGACGTATCCCCCGAAATTTGCAAACAGATGCCCCTGATATGGTCGAAGTCTGTTTTTCTCGTGTAGACAATGGATGGCTGCTTCATTTAATCAATTTGACGGGATATAACGGTACTACATTTTTTTCGCCCATCCCACTGTCAAAGATACATTTTTGCTGCCATGCGCCGGGATGCCAAAGTGTGTTCAGCTTGAAAACAGGCGACAATTTGCCGTTTAGGGAAGAAAAGGGAGGCGTTTGTTTTACGATGAAAGAATTAACGGATTACGATGTGATTTTTCTCTCACGCAGGGAAGGAGAGGATAAAAATGGAACGGAAGGTTCCGTGGTATGAACGAACGCTCCGGTGGATGCAGACGAATCTGACAGAAACGGATCCGGCTCGGTGCCGTGTATCGGATTGGGAAAAACTTTGGGAAGAAAACGAAATCCAAGGAATTATCGTCAACGCCGCCGGAATTGTCGCCTATTATCCCAGCGACAATCCGCTGCAATACCGTGCACGGACATTGGAAGGCCGCGATCTTCTCGGGGAATTTACTCATGCTGCCCGCCGGCACGGATTGACCGTTTTGGCCCGGATGGATATTAACCGCGCCAATGACGATTTTTATAAAGCGCATCCCGCGTGGTTTACGGTTGATGTGAGTGGATCCCCCTACCGCACAAACGACGGCCGGTACTATTCGTGCGTCAATGGCGGCTATTATCGGGAATATATCCCGGAAATTCTGCGGGAAATTATCCGCAAATACCATCCGGACGGGTTCACCGACAACAGCTGGGCAGGGATGGGCAGAGAGAAGATCTGTTACTGTGATGCCTGCCGCGAAAAATTCCGGCGTGACTGCGGAATGGAGCTTCCCCGCGCCGCCGATTTTGACGATCCTGTCTACCGGCGCTGGATTGTATGGAGCCTTCAGTGCCGTACGGAGATCTGGGATCTGTTTAACGGTATAACCACAAAGGAGGATCCCGACTGTCTCTGGCTTGGCATGATGAACGTAAATCCCGCCGCGCCGTATTTCTGCAATCTGCTGGAGATTAGCCGCAGGGCTCCGATCGTTTTTTCGGATTATCAGGCGCGCGACGAATATAATGGGTTTGAACAGAACGGAATATACGGCGGTGTGCTCAGCAGTTTGACAGGATATGATAAGATCCATCCGGAAAGCATTGCGAACTATGTGCGTGGGAGAAGAGTATTCCGCCTGTGTTCCAATCCGGCGGCGGAGACACAGCTGTGGCTGGCAGAAGGGATTTCCGGCCAGCTTTCCCCGTGGCTTCATTTTATCGGCGGCGCGCCGGAGGATCGCCGTCAGCTTTCCGCCTGCAAAGAGCTGATGAAATGGCACAAAGAGAAGGAAGAGTATCTCTATCACCGCGAGCCGTGCAGTACGGTGGCGCTGCTTTGGAGTCAAGAAAACAGCCTCTTTTATGGAAAAAACGAAACGCATGAGCGTATGGAACTGCCGTGGCGCGGATTTACGCGTGCGCTTACCCAGGCTCGAATCCCCTACCAGCCGCTGCACACCAGTCAGTTGGATCCAAACAGCAGCCGGTACCGGGTGATAATTTTGCCGGATCTTGCCGCCGTCAGCAACGATCAAGCCGAGAGAATCCGTAAATTTATCCAAAACGGCGGAAGCATTGTGATCACCGGCGCCAGCGGATTCTTAGATGAAATGGGCCAGCCCAGAGAAAAGCCCGCCTTTGACGAAATTTTGCGCCTGCATCGTTCCAAAACGCCCATCCAGCCCCTTCTTTCCCAAAACGGCTGGATGGACGAAACGCGCCACACCTATCTGCGTCTGCCGCAGAACCCGGGGCCGGTGTGCTCCGGGCTGGGA
>CALWIX010000030.1 GCA_944380825.1 uncultured Clostridia bacterium | reverse complement strand
AACAAGCTGCAAAAATCGTAGAACATTTTCGTAATTATCAAGCGGTTCCCCCATTCCCATCAGCACTATATTAGAGATGCGCCGTCCTGCGTCTTTCTGAATAGTCTGCACTTGAGAAAGAATCTCGGAAGGCCGCAGGTTGCGAGAAAATCCACTGCGACCGGTAGCACAGAAAGTGCAGCCCATGCGACATCCTACCTGAGTGGAAATACACACTGTCATCCCGTGGTGGTATTCCATCAACACACATTCCACATATTCCCCGTCGGGCAGACACAGAAGATACTTGACTGTATTATCATAGCTGGAAACCAGCTTCTTTTCAATAGTTGTCACAGAGATGTAATATTTTTCCGCCAGCTTTGTGCGCAGATCTTTGGACAGATCCGTCATTTCTTCAAAGCTCTCTACGCCGCGGTGAAGCCATGCAAACACCTGTTTTGCACGAAACGCAGGCAGGCCATCTGCAATAAAAGCATCTTTTATTTCTTCCTTTGTCATCGACTTGATGTCGACAGGCATTACGCCATCCCTCTTTTCTTCCAAAGTTATCCTTCTTTTCGACGGAACAAAGCTGCAAAGAAACCGTCTGTTCCATGAATGTGAGGCAAAAAGGTAATTTCGTGCTCCGGCTCTTTTAAAGCGCGTTTCACCCACGGGGGAAGCTCCAACGCTGCCGGCTCAAACTCCGGATGATCCATCAGGAAACGGGAGGCTGTGCCGGAATTTTCTTCGGGGTTGAGCGTACAGGTCGAATATAGCAGCACACCTCCGGGCCGAACCAGCTGCGCCGAAGCGTTTAAAATCTCTCTTTGAATCTCTGGAAGGCCGCGGATGCTCTCTTCCGATTTGTAGCGAATCTCCGGCTTGCGGCGGAGGATCCCCAATCCGGAACAGGGGGCGTCGCATAAAACACGCTGGGCCGCTTCCAACTTTTTACTGGGGTTTGCAGCGTCGCGCACATCGGCACGGATGACCGTCAGGCCTAACCGCTGCGCCCCTTGCCGGATAAGTCCCACTTTCTTTTTATACAGGTCAAACGACAGCAGCTCTCCGCGGTTCTCCATGTGCTGCGCGATGGTAAACGACTTGCCTCCCGGCGCAGCGCATACATCCATAACGCGCTCTCCCGGCTTGGCGCCAAGCAATCCACACACGGTTTGAGAGGAGAGATCCTGCACATGGAATAGCCCTTCCTTGTAAGCGGGAAGCTCCGCAATAGAGCCTGTTTCTTTAAGCATCAAGGCATCCGGCACTCCGGACACACGCTCCGCTTTCACATCAAAATTTTCCAGCACGGTACACAGCTTTTGCATATCGGTACGCAGGGTATTGACTCTGATGTACATCGGAGGCCTGCAGCAAAGAGATTCCAGCAATCCTTCGGTGATCTGCTCACCGTATGCATGCCTCCATAGTTTTATAATCCATTCCGGGCAGGAATACCGCACGCTCTGAGCCAAAAGAGATCCGTCTTCTTCCGGTGGAAACCTGTGAGCGCCGTTATCGCGCAGGATCGAACGGAGAACGCCATTGACAAAACCGGCAGCCTTTGCCGCTTTTTTATCTGCCTTGGCGCAGTTGACGGCTTCATTGACTGCCGCCGACGCCGGAACCTTATCCATATAAAGGATCTGATACAGAGCCGTACGCAGGATCTCCAGCACAGGCGGCGATAATTTCTCAAGCGGCGTTTTAGAGAACTGCCGGAGCACCCAATCGAGTGTGATCCTGCGCTCCAAAACGCCGTAAAACAATGCCGACGCAAAAGACGCGTCGCGCCCCTGCAGGCCGTGGGCCCGCAGGGTTTTATCGAGCACAATATTGGAATATCCTTCCTCTACATCTACATGCAGCAGGGCTTCATAGACGGCTGTTCTTGCAGCGTCCATATCAGTCCCTCCTTCTGCGGCCGGTGATCGCAAGCAGACGCAAAAGAGACATGATGGCCGTAAAAGTGGAGGCGACATACGTCATTGCAGCGGCAGACAGAACCTTTTTCGCTCCGGAAAGCTCCTCTTGCGTAAGAATATTGGTTTCGGAGAGAGCCTGTATGGCACGTCTTGAAGCGTTGAATTCTACCGGTAATGTCAGAAGTGAAAATACGACTGAAAGCGAATACAGCAAAATACCCAGATTTACAACAAAATCATACTGCACCGGCAAAATCAACCCAATAATAATCAGAGGCATCGCCAGTCCTGAACCAATTTGCACCACCGGAACGATAGCCGCCCGGATCCGGATGGGGAAATATCCTGTGGCATACTGTACGGCATGGCCCGCTTCGTGCGCTGCAACACCGACAGATGCGATGGATGTGCTTCCATAAACAGGTTCAGATAGACTGATCATATTAGTAGAGGGGTTGTAATTATCTGTCAGGCTTCCTCCTATTCTTTGAAAACCAACATTATATGCGCCTCCCCAATCCAAAACACGCCGAGCCGCTTCCTGTCCTGTCAGACCGCGCGTCGTCTTTACGGAGGAGTATTTGTGGAACGTCGATTTTACTTTTGCCTGTGCCCAAAGTGAGATGAGAAGCGCCGGTATGATATATACAAAGTAGGTGTAATCAAAAAAATAAAATCCCATAGAATTACCTTTCCGCCCCATTGGCTGCTACACTTTATACGTTGCCTCCCCTATTCGTCCGCTGCTCAAGTAAGGATAACAGACGCGCGGCAAGGATGACCCCGAAGGAAATCCGAACCGGCCATACGCTTACCGCCTTCATACTGCACCGTTACAAGCTCCAAAGCACCATCGCTGCAGCAGACTACCAGCGTCTTTCCGGGTTTTACCTCGCCGGGAACACCGCCGACATGGGGAAGCAGCTTCGTTTTGTGGATCTTCAATGTTTTTCCTTCCCAAAGGGTACTGGCCACAGGCCATGGTGAGAGACCCCGCACTTGATCGTGAATTTCTTGAGCCGGTTTCGTCCAATCAATAGGAGAAAGATCGCGACTAAGCATAGGCGCATAGCATGAAAGGGAATCATCCTGCGGCATACGTGTCAAGGTTCCTTCTTTCATCGCAGCAAGTGTACGGACAATAAGCTGGGCGCCCATCTGGGAAAGGCGATCGTGCAGTTCGCCAGCCGTCTCATCAGGACCGATTTCGGTTTCGGATTTTAAAAGTATATCACCTGTATCCAGTCCTTGCGCCATGTACATAGTAGTTACACCTGTAACCTTCTCTCCACGGATCACCGCCCACTGGATCGGCGCGGCTCCACGGTATTTTGGCAAAAGGGAGGCATGCACATTAACGCATCCGCACGCGGGAATATCCAAAATCGCTTTGGGAAGGATTTTGCCGTAGGCAACTACGACAATCACCTCGGGATCCAGCTCACGTATCTCCTCGGCCGCTTCGTCGCTGCGCAGTGTTTTTGGCTGAAACACCGGAATCCCATAAGACTGCGCCAACACCTTCACCGGCGGCGGAGCCATGGTGTAACCGCGGCCTTTCGGCTTATCCGGCTGAGTATATACACCGCAGATCTCATGGCCCGCATCCAAAAGACTTTGCAGGCACGGTACGGCAAATTCAGGAGTTCCCATAAAAAGCACTCTCATAAAAATCGCCTCACTTTCCGCCCACTTCATCCGGATCCAGCATGCGAAGCACATGCGTTTTAAACAAAATTCCATTAAGATGATCAATCTCATGGCAACACGCTGTAGCGAGCAGTTCCTCACCGTCTACCTCCACTGGCTCGCCGCTGCGACTAAAGCCGCGCACTTTGACCTTGGCGGGACGCTTGGTAATACCATATTGTCCTGGCGAGGAGAGACAGCCCTCCACACACTCCTGTTCACCGGAGTGCTCAACAATTTCCGGATTTACAAGTTCGATTAGTCCATGATCATCTCCCACATCGATCACTACAACGCGGCGCAGCACTCCCACCTGCGGTGCGGCCAGTCCGACGCCGTTGGCTTCTTTCATTGTTTCCGCCATATCATCGATAAGTTGGGCCAGCCTCCCATCAAATTTTTCCACAGGGCGGCACACCTTATTCAGCATGGGGTCGCCCTCTTTTATAATATTACGAATTGCCACTGTGTCAGTCCTCCATTTCTAACAATTTTATCTGCACAAGCGCAGCCTGCATACAACCTACAAAGCATATTCACCGCTTTTTATAGGATGACATCCGGATTACAGTCGGCAAAGGCTGTCACGGAGGAATATTCCCTCCGCGCACCGAACGCCATGAGCAGCCGCGAGAGCATCTCTCGAAATTCTTTGGTGTATCGGCATTTGATAATGAGTCGATACCGAAATTTATTGCTTACTTTTTGAATCAGAGCCGGCGATGGACTAAGCACACGCATAGGAAGATCCGCATACTCTTTCTTTGCAAGATCGCGCAGCATTCCTAAGAAAACAACACTTGCATCGCGGGTTTTCTCCTCCTGCGCCCCCACAAAGCCGACCACTACAATATCTGCAAACGGCGGATACAGCATCGCCCGCCGGAACTTAATTTCATCTTCATAAAAAGAATCATAATCCTGAAGCGCCGCTAGATGGATCACAGGATTTTCCGGCGTATACGTTTGAATAATCGCACGTCCCTCATACCTTCCTCGTCCCGCACGGCCAATTACTTGCGTAAGCAGATCAAATGCCCGTTCCGAACTGCGGAAATCATCGCTATATAGCGATTGATCCGCCGACAGCACCCCCACAAGCGTCACATTTTCAAAATCCAATCCTTTAGCTACCATCTGTGTTCCCACAATTATATCGTAATCACCACGCGCAAAGCTTTCCCGCTTTGTCTCATAAGAGAACCGTGCCATGGTGGTATCGGCATCTAAGCGAAGGATTTTTGCCTGTGGCAGAGCATCACGCAGCTGCTGCTCTGCCCGCTGCGTACCGGTACCGGCACAGCGCATATCGCTGCTTCCGCACTGAGGACAGGTATTGGAAAATGGGACGGAATAGCCGCAATAATGACAGATAAGCCGGCCGTTTGCCGCGTGATAGGTCAGCGTAATACTGCAATTGGGACACTGAACCACATGCCCGCAGCTGCGGCAGGACACAAACGTATGATAGCCACGGCGGTTGAGCAGAACAATCGACTGCTTTTTACGCAGAAGATTTTCTTGCAACGCTTCTACCATGCGTGCACTGAGAATGGTGTTATTTCCCTCCTCTAGTTCAAGGTTCATATCTATCGTCTCGACCAGAGGGAGCTGTGCGCTCCCGTATCTTTGTGAGAGCTTTAAAAGCGTATAGCGCCCTGTTTGTGCAAAATAAAAGCTTTCTATCGACGGTGTAGCCGAACAGAGCACCAACATAGCTTTATGCCAAGCACACCGAAACTTTGCAGCATCCTGCGCATGATACCGTGGGGAGGATTCCGATTTATAGGTATATTCCTGTTCCTCGTCCATCACGATAAGGCCAATATCATCAAACGGCGCAAACACAGCCGACCGTGTTCCTACAACAATAGATGCCTCCCGACGGCGTACACGTTTCCACTCATCGAGCCGTTCCGCCAGCGTTAGTCCGCTGTGGAATACAGCCACACGGTTTCCGTACCGCTTTTGGAACACAGAAACCGTTTGCGGCGTAAGGGAAATTTCCGGCACCATTACAATAATACCACGGCCGGAAGGATACACTTCATCGATCAGACGCAAAAAAACGGAGGTCTTTCCGCTGCCTGTAACGCCATATAAAAGAGAAACGCCGCCTTTCCCCTGCTCATACTGCTGGTAAAGGCGGTCGAAAGCGGCCTGCTGCTCTGACGAAAGGGCAATTCCCTCCCGAAAGACAGTCTCCGCCGCCCCGCTGTATGGGCTGCGGTACACTTCATATTCATAAAATTCAACGGCGCCCCGCGCCACTAATCCATTAACGACAGACGCGGTTACCCCCGCATAATAACACACCTCTTTCAGCGAAGCGGCCCCCGCTTCCTGCAGGAAGCGAATGACTGCCCGCTGTTTAGGAGTGGTTTTTTCCGGAAGCAATTCGCTGCACAGCCGCACCATGCGCCGGGTAGCATCGCCAATTTGACGCACCATATCCCGTTCACGTATAACCACACCTTGTTCGCACAGACGATCAAGCGTCTTATCGGAGAGGGACAGTCCTGCAGCACGACACACTTCCTCACGCTCGGCGCCCTTCTTCCGACGGGACAGTAAAAGCAAAAGCTTTGCTTCTTTTTCCGAAAATGATGTGGAATCCAGTTCTTTATACGGCTTTGCTAGACGGAATCCCTCTCGCAAATGCAGCGACATACCTGCTGGAAGCAATAGTTTAACCGCTTCAAACAGCGTACAGAAATACCGATTTTTCAGCCACTGCACCATCGCCAACATCTCTGGTCCAAGAAGGGGATTTTCGTCAAGCAATGCAGCTATCTCTTTAAGTCCCTCTAGGCTTGTCCCTTCTTCGCAACTAAGCACCATACCCTGCCGCAAAGTGTTTCCTGCACCAAATGGTACAGCCACTCGACAGCCCGGGCGGATTTTGGAATGCAGATTTTCCGGGATACGATAGGTAAACGGTCTGTCAAAATGAAAAGCCGTATTCTCTATAGCAATCTGCGCAGTAGGAAAAGGCAACAGCATCGGCTGCGTTTCCATAATCAGTCATTCTCCTGTGCAATGACGCTTTCTTCTCCTAGCTGTATACTGGATTCATAGGAATCTTCGGGATTTTCTTCGCTGTTAGAAACAACATCTTCGTAAACATCATCATCATTTTCGATCGGCTGCTCAATGACTCGGCATTTATGATGTTTAAAATCCTGCACTGCAAGATCTACAGGCTTTTCTACAAGGATCTCTCCGCGGTTTTCAGCCTCGCTTACAATCTCTCTCGCTCTCTTCGCTACGGCCACCACAAGAGAATAGCGACTTTCCTCTGGTGGGATAATCAGGTCAGCAGACGGTTTCAGCATGGTTATTCAGCACTCCTTCTATAATTTCACTGCACCGGGAAAAACGCAACTTCTCCGCGGCAAGTATTTGGTTAATTTGACGCACTGCATGATCGACAGAATCATTAACGACAATATAATCGTAAGACGGCGCATGTGAAAGTTCCTCACGGGCCGCTGCTACGCGTTTGCGAATAGTTTCTTCGTCTTCCGTACCGCGTCCACGCAGTCGTCTTTCCTGTTCTTCGATGGATGGCGGCACAATAAAAATGCTCACACAATCCGGACGCTTCTTTTTTACCTGGGCGCCTCCTTGTACCTCAATTTCCAAAATAACATCGTCCCCTTGAGCAGTCCATTGCTCAATAGGACCGGCAGGCGTTCCATAAAAATTGCCGCAATACTCCGCATACTCCAGCATTTCACCGTGCTGGATCCGCGAGAGGAATTCTTCCCTTGTCAAGAAGAAATATTCTCGACCGTCCTCCTCACCGGGACGCGGAGCACGGGTTGTCGCAGAAACGGAGAGCCGTACATCTTGGCGCTCAGACAAAAGCTGGCCGAGCACCGTCCCCTTACCTGCGCCCGATGGCCCTGAAAACACCACCAAAAGACCTTTACTCATCCTCATCCAGCTCCTCATCGTCCATCTCGTCATCACGATCGTTAAGCCGATTGGCTACTGTTTCCGGCTGCACGGCAGAAAGAATCACATGATCGCTGTCTGTAATGATTACTGCGCGTGTTCGCCGCCCATAGGTAGCGTCTATCAAAGCGCCGCGCTCTTTTGCATCCTGAATAATCCGCTTAATCGGAGCGGATTCGGGACTTACAATTGCTACAAGGCGGCTCGCCGAAACCATGTTGCCGAAGCCAATATTGATCAGTTTCATGATTTTTCCTCCTAAAGCCCATGGGCTATTCAATGTTTTGGATTTGCTCGCGTATCTTCTCGAGCTCCGCTTTTACATCTACTACCAGGTAAGCAATTTGTGCATCCACTGCCTTAGAGCCGATGGTATTTGCCTCGCGATTCATCTCCTGAACAAGAAAATCCAGCTTTCTTCCCACAGGCTCCTCGGATTTCAGCATCGTTTCAAGCTGAGAAAAATGGCTGCGCAAGCGCACGGTTTCTTCCGCCACAGCCACTTTATCTGCAAAAATAGCGGCCTCTGTGAGAATCCTTTGCTCATCAACAGCGGCACCGGACAGCATTTCTTCTAGTCTCTGTTCGAGTTTGTGCCTATACTCCTCAACCGTTTGGGGAGATCTCTCTTCAACTTTGCCCACAAGTTCCATAATTTTTTCTGCGTGGTTCAAAACATCCTGCCGCATACGCTCTCCTTCTGCTTCACGCATACAAAGCAGGTTATCTACTGCTTTTTCCAGTGTAGGAAGAACGGCTTCCCACACTGCATCCTCATCTTCGGGCGCTTTATGAATAGTAAAAATTTCACCATAGCGCGCCAATGTAGAAGCTGTCACATCATAGGGCAATCCATATTTCTCTGCAATCTCCCGCAGTGCATTTACATATCCTGCGGCAAGCGAATGGTTAACCATCACTTGAACATCCGTATCCTCCAGCGTCTCAATGGAAACATACACGTCTACTTTTCCGCGGAAAATTCGCCTCTGCAAGTACGACTTCAGCCGCTCCTCCAAAAAGCCGTATCCGCGCGTGATCCGTGCTGATAATTCAAAATACCGGTGGTTGACGGTTTTGATCTCTACGATAATGCCGCGTCCACCAGCAATATTCTCTTGGCGACCATAGCCAGTCATACTTCTTATCATTGTGAAATCATCTCAATTCCAGAGTTAGTCCCGTATCCATTGGGCATTATTATCATCTTATTTTACCAGCTTTCCGTTTTAATTGCAACTGTTAAAAGAAACTTTCTCAAATCTTAACCTCAACATTAAGTGGCAAATTAAGCAAAATATTTTCGTTCGTTTTTTAGTTTAAAAACGATAGCCTTTAAAAATTTATATCATTTTTTAAAATCAATCTTATATAAATTTTTATGGGGTTTTAAAATTTGCACAGAAAAGCCCATGTCAAGAAACATATAGCTTCTTGACACAGGCTTATATATTTAATTTAAAATTTATTTTTTTAAGTCTGCGTAGGAATATCACCTAATCTATAAACCGTTATTTGTGTACCGTTATATAGGAAGTTTCCACCCTCTCCTACTACATTC
>CALWIX010000029.1 GCA_944380825.1 uncultured Clostridia bacterium | reverse complement strand
CCAGATGTGGCTTCAGGAGAGTCACAATACCGCAGGAATGCATTACCATCTCTGCAGTTCGATCGGAATTAGCTGTAATGCCATCAATGCATTTAGTCCACGGTGTTGCTCCGGATAGGGTTTGCAGAGCCGCACGGTTCCCCGTGCGCTGGTGAGCTCTTACCTCGCCTTTCCACCCTTACCATGTTTATGGCGGTATATCTCTGTTGCACTTTCCCTGGGGTCGCCCCCGGCGGCCGTTAGCCGTTATCCCTGCCCTTTGGAGCTCGGACTTTCCTCGGATAGATCCTTTCGGATGTTACCCGCAGCCGTCCAGTCTGGACGCTTATTTTATTATACAATTTTTCAAAAATAAGTCAATATTGTTACCATGGTATTCCTATAGACAGTTGTATATTTTTTATTTTTGATAAAAACAAAAAAACTATTGACAAATCCTTACATATCTGCTAGAATAAATTACGCACTTGTGGCACTGGTATACGGAGGGGTGTCCGAGTGGTTTAAGGAGCTAGTCTTGAAAACTAGTGATCTCGCAAGGGACCAAGAGTTCGAATCTCTTCCCCTCCGCCATTTTGTTTTCGCGGGGATTCGCGTATATATATTTCATCTTTAACTTTACCATGGAGAAGTACCCAAGTGGTGAAGGGGCTCCCCTGCTAAGGGAGTAGGTCGGGTAACCGGCGCGAGGGTTCAAATCCCTCCTTCTCCGCCAGACTGAGTCTGGACGCATTTCGCGTTCCGGACTCAGTTTTTTTATTGTATTGCTTTGCTCGCGTTTGGGGCCGGTACTATTTCGTAATAAAGGAACAATATGGCTGGCACCTTTTTTGTCGATTTCAAGCGGATTTGCGGGCTTTTTGATCGATTTTTCGATATGCGTTTTACCGTAGATGTCCAAAGCCAAAATTCAAAAATTATACTTAAAATGAAACCTTATGCTGATTTTTCAGACTTACTATTTTCTCTGACCTTCAGCAGCGCACTATGCAAATATTAAATTTAAGTTTTACTTTCCAACAGCATTTTGCGATGTATTATCACCTAGTACCTTGTTCCCTATAATTGTTCAATTCAAATCAGGGGGACCCTTCTGCATCTTGACGATGCTTTGCAGAGTTTACTAACACGAACATACCTCTGCTTTCCACATAGCCGCCGCAAGACAAGCTGGATATGCCGTTTTATCGTGTTGTGTGACTATCCAATATGTACACTGATCTCTTGCTGCAGCGAGTGATCTGTGAGGAATCGAAAGGTATTTCTCTCCAATCTGAGAAAGAAAACGAACATGAGACGTCGTGATGGAACTTGACCGCCTGAACTGAGGCAATTATGTAATTGACATCGGCTAATTGCAGCGGTATACTGATATTGTGAGCAGACGGAAATTTCCTACTGTAAACTGTTTTCTGACGGCCAAGAAATTGCCGGAAATATAAAAACAGCAAAGTAAAACGGTGTGGAGTTCTATGCTTATGTGGCATAGAACTTTTTTTGCGGAAGGTCTTTCGTCTCTCAAAGAGCGCATCTACTGGATATATCGTTGCGGCGATTGTGGCGATTATCGATAAACCTAACGGGGAAGGCGCAGCGGGCAGCTGCTGTACTTACCCGAAAGACGAAGGAGAGGACTTTTGCCATGTCAAACAAGTATTCGTATGATCCGAAATCCTTGTGTGCCGATGAATTCATCAATCACGAGGAGATTTTGGAAACTCTGCGCTATGCCGACGAAAACAAAAATAACGTAGCGCTGATTGATGAGATTCTGGAAAAAGCGCGCCCCCGTGTTACAGAGAAGGGAACCTTCTGTTCCGGATTGACCCATCGGGAGGCCTCTGTGCTGCTGGCTTGCGATATTCCGGAAAAGATTGAAGAAATGTATGCGCTGGCTGAAGAGATCAAAAAGGCGTTTTATGGGAACCGCATTGTGATTTTTGCCCCCCTGTATCTTTCTAATTACTGCGTCAACGGCTGTGTATACTGCCCCTATCACCAGAAAAACAAGCATATTCCCCGCAAAAAGCTGACACAGGAGGAAGTTGCCCGAGAAGTCATTGCGCTTCAAGATATGGGACATAAGCGTCTGGCTATCGAGTCCGGCGAAGATCCGGTCATGAATCCCATTGAGTACATCCTTGACTGTATCCACACCATCTACTCCATTAAACATAAAAATGGCGCAATCCGCCGCGTCAATGTCAATATCGCCGCTACAACGGTCGAAAATTACCGGAAGCTTAAGGAAGCCGGAATCGGCACTTATATTCTGTTTCAGGAGACGTACCATAAAGAAAGTTATTTACAGCTTCATCCGACCGGACCGAAGCATGACTATAATTACCACACTGAAGCCATGGACCGCGCCATGGAAGGCGGAATCGATGATGTGGGACTGGGCGTGCTGTTCGGCCTTGAACTTTATCGGTATGAATTTGCGGGACTGCTGATGCACGCGGAACATTTGGAGGCGGTTCACGGAGTTGGACCGCACACTATCAGCGTTCCCCGTGTCAAACACGCCGACGACATCGATCCCGACGCCTTTGACAACGGAATCAGCGATGATACCTTTGCCAAAATCTGCGCCCTGATCCGGATTGCCGTACCGTATACCGGTATGATTATTTCTACAAGGGAAAGCCAGGAAGTCCGTGAAAAGGTGATTCGTTTGGGTGTATCGCAGATTAGTGGCGGCTCTCGTACTTCTGTGGGCGGCTATGTGGATGAGGAGCGCCCCACCGATACGGAGCAATTCGACGTTTCGGATCAGCGGACATTAGACGAAGTCGTTCGCTGGCTCATGGAGATGGGATATATTCCATCCTTCTGTACCGCTTGCTACCGGGAAGGCCGGACGGGGGATCGTTTTATGTCCCTGTGTAAGTCCGGACAGATTCAAAACTGTTGCCATCCCAACGCTTTGATGACCCTCAAAGAATATCTGATGGATTATGCCAGCGAGGAGACCAAAGCTATCGGTGAAGCGCTTATTCAGGCTGAATTAAAGAATATTCCCAAGGAAAAGGTCCGGGAAATCTGTCAGGAGCGGCTGGAAAAAATTGCACAAGGTATCCGTGATTTCCGTTTTTGATATGTGAAGGAAATTCTGCGCCTAAATTTTAGTTGGACGGTAAAGGAAAGGAGCGAATCACGATGGAAACCCGGGTAGCTGTTGCCGCTGTTATTGTAGAGGATCCGACATCCGTAGCATCTTTAAATGACTTGCTGCACCAGTACAGCGCCTACATTATTGGCCGTATGGGAATTCCTCATAAGCCTAAGAATATTGCAGTTATCAGTATCGCCATGGATGCGCCCAATGATGTGATTAGTGCGTTAACCGGAAAAATTGGCCGGCTCAAAGGGGTAACCGTAAAAACGGCTTATTCCAGCTTGTAGAATCATTTCTGGTAAAAATTCAACTTATTATGATTCGCCAATAGCACACCTTACAGCTGGAAAACAACGTTCCGGCTCTGACGTGTCTTTGTGTTCTCATGCCTCGATTTTTATGCCAACGCCCTTTTTGATTTTCTCTGAAACTAATATCGTTATTCAAATCGACGCCATCTTGTCTCTCATTGCTTGACGGAATATTCGGATATACTGATATAGCGCATTGCGGAGAGGATAACGGTTCTTTTCGAAAAGGAAATCAGAATGTGGTTTATAAGTGTGCTGGAGATTACACAGACACTGCCATAACTGGCAATTCAGTGAGCTTTCTCTGAAAAAGCGGCATTTGCTTGTGTTTTTACAATGGAATGGTAAGATATGGGTGGAAAAGGATGGCTTTCCGCAAATCAAAAAGCAAATACTGCAAGATAATCTCTTAACCAAACGATATAAGAATAAAACTTCTCCCATTTTTAGCGTATCTATTTTATAACTGTAAGCCAAACTGAGTCTGGACGCACTTCGCGTTCCAGATTCAGTTTTTTATTTTATTTCTTTGCTCGCGTTTGGCAGCTGGTATCTATTTCTAACAATGAGAAAAAGCGGTGTGACACAACAAATGTCGCACCGCTTTTTGTTGATTTCAAGTACATTCATGGAATTTTTAATTCTATTTTTCGCAAAGCGTTTTATCATAGAAATTGAAGCCCGCAATCTGGATATGGATACTCAAACCGGAACCTCGTGCTGATTTTTCAAATCGACATTCCGGTCTTCCTCATTTTGAGCGGTTTTCCAGCCGCCGAGGTCGTAGAAATTTCCGATAGCTTTCTACAAAACGCCTCTGCGCTCCAACTGTTTCCTGATTGACGCCGCGTCGCATAAAAATGACAGAAAGAAGCATTTCGAATAGAAAAAGTCACCCTCGCCCATCAGCTTCCTTTTATTTTCAAAAATGACAAAAAACATTCTCTAAGAAAATTCAGAGCGGCATGCTCCCTGTGTCGTATATAAACTCTGAACAAAGAAATTATCAATGACTTTCCCAAAAAGGTTGAACACAGGACATATAGCAAAATGACAACTGGCAAGGAATCATACCGCAAATATTTTTATTTAACACAAAATGGTCCTTTCAGAGCCTCCCGTGCTTTTTCACTGTTAGCGCTATAAAGGGATCTTACTACATAGCGGGGCTTTTTACAGAAAAAAGCAGAAAACTTTTTCAGATTTACTGCTTTCGTTAGATGCTGGTAGTGTACTGTGCAAATATTAAATTTAAGATCTACTTTCCAATAACATTTTCCGATGTATTATTTCCTATTAAAGACTTTGAAAACTTAAAGTGGAAATTATGCATACCTTCACGAATATAAAATCTGTGCGTATCTGTTCTAAGCTGATTGCAAGCTACCTCTATTTGGATACACCCAAACTCTTTGGCAAGTTCGCAGGCTTTTACAAACATTTCTTTTCCTATACCTTGTTTCCTATAATTAGGTAAGACAGAAAATTCCATGATTTCTGCAATAGTCGCAGAATGATGGAGCTGCTCTTCAAATCGAAGGTTAAGAATGCCAATCACTTTCTCTTCCATAACACATACAAGGCAATAGTAACGATCCCTTAACAACTGCTTATGAAATATTTCAACAAATCTGTCATACGCAAGTTCTTTCTTCTCCATCTCGCAAATCAAATGAAAGACTTGCTCGCAATCCGCAAATGTACCTTTTCTATAATACATAAAATAAGCCCCCTTTCTTCTTCCTTGTGAAATTATAGCATAGCAGGTTATTCCATTCAATAATTAAACAGGAACTTGAATTGACGGGCGATTAACCGCTGCTTTAAATAATCATCAAGTTGGAGATTACTTTACGCGCTCTTTTTGAACAACAAAATCAGATTAAAAAAATGTGTATTAAAATAAATAAAACCATTTTAAATATATTTTCCATAAAAAAATATAAAAATTTTCCATATTTTATTGATTTGTTTATAACAAATTATATATAATATTGTTAAAAGTTAATCTAAAGAAACACAATAAATAGATGTATTTTATTAAAGGTTATCTGAAAACTTAAATCTTTATCTTTTTATAGACAAAATTATTTTAATGTATGTGAAAAAACGTACTATATTACAGAAGGATTAAAAATGGAAATATATATTGCGCATAGCAAAAGACTGGATACGGGAGAAACACAAGAGCAAACCTTAGCGCAGCATTGCCGAAACACAGCAAAATTTGCCGAAAAATGTTTGGAATCAGCTGGGCTTTCCCATGCGGGGTATCTGGCAGGACTGCTACATGATGTCGGAAAGTACAAAGAGGAATTTCAAGTATATATAAAAGAAGGCGGCAAACGTGGAAGTGTGAATCATACCTTTGCCGGATGCCGTATGATTCTGGAACATTTCCACGGAGAATTTTCCGAACCGTTCCAGAATGTAAGCGCAGAACTTCTCGCCTATGCGGTTGCGGCCCATCACGGATTTTTTGACTGTGTTGACCTTGACAGAAATTCCGGCCTTCTTTACCGTACAAAAAAAGAAAAAATACACTATGAAGAAAGTTGTACAAATTTTTTGACTTACTGTGCCGGCTGGGAAGAAATTGAAAAGCATTTCGAAAAGGCGAATCAGGAATTTTGCTCTCTGTTTGAAAAACTGATAGCCGTTTCGCAAAAAAACAAAGATGAAACCGGAGAGGAATTTTCTTTTTATATAGGTTTAATTGCCCGGCTGTTATCTTCGGCTGTCATAGAAGGGGATCGTCGGGATACTGCCGCTTTTATGAACAGAATCACTCTACTCTCAGAACCCGGTGATTGGAAAGTCTTTTGGGAAAAGTATTTGCATCGTGTGGAGAATAAGCTTGCTGCATTTCCCCAAAACACTCCACTGCAACTGGCAAGAGCAGAAATCTCTCAGAAATGTCGCTGTTTTGCAGAAAAAAGGGAGGGTGTTTACCGATTGAATGTCCCGACCGGCGGCGGGAAAACATTGAGTTCTTTACGGTATGCGCTGGCGCATGCTGCTAAATGGGGAAAAAAACGGATTATCTTTGTTACACCATTGCTTGCAATATTGGAGCAGAATGCTAAAGTGATTCGGGACTATATCGGTGATGATACGATTGTACTGGAACATCATTCCAACATTATTCAAACGGTGGATATTGATGAATCTCTGGACCTGCGGGAATTAGCAGTGGATAGCTGGCATGCCTCAATAATTCTTACCACTATGGTGCAGCTGCTAAATACGCTTTTTCTGGGAAAAACGACCTGTGTACGTCGATTCCAAGGTCTGTGTAACGCAGTAGTAGTTATTGATGAAGTGCAGACCATCCCGAATCATATGCTGACACTATTCAATCTTGCCGTAAATTTTTTATCGCAAGTCTGCCATACCACCTTTTTTCTTTGTTCTAGTACAAGAGAAAGGTTTGAACTGATGCATTATCCTCTTCTTTATACTCCGGCAAACGGAGTTGCGTGTAACACACAACTTTGGGATATGTTT
>CALWIX010000028.1 GCA_944380825.1 uncultured Clostridia bacterium | reverse complement strand
GGAGCCGGGACATTCCATCCAAATATATGGAGAATTCTTTCCGCCTGTGTGCCAAATTCCCATAGCGTCGAGCGTGTCGGTAATGCGTTTTGCGTTGCGGCGATACACTTCCAGATTCTCGCGGCATTCCGCAAGCCCTTCCCGCGTGAGAACCGCCGCGGCTGCCTTCTGAACCGGATAGGATACACCGTTGAACTTCGTCGTTTGACGCCGCAGCCACATATCCCGCAAGGACGTACCTTCTCGCAACAGCCGACGCGGCACAACCGTATATCCGCAGCGTGTACCCGTAAATCCGGCCGTTTTGGAGAAGGAACAAAACTCAATCGCACACGTTTTGGCATCTTCTATCTCGAAAATGCTGCGCGCAAGCGTCTTTTCTTGAATAAACGATTCATACGCCGCGTCAAACAGAATCACGGCACCGCGCTTTTTGGCATATTCGATCCACTTTTGCAGCTGGCGGCGCGTATAGGCCGCGCCTGTGGGATTATTCGGCGAGCACAAATAGATAATATCCGCTTCTACATCCGGATCCGGCATAGGCAGGAATCCGTTCTCTTTCGTCGCTTTCATATACACAATCCGCCGGCCCGCCATTTGGTTTGTATCGCGATAGACCGGATAGACGGGGTCCGGAATAAGCACCGTATTCTCTTCGCTGAACAGATCGAGAATGTTCCCAATGTCGCTTTTAGCGCCGTCGCTGACGAAAATTTCGTCTTCCTCCAGCGAAACGCCGAACGAAGCATAATATTCTTTTATCGCGCAGCGCAAAAACGGATACCCTTGCTCTGGACCATAACCGTGAAACGTTTCCGTACAGCCTTGCTCCTGTGCGCCGGAAATCAAGGCGCGTACGGCGCTGGGACACAGCGGGCGCGTCACGTCGCCGATGCCTAGAGAGATGACCTGCGCCTGCGGATTCGCCTTTTTATAGGCAGCCACTTTCTCGGCAATTTTTGAAAACAAATAGCTCTTTTCCAAATGATTATAATTTTGATTGATATTCATACTTCTTTCGGCGAAGCGCCGCTTTCCTCCTTTTGAAGCTTTGCCGCGCGGATAAACTCGCGGAACAGCGGATGGGCTTTATTCGGTCTGCTTTTAAATTCCGGGTGGTACTGCACGCCTACATAAAACGTTCTGTCGGGCAATTCCATGGCTTCTACCAATCTGCCGTCGGGCGAAAGGCCGCAAAACACCATGCCGTTTTCTTCAAACTCCCGGCGGCAGTCGTTATTAAATTCATAGCGGTGGCGATGACGCTCTCCAATCTCCTGCGCCTGATAAGCCCTCTCCAACACGGTGCCCGGACGAATCCGGCACGGATAGGCGCCCAGACGCATCGTTCCCCCTTTGGGCAGGTTGCCGCGCTGATCCGGCATGAGCGCGATGACCGGATAGGAGCTTGCTTCGTTAAACTCGGTGGAATCTGCATCCTCGTGCCCTAGTACATGGCGCGCAAATTCGATGGCGGCTATTTGCATGCCTAAACAGATTCCAAAATACGGAATCTTATTTTCACGGGCGTAGCGGGCCGTCTCGACCATGCCTAAAATCCCGCGTCCGCCAAATCCACCGGGAACGATAATGCCGTCACAGCCGCCGAGCATTTGGGCGGCATTCTCTCGGCTCACCTTTTCGCTGTCAACCCAACGGATCTCCACGTTCACGCCGTTTTCCCATCCGGCGTGGCGCAGCGCTTCCATGACCGAAAGATACGAGTCGTGCAGCTTGACATATTTGCCTACAAGCGCAATCGTTACCGCTTGGCGGCAAGCTGCGATGCGGCTGAGCATTTCTTCCCAGTGGCTTAAATCGCAGGACACGTCTGCGCCGGGAAGGTGCAGCTCCCGCAGGACAATGCGGTCGAGTCCCGCGTCCCGAAGCATGACGGGAGCGCCGTAGAGAATGGGCAGGGTGCGGTTTTCAATCACACAGTCGGGCTTTACGTTGCAAAACAGCGCGATCTTGCGCATGGTTTGGGCGTCTACCGGTTTGTCGCAGCGGGCGACGATAATATCCGGCACGATGCCGAAGGACTGAAGCTCTTTGACGGAGTGCTGGGTGGGCTTCGATTTGTGTTCGCCGGACGATTCCAGATACGGAATCAGCGTTACATGGATGAACAGCCGGTTTTCCGTACCCACTTCGCGGCCTATCTGCCGGATGGCCTCCAAAAAAGGCTGGGATTCCATATCGCCCGTCGTGCCGCCTATCTCTGTAATGACAACGTCGGCGTCCGTCTTTTTCTGCACCGAGTAGATAAACCTTTTAATCTCATCCGTAATATGCGGGATGACTTGGATCGTCTCTCCCAAATATTCGCCCCGGCGCTCTTTCGTGAGAACGTTCCAGTACACCTTGCCCGTGGTAAGATTGGAAAACTGGTTGAGGTTTTCATCGATGAACCGCTCATAGTGGCCTAAATCCAGATCCGTTTCGGCGCCGTCTTCGGTGACGAACACCTCGCCGTGCTGGTAGGGGCTCATGGTGCCCGGATCGATGTTGATGTAGGGATCGAGCTTCTGGGCCGCTACGCGCAGCCCCCGCTCTTTGAGCAGCCTGCCCAGAGACGCCGCCGTAATGCCCTTGCCAAGGCCCGATACGACGCCGCCCGTTACAAAAATATATTTTGCCATCAGATTTCCACCTCTCCTGTAAAAACAAGCTCTGCGCCGCCGGTCATCCAGACGGTTTGATCTGTGGGAAGAATGCGCAGATCCCCTCCCGCTAAATGGACAAGGATCTCTTTATCTTTATCGCACAGGCCGTTCTTTACCGCCGCGCTGGCCGCCGCACAGGCGCCTGTGCCGCAGGCGAGGGTTTCGCCGCTGCCGCGCTCCCACACGCGCATCTGCAGCTGTGCGGGACCGATACGCCGCACAAATTCCACATTGACTCCTTCCGGGAAAATCGGGCTGGCGGCTACGGCTGCCCCCTCTTTTTCCAGACAGATTGCCTGCGGATCCTCGGTGAAAATTACGCAGTGCGGATTGCCCATCGACACGCAGGTGATGCGGTGCTGCTTGCCGCCCGCTTCCAGAACGGCGCCAGCAACCTCTTTTCCCGGCAGCAGCACCGGAATCTTTTCCGGCGTAAATTCCGCCGGCCCCATATCTACCGTGACAAGCTCTGTTTTTCCGTTTTTTACACAAAGGCGCAGTTCTTTCGGACCGCTGAGCGTATCGATGGTCATCGTCTCTTTCGGCACAAGGCCGGTATCATACAAAAATTTGGCGGTGCAGCGGATTCCGTTGCCGCACATTTTCCCCTCGCTGCCATCCTTATTAAAAATACGCATCCGCGCGTCGGCCGTTTCGGACGGCTCGATGAGGATGATCCCGTCGGCTCCTATGCCAAAGTGCGGCCGCGAGAGTTTTTGACTCAAGCCGGCCGGATCTTCGACCGTTTGGTGAAAGCAATCAAAATAAATATAGTCGTTGCCGCAACCATGCATTTTTGCAAATTTCAGCTTCAATGGTGGCGCCTCCCTGTTTAAAAATTGTATTCCAAGATTATTAAAACTGTAACGATAAAATCTTTTGACATAGAAGTTTTCGCTGGTTAAACACGCCTAGGCGTTAGATCTCATATTTTTGCAGGATTTCTTCCGCCACTTTCCGGCGCGTAACACGTTTTTCCATGGAACGCTGTTCAATGAAGCGGTGAGCCTCCGGCTCCGTCATATGAGAATATTGAATCAGCAAGCATTTCGCCCGGCCGATCAGGCGCAAATCCTCCATTTTTTCCTGAAGGCGCTCGGTACGCGGGGCAGCCATTTGCAGCCTGCGGTGGACGCTGTAAAGCAGATTGACCCCTTGCTCAAACACGCGGCGCCCCATTGCCGGCGAAAAAACAAAAATTCCCAGCCCCCGCACCTGCGCCGAAAGTTCGGCGGCCGATTCGTCGCGCACAATCATCATCACGCCCGCTGGGGTACGAACGGCGGCCTGCGCCGTTTCGGTACCGAATTCATCCGGCAGCGGTGCAATGATAATCGCCAAGGCGAAAGTTTCTTCTTCTAAAATTCTGCGCGCTTCTCCGCCCGTTTTGGAAACGCGCGTTTGAGGATACCCTAAATCGCGCAGAAGATTCGCAAAAGAGTCCGCGCTTTTGGCGCTGCCCGATACGATTAACACTTTTTCCATAAAGAATCCCCCTGTTTACAGGTATGGAAAATACACCGCCCGTTCAAACTCGTCTGGTCCGTTTCCATTGCGGGACGCCTTTTCTTCCTTCCATTTTTGCGCCAAATACCGATCCAGCACCGCTTGCGGCAGCACCGAGCGCACAAACGCGCTGTTTTCGGCTTCGCGCAGCGCTTCGCCCAGCGATTTGGGCAGCGGCCGCCCCGGCTGCTTTTGCGGCGAGAGCTTCAGACCGCGCTGCACACCGTCAAGCCGCGCCTGTAATAGCAAAGCCAGAGCTAGATACGGATTGCAGGCTGGATCCGGAGAACGCAGTTCCATTCGTTGGTATTCCCCTGCCGAGGCCGGAATACGCACAAGACGCGTTCGATCTTCATGCGCCCACGAAACTTCGCTGGGAGCTTGGCCGTCGCCCAGCCTGCGGTAGGAATTGGTGAGCGGATTTAAAAACGCTGTGATCTCCACAATGTGGTCCAAAATTCCCTGCAAAAAGCTTTCGGCGTCTTTCGAGTGCTTCGGCTGAGAGGTTTCGAAAAGGTTGCGCCCTCCTTTAAGCAGCGATAGGTGCAGGTACAGGCTGCTGCCGTGCTCGTTTGCAAGAGGTTTCGGTAAAAACGACGCAAACAGTCCGTTTTGCCCCGCGATGGATTTGACCACGGAATGGAGCGTCATGATTTGATCGGCAGCGGTGAGGATGTCTGAAAAACGGAAATCGATCTCGTTTTGGCCCGGGCCTTGCTCATGGTGGGAACTTTCCGGATGGATCCCCATTTCTTCCAGCGAAAGGCACACGCCGCGGCGAAAGTTTTCTCCTCGGTCGAGCGGAAACAGATCGGCGTATCCGCCGTGGTCGAAGGGTTCCATCGTAGGCTCGCCGTTTTCTCCCGTTCGAAACAGGTAAAATTCGCATTCCGCGCCTACGCGGCACATACACCCCATATCGGCAGCCCGCTGCACGCTTTTTTGCAGGATGCCGCGTGTATCGCTTTCACACAGGCTTCCGTCTTTGTGGTGCATGGTGCAGAACATACGCATGACGCGCTCGTGAGCAGGACGCCACGGCAGCACCGCTACGGTCGAGCTGTCCGGCTTTAGGAAAAGATCCGACGCTTCGTTTGCCCCTTGTATTCCTCTTACTGCCGATGCGTCGAAAGAAATGCCCATTTCGAAAGCCCGCGGCAGCTCTTCCGCCATAATGGCGATGTTCTTTTGCCGTCCAAATAGATCACAAAATACTAAACGGATAAATTTTACGTCGTTTTCTTTTACAAAATCGATAATTTCAGAACTTATACTGCTCATTCCATTCATCCTTTCCCACACTGCGCTTTCCTCCAGACGGCACCCCTTCCAGCCGGCAGGCTCGGCCTGCCTCCACCGTAGGCGCGGCCGGATTGCGGGGGCAATCCGATGCGCTGAAATTTCAGCCGGAATAGGGACAGATTCCTTTTAAAAAATCAAAAAATATCTCCATCTAAACAAAAAAGGTGTCTGAAAGCATCCCTCCCCGGTAAGGGGAAGAACTCCTCTCAGACGCCTTTGTCTTCATTGGATTCAGTATAGCATTATGCAAGTTTTGTGTCAATAACTTTCATCGTATTTTCCAATTTATCAAAAATTTGCGCATCTTTGGGCAATAATGTCATGAAAAATAAACAGACTCAAAAATAAATTGCAAAAAGAGCTTGACAAACACTTGCAAACGCTGTACAATACGGCACATAGACAACAGCGAAGGCGCTGCGGATGAAAAGTCCGCGGCGCCTTCTTTGTTTTTAGTGGTATGCTAAGGGATATGTAAAAATCCCAGCGCATACAACAGATTATTTTTTTGAGAAAGGGTCGAATCACGATGAGTAAAACATGGATTCCCGCAGATTACAAACCTCTTTTAAGTTTGGGCGAAACCCAGAAGGCAATCGCGCTTGTAAAAAGCGTCTTTACCGCAAATCTGGAATCCGCATTAAATCTCACCCGCGTTTCCGCCCCGCTGTTTGTCGATCCGTCTACCGGTCTCAACGACGATCTCAACGGAGTGGAACGTCCCGTTGCTTTTGATATTCTCGAAACAGGCGAACAGGCGCAAATCGTGCATTCTCTGGCAAAATGGAAACGCTGGGCGCTGGGCCGCTATGGATTTAAGCCCGGAGAAGGTTTGTGGACCGATATGAACGCTGTGCGCCGCGACGAGGAGATGGATAACCTGCACTCCATTTACGTCGATCAATGGGACTGGGAAGCGATTCTTCCCAAGGGACGGCGCGACGTCGAATATTTTCAAGAAATTGTGCGCAAAATTGTAAACGCTATATGCGATACCGAAAAAAAGCTTCATGAAAAATTCCCGCAGCTGCCGGCGTCGCTTTCTCCGGAAGTCAGCTTCGTTACCACCCAGCAGCTCGAGGATCTCTACCCCGATAAAACTCCTAAGGAGCGCGAGAACCTGTATCTTAAGGATCATCCCACCGCGTGCGTGATGCAAATTGGCGGCAAACTTGCTTCCGGCATAAAGCACGACGGCCGCGCCCCCGACTACGACGATTGGTCTTTAAACGGCGACATCCTTTTTTGGAACGATGTGCTTGGCTGTGCGTTTGAAGTCTCCAGCATGGGGATCCGCGTGGACGCCGACGCTATGGAGCGTCAGCTGGCCGAGGCTGGATGCACCGAAAGGAAGGCTTTTCCGTTCCACCAGATGGTGCTCTCCGGCGAGCTGCCGCTGACCATCGGCGGCGGAATCGGACAGTCCCGTCTGTCTATGCTGCTGCTGAAAAAGGCGCATATCGGCGAAGTACAGGTTTCCCTTTGGGACCCCAAGACAAAGGCCGTTTGCCAAACTGCCGGCGTTGCGCTGCTGTAATCGCAGCGTTTCTCCACAGATGCGCGGCGCGGTGAGGCTGCATTGCAGCCGCCTTATCAATAAAAATACACCCTGTTAGCGTTTTTCTTCGCGCTGTTTCATTTTCCCGCTGCGCCGTGTATCTGTTTTTTGTGAAAAAATAATTTCTGTAATTGTCTATATAAAGGTAAAGGAGTATGTTTTATGGATTGCCCGAATGTTCCGGAACTGTTTGGTTCTATGGTTTTTAACGATCATGTGATGAAAGAACGCCTTCCCAAAGAGGTTTACCGCGCGATGCTGCGTACCATGGAGCTGGGGAAAAAGCTGGATCCTACCATTGCCAACGTGGTTGCCAACGCGATGAAGGATTGGGCGGTCGAAAAGGGCGCTACCCATTTCACCCACTGGTTCCAGCCGATGACC
>CALWIX010000027.1 GCA_944380825.1 uncultured Clostridia bacterium | reverse complement strand
TGCGGATCACCGTATCGAGAAGCCGCAGGATGTGCTCAAGATCGGCGATGTTGTCAAGGCGAAGATTACCGATATCGACTTTGATAAGCACCGCGTAAGCCTTTCTATCCGCGCTCTGCTCGAAAATGTATCGGATGAGGAATCTGCTGAGGAATCTAATTCCGACGAATCTGCTGAATAATTTATTGTTCTTAATAAAAAAGCTGCGGGGGTATCTCCGCAGCTTTTTTATCGATATATAAAATGATTTTTAAACCAGTGCGTGTCCTTCACACATTTTTACGATTTTGTATATTATGAAAGAAGGAGGGATGCGCAATGAAACGTAGACGGTGCTATTGTTCTAAATGGAAAAAATACCGTGGGGAACGGATGTGGAAGAAAAGAGGAATCATAGCAGCGCTCCTTTTGGTGACAGCAACTTTTTCGCTGCTTTTTTTGTGGGAGGATGAATTATCTCCAGCAGCTGCAGATCTGGCTGCAAACGAGGCCAAAAGAGCCGCGGCAAAGGCTGTGAATGAAACCGTGGAAGAGGTCTTGCGTGAAAGTGGAGAGGAAGGCCAGCTGATTGAACTGGAAAAATCGGAAGAAGGAGAGATACAAGCGATACTGTCTGATGTTACCGAAATGAATTTACTGCGGGCAGAAATCGCCTCAGCGGTAGAGGAAAAAATTGCGGGAGGAAGCGTGCGCATCGGAGTCCCTATCGGTACACTCACAGGCAACTCATTCTTGCACGGTAAAGGGCCCAAAATTCCCGTGACAGTAACGCTGGCAGGAAGTGCCGAGGTCGATTTTAACAGCGAATGGAAATCGGCCGGACTCAATCAAACGCTTCATCGCGTGGTGCTGAATGTACATATTGGCGTGTATACCTTTTTGGAAAAAGACAATGTGCAGGAGGTCGAGACCTCTGTCCCACTTGCAGAGACCGTCATCGTTGGGAAGGTTCCGCAATCGGCTTTATTTTCTCAAAGTGCGGTGCAATGATTTGAAGTATTATGTAGCTTCAAGCGGAAAATTGTTATACCCCTCGGAAAAGGCTGGAATTTTTTCTGTCTGTGTGATATAATAGCCGCAGGATATGCGGACAGCATATAGCGCGTACGGTTCCAGATTCTATGTATTTGGGAAAAACATAGAAAAATGGGACTGTATTGGCGCTGCCATGGCGATGGCATCTCGATTCAGTCCTATGCGGGGGAATTTTTTGATGCGATTAGAAATTGTGGGACAAACTTTGTACCAATATTTTTTAGAAAATAGGCTTTTTAAAATTCTTCTTCCTTTTGATAAGGTATTCTTGTTAGGAAGCTCCATTTTAAACTTATTTTCTTTTTTTATTGATTTAGGGGAGTTTGTCCATTATCTATTACTTTTGGGATTCCTTTTAGGAATTCTGCTATCCTTTGCTAAAAGCAATTATTTATTGCTTACTATTGGATTTGGGCTTTTAGGGGTGAGGAACGTCTTCCTAGCGCTGTATATTCTATTGGGATATCGAGAATTTCCATGGAGTCAAGCTCTTTTATTGACGGTGAGTGCGGTACTGATGTTCCAATCCTATAAAAAGTCACTCAAAATTAATTTGGGATAAATAGAAAGGAGAGATTTATCATGGCAGCAAAATGGACCGATAAGGTGAGTGCATTTACACAGAACGCCGTGTCCAAAAGCAAAGAATTAGCGGAGATCACGAAGTTGAATCTAAGTATCAGTAACGCGGAGGAGAACATTCGCGGACTGAAAACGGAGATCGGCTCGTATGTTGTGCAGAATAATTTGCTTACAGATGTACCGGAAATTCAGGAGATTTACGCAAAGCTTTCGACTCTGCAAAGTAGTATTGATGCCAATCGTGAGCGAATCAACGAGATTAAAAATATCAATATCTGTCCTAATTGTGGCGGAGAGGTATCACGTAACAGCAAATTCTGTGACCACTGCGGTCAGCAGCTCCAGCGCCCAGATCCGTACGCTCCTCCACAAAGCGAGCAGCCGGCACAGAAAGTTTGCCCCGGATGTGGACAGGTTCTGTCTGTAGACGCTGCATTCTGCAGCAACTGCGGAATGAGATTTTAAATTACATTACATAAAAAACAAAACCCGCCCCGAATCTTTTGAAACAGATCGGAGCGGGTTTTTGTATGGTAGATAAAGTTTATCGTACAGAGAATTTGTAAATAGTAGTGGTATGATATTCTTCTCCAGCATCAACTATACAGGAAGGGAACGAAGGGTGGTTGGGCGTATCCGGGAAACACTGTGTTTCCAGACAGAAGGCGTGGTGCGCAAGCATTGTCACTCCGTTTTTGCCCTTAAGTCCCTCCGGGAAGCTGTTAGCAGTGTACAGCTGCACGCCGGGCAGATCCGTAAATATCTCCATCACAAGGCCGTTTTCCGGCTCATATGCCTCAGCAATTTTCTCCATGCCGTCGCCCTTGCGGGAAATAACAAAATTGTGATCAAAGCCGTGAATCGAATCCATCAGGCATGCAGTGGAATTAATATCCTGTCCAATAGGCTTACCCTTCGTGAAATCGAGCGGAGTGCCTGCAACGGGAGCCAGTTCGCCGGTAGGAATGAGGGATTCGTCGGTAGCTGTGTAGCGATCGGCGTTGATTTGCAGCACAGTGCTGCCGATGTCACCGCCGTCATACCCACGCAGGTTAAAGAAAGAGTGGTTCGTAAGGTTGACAACTGTCTTTTTATCGCTGATTGCCTTGTAGTCGATGGAAACGGCGTTATCTTTTGTGAGTGTATAAGTAACATGGACGTTTAACGTGCCGGGAAATCCACCTTCGCCGTCGGGAGCGGTAAGGGAGAGACACAGGGAAGGGTTGTCGCCGTCTGTGACAGAATCGACATTCCACAAAAGCATGGAGTACCCATTAGGTCCGCCGTGAAGCTGGTTGACGCCCTCATTAGCAATAAGCTGTACGGTTTTTCCGTCCAGTGGGAATTGTGCGTTGGCGATACGATTGCCATAGCGACCCACGAGCGCGCCCTGATAGTTTGTGTAAGCAGAATACTCTTCTGCGCTGTCATGGCCGAGGACGACGTCAGTGAAATGGCCGTTTTTATCCGGAACGATAAGGTTCACAATACGCCCGCCATAGGTGGTAACCGAAAGGGTAGAGCCGGCAGCGTTCTTTAAAGTGATTAGTTCAGCGGTGCCGCCGCCGGAGACAGAACCAAAAGGCTTTCTTTCAATGCTCATAAAAAGTCCTCCCAAATATTCGAAAAATTCGGGGAACGCTCCCCGTCCTGTTGTGTACGAGCACATTATACTCTAAATTTTTTTTAAAAACAAGGGCGTACGCTTTGAAGCAGAATTTTGTTGCAACGCATACATCCCAAGCTGACCTTAGCGACCGAGGAGAGCAGCGCCGATAATCCCGGCATCATTGCCCAGCAAAGCGCGGCAGATCTTCGTTTGATGGGTGGAATGGATCGAATAAATCTGAGATTGTACATATTCGCGCAGCGGAGCGAGAAGCGTTTCGCCTTCATTGCAGATCCCGCCGCCAATGCACAGAATATCCGGCTGAAAGGTATTGATCACGTTCGCAATTCCACAGCCCAGATAGGCAATGTAGGTATCGACAATTTCCTTTCCTACCGGATCGCCGGCGCGCATAGCGTCGAAAGCTGTGCGTCCGTTAACGTTGTCGAGACTGCCTTTAGCAATTTTCCAGATGGGAGAATCTTTAGCGGCATGGGCCATCATTTCCTTTGTGGTAACAATAAGTCCAGTAGCGGAGGCATACGTTTCCCAGCAGCCTTTGCGTCCGCAGGTGCAGGGACGTCCGTCAAATACAATGACATGATGCCCCATTTCACCGGCGGAAAAATTGCAGCCGCACAGAATTTTGCCGTCCAAAACGATGCCGCTGCCCACGCCGGTGCCCAAAGTAATAGCAATGCCATCTTTGGCTTCAGCAAGGGCTCCAGCCATATATTCGCCGTAAGCGGCGGCGTTTGCGTCGTTCTCAATGACAACTTCCTTACCCATGCGCCTTCCAAGAAGCTCGCGCAGACGAAAGTGATGCAGTCCAAGGTTATTGGAAAATTCCACAATACCGCTGTCGCGATTGACAGTGCCCGGACAGCCAATTCCCACATAGGGAATGTCGTCTACCGAAATATCTGCGTTTTTAAGTGCTTCCTCCGCCGTAGAGGCGAGTGCTTCGCAAAGAACGTCTTCTGGACAGGGGGTAGGCGTTTTCGCTTTGGCGCGTGCAACAATTTGGTTGTTTTCATCCACAACGCCTACAGCAATGTTGGTGCCGCCTAGATCAATACCAAGATAGTACATACAGAAATTCTCCTTTTTGGAAAAATGAGACACGGAGAAACCATGTCTTGCCGAACAGTTTCCCAGAAAATCGAATCCGGCAGAAAATCGGCCGGATTGTTTAAAAAAGTTTGTATCTGGACATAGTATAGTAGATTGCAAAGAAAAAGTAAACTGTGTGATGTCGAAAACAAAGAATTTTATGAAAATCTATTGACAAATGGAGACAATCCATTTATTCTATTCATAAAGCCGCATCGGGACGTCCGGTGTTTCTGATGAGGAAAGTTTGGAGAGAGTCTGAAAGTTTTTTCGGCAGTGTGAAGATGCCGAAAAATTTTCTGCTTTTTTTTGTCTCTAAAAAAGAAGACGGGATGGTGCTGTGTGAGATACGAAGATCTCTCCCAAAGCATGAAAAACAAGAAGGTCAAGGAATATTTTGATCTTCTCCAGAGGCAAAAATCTGCTTTAAAATGTAAGCGGGCGTTTGATATAGTGGTTTCTTTCATGATACTTGTAATACTGTCGCCGTTTTTTCTGCTTTTGGCGGTGGCGATTAAGATCGACTCGCGCGGTCCTGTTTTTTACCGACAGGTGCGGGTAGGGCAGTACGATGAAGATTTCCGCATTTTTAAATTCCGAACAATGGTTGCCAATGCGGATAAAATTGGGCTGTCGCTGACAACAGGCGGAGATCCTCGCATCACGCGTGTTGGACGTATGATCCGCAAATGCAGGCTTGACGAGTTTTCACAGCTGCTCAATGTATTGTGCGGCGATATGAGCCTAGTGGGTCCGCGTCCAGAGGTGCGCCGGTATGTACAGGTGTACCGTCCAGAGTATATGGCCACGCTGCTGGTGCGTCCGGGAATTACGGCTACTTCCAGCATTGCATTTCGAAATGAGGACGAGCTGCTTGCAAAGGGCGAGGATCCGGAAAAAATTTATGTGGAAGAAGTTTTGCCTAAAAAAATGGCGCTGAATTTAGAGTACCTGCGCCATATTTCCGTGGCAGGGGATATTAAGATAATGTTTCAAACGGTGTTTGCCGTGCTAAAAAGATGAGAGGGAAACCGTCATGCTGGATGAATTTTCTCGTTCCAGATTATTGTTGGGGACGAAAAGTATGGATAAACTGAAGACGTGTCGTATCGTCGTTTTTGGCGTAGGCGGCGTAGGCGGATTTGCAGTAGAAGCGCTTGCCCGCACGGGTGTGGGCAGCTTTGTACTGGTAGATAATGATGTGGTAAGTCTCACGAATTTAAACCGCCAAATCATCGCAACGCGTACGGCAATCGGCCGGCCTAAAATCGAGGTTATGAAAGAGCGCATTTTGGATATCAATCCCTATGCGCAGGTAGAACTGCACCAAACTTTTTATTTGCCAGAGAATCACGAAAATTTGATCGAAGGCTGTGACTACGTTGTGGACGCTGTAGATACCGTTACCGCGAAAGTGGCTATAGCTGTGGAGGCGGCAAAACATAAAATTCCAGTCATCAGCTGTATGGGGACGGGCAATAAGCTGGATCCCACACGGTTTGAAATCGCTGATATTTACGATACATCTGTTTGTCCTCTTTGCCGAGCCATGCGTCAACAACTGCGCAAGAATGGGATTGATCACTTAAAGGTGGTCTATTCTCAAGAACCCGATGTTCCCCGCGAGGAGAATCCAGAACTTACAGCCGATTCTACGAAACGGCAGACGCCGGGCAGTGTTGCATATGTTCCTTCCGTGGCAGGATTGATCTTAGCCTCGGAAGTTATCCGTGATCTTACAGAGAACTTGCGTCCCCAAAGCGAAAAAGTTTAAGGTTGAGATAAGTGCAAGTGTTATGTCATTTGTGCTGTACTTTTCGTAAAGGAAAATAGTTTTTCGACATCTGCCTTTTTGGGCACACCATTTTGGTGTGCCCTTTTTTCATGCCTTACAATAGCAACTGCATAAGAAAAGGAAAAAATGCATAAAATGGAATGCAGGGAAAAGGCCGGAATTTTTGGAGGTGCAGCGATATGTTAAAAAAACGCGTGATCAGCTTTTTACTGATGGTTGCGGTTTTTGTGATGATCCCGATCCACGCGGAAGCTATTTCGGACGAGGAGGTAAAGGCTCCCTCAGCTATTTTAATAGAGGCAAACAGCGGAGAAGTTCTGTATGAGAAGAATGCAGATGAAAAAAGGCCGGCTGCTTCTATCACAAAGGTAATGACTCTTCTGCTGGTGATGGAAGCCATCGACAGGGGAGAGATTTCTCTTAGTGATACGGTAACAGCTAGTGCCCATGCTGCGTCAATGGGAGGTTCTGACATTTGGCTGAAGGAAGGCGAAACGATGACGGTGGACGATATGCTGAAAGCAACCGTTATCATGAGCGCGAACGATGCCGCTGTGGCTCTGGCAGAGAAGGTAGCAGGGACAGAAGATGATTTCGTCCAGCGGATGAACCAGCGCGCCGCAGAACTTGGAATGGAGAATACCACCTTTCTCAACTGTAACGGACTGGATGAAGACGGCCATCTCACCACAGCGCGGGATGTAGCCGTAATGTCAGCGGAGCTAATGCGCCACCCTAAAATTTTTGATTACACCCAAACGTGGATCGACTATGTGCGTGACGGAAAAACACAGCTTGTCAACACCAATAAACTCTTAAAAACGTACGAAGGAATTACTGGGTTAAAAACAGGAACAACAGGAAAGGCAGGAAGCTGTATCTCCGCTACAGCACAGAGAAATGGACTAAGCCTAATAGCAGTCATTCTGGGAAGCGAAAATACAGCGGATCGTTTTTCCAGTGCAACTACTTTGCTAGATTATGGTTTTGCAAATTGGACGATGGTGGATCCGCAGCTTCCCGAAATTCCCGAAATTCCGGTTTCCAATGCCATGACAGCGAGTATATCGGCCTATATGGAACCGCCGGGACAAATCTTGATTCCAAAGGGCAGGGAAGGGGATCTAAAAAGTGAAGTGCGTATCCAAGAGACACTCGACGCACCCATAGCCGAGGGAGATCCTGTCGGTAAGGTAGTATATACCCTTGACGAAAAAACTGTATGTGAGGTGGAGATCCGTGCTTCACAATCTGCAGAACGTATGACTTTTTCTAGCGTCTTTGAAATGCTGCTCAGATCTCTGCTTTCGGTTTCGTAAAAAGAAAGAGGGCGGTATGGCAAAGTCCCGCCGCCCTTTTTATCCTCCAAAATTCTCTTAAAAGGAAAATGTAAATAATTTTATAAAATATAGAAACTTGCCTTGCAAATGAAT
>CALWIX010000026.1 GCA_944380825.1 uncultured Clostridia bacterium | reverse complement strand
TTTTTTTATAGTTCGGCGCATACTTGTCGATAAGATCCGTCATGTCAATAATAACATTGTCCGACAAAGCCTTTTCCGGGCCGCCCGGACGGGCCATCCAGTTCTGTTCGATAATATCGGGCAGGTTATTGGACGCCACCATCAGGTTAAACTGTTCTTCTGCAGACTCTTCAACAGGATGCTGGTATTCAATATGAATGTTGGTGATCTCCTCAAGCTGTTTACTCATCTCAAGATCGTTAAAGTTTGTAATAACAGATGTGTATTTTTCGTTAAGAGGAAAAGATTTGCAAACTTTAATTTTCGTATACGCAAATTTTTCTCCTCCATCTGCTATAAAAATTCATTTTCTACAATTTAACTATTTCGTAGTAGAGATTTTATTGTCATGATAATAATTTATATTTTATTACTTTTATAGCTTTTTGACAATACTTTTTATTTAAAGATACAAACCAAACTTATATTATGTAATATTTATACTAAAAAATATTAAACAAGCTTAAATCAATCGTATTTTTATAATTCATTAAAATAGCTATGGGTAAATTTACCAAAAAAAGGCACGGCAGAAAAACAACCTTCTGCCGTGCCTTTATTTTTGCTGATAATTTTAAGATTTCTTGCTTTATTATGCTAATGACCCCATCGGATCCCATGGCTCAAGTTCAATAGGATCGGACAAATAAGCTGACAGCTCGCGGCTGGTCAGATACTTTTTATGTACTACTACCTGATAGGTATATTCTGTAAACCAGTCATCACTCATAGTAAAATATCCATCCTTACCATAATCTTTTCCCCAGCTGTTTTCTACACGCCAGCGCAGAAAATTCCCCTTATGATCTTCGTCTACACCAGTAAGCACCATTGCGTGGGTCATTAAGCTTTGGCCGTAAGTGAGCCGTTGTCCCTTATCCATACCAAACCGTACGCCGAATAAGCCCTCACGGTCATACAAATAGGGATCCATCACCCCGCTGTCGCGATCGCTGCTTTTACCTACATCACACCCAAACCACACAGGTTCGCCGTCTTTCATCTGTGCAGCTGCCGCTTGTTTAAGACGTTCTATCGGCAAATTCAAATAACGTACCGGATTTCCTCCTACTACATTGCCCAAATACTTTACCGTGTAGCTGCGATCAAATGGTTTATCTGCCGTGGGAGCATTGATCAGACTTACATAATCGCTTAAATCCATCGCAATGTACTTTTGGTAGAATTCTTTTGGAGTCAGCCCCTCGTCGCGAGTGAATTTGCCGTCTTCATTCGTAAATTCAAAATCAAACTTTTCCGGCGGACAACCTAAACAGATGCACAGCATGGTATAAATTTCTTCCATCATCTCATCCTTGGCATCACGAAGCTCATTCTCTTCTTTGCCCTGTTCATGCATTGTACGCAGAATACAAGCATCTTCACGCAATTTTTCCGTCATACTGGCATCCATTTCAGAAGTTCCGCTAGAGACCTCTGTCTCTGGCATAGCGTCCTTCGGAACCATACCATATTTTTCAACAAGATTTGCAAACATATCCCACTGACCGCCGTCTCCGAGCGGATCCCTGAGCAAATGTGACACCAATCTTCCCTGCACAGGCTCATCAAGCGTTTCGATAATGCTCTCTAAAAAATAGTTAGATTTCTCCAACTTATCGTAAAACAGAGGATAATTCTGCGACAGTTCAAAATCTTTTAGATGAAAACGGTGAATCACCTGATAACGCATACAATTTGTAGCAGCAAACATCCAACAGCGGCCGCTCTTTTTTTGATTGGTGATACTCCCCTGCTTTAGCTGTGTAGAAAAATGGTGTGTGCAGCGGCGCAACACTTCTTGATTCAAGGCACTTTTAAGCAGTCCGTTATTCGTAACGGAGTGCATTGCTACATGACCTAAAGCATTATTTTGAAATTTAATGGAAAAATTTAATAGATCTTTATATGTAACCATGTTTTGCATAAGCAATCGATCCTTTCTTTATGCACGAAAGCCTTTTAAGACATTCTTTTCAAAATATTGCTTTTTTAGTTTACAACGTAATTTGACAAATTTCAATTATTTTCTTTAAAGCTTGTTGATATTGCCTTTACATTTAAAAATAATTTTCTTTTTCCCAAACAAGATTATCTTAGAAATTTTAAGAAGTAAATCAATTTGTTTTAAAAATAGAAAAACGGAAAATTTTAAAAAAAAGCTTGACCTTTTGTTTCAAATCGGTTATAATAGCTAAGCAGTCAACGATGATTAAAAAATAGTTTTGGACGGTTAGCTCAGCTGGTAGAGCATTCGCTTGACGTGCGAAGGGTCACAGGTTCGAGTCCTGTACCGTCCACCACCACTAAAAATGAGAGTCAACCAAAGTTGACTCTCATTTTTTTTGAAAAAAGCTGTGCTTTTAACAAGGCACAGCTTTTTAATTTTTCTCTTCATTTTGTTGCAGCACCAGTATCACTTATGCTATCCGTTTAGAATTTCTGAATCGTCAGGACATATATAATATCCGTTTTTCGCCAATTTTCCTTTATAATCGATCGCATGAACGGGACATTTATGGATGCAGCTTAAACAAAACATGCAATCCTCACCAAAGTGGATCTTCCCTCCTGTAAGTGTGATATTATTAGTAGGACATCCCGTTACGCATTGCTTACATTGAACACAAGCACTTGAGACACAGAAGTACCGGCTATTCTTTTCAAAATTTTGAAATCCCCAGTTAACAATACCGGATAAAATCGCATCCCACGCTTTATTCTTTTTTTGCGACAACGCAGCTTGTTTCACAATCCGCTCTCCTACTGCGCACACAAGGGGCAGAGAACTGCGTATTTGGGCCACAGCCTCTTGCTTTGATGGCATCGCACTGGAGGGAAAATAATTATTCGGCATAGGAATGCTTTCAAACCCCATAAATTCCATGTGCCTGTTATAGGCTATTTTTCGACAGTATTTTTCCGCGTCACCAGCATACGAGGCCATTGTGGCTATGACATAAAGTTTGCGATTCCCTATAAAAGACGCTTTTTCTATAAGCTCTTCTACTTTTTGAGGCAGCCTCCACGCATAAATAGGAGCTACCAAAACAAATGGCGTTTCGGAACGGAACTCCCATTTCTGCCCGCTTTTAAAAATTTCGTTGAGAGAGACAAGAGAATCTCCAGTTTTTTTCGAAAGCATTTTGGCGACAAAAAAACTATTTCCTGTGCCTGTAAAGTATAATATCATTTCCCAATTCCTTTTTTATATCAATATTCTAAATTTCAGAATGTATTTTTATTTTAAATATATACAATTTGTTTTGAATTTAAAGATAACGAAAGGGACTATGGGGATGAATTTGATATTTGATAACCCACTCCGGACGAATTTCTTCCATGACAACCTGCGGGATGCGATATTGCCAAGAATATTTTTGCTTTTTGAGAGAATGAATCATTTTTTCCAGCCGTTCTTGATCCAGCTCCTGAGACTCACCCGAAATATGAGCATAATCTTCTCCACGAGTAAACTTTTGCGCATATAAAAAATCGGCCCAAACAGAATATTCCGTCAGTTTTACTTTATCTGACGGGACATCCAGAATAAATTTCACACTACTTGACACTTTTCCATTTGTACATTTTCTATGATATTTCAGACAACCAAAGACAGGGCTTTCACACTTAAGCTGCAAAATATCCACCAGCGCACCATATTGTTTTCCAAAACTTAAACTCTTATGCGCGCGGTAAACTTGGCCTGATTTTAAAATTCTTAGTACAGCTTCTGACTGGTATGTAATCACTTTGATAAGCCATTCCTCCTTACTCGGCCCCGGAAAAGTCTGCCGGGGTTTTTCATTGCCCTACGCGCTCTTTTTTCTAAATCGTTCGACCCGAGCTTGTATCATTGGGATCCTGCAAAGCCCATTCATACAAAAACGTATCGCTCTTTCCCCGATCATCGGGACGAACCAAATATTTATATAATAGCGCTTTTTCGTCCAGCCCGGTTCCCTGATAAAAAGCATCCGCAATTCCACCGGCAATACATCCCACCGTATCAGTATCGCACCGCACGCTAAATACGTTTCGGATACATTCTTCCCATGTTTCACTCTCTAAAAAACAGCGCAGCGCCACTGGCATGGTACCCTCGCTGGTAATATCAAATTTGCAGAACGGCCGCCGGAATACAAGCGGAGCCGTAATTTTGTAATTAAAATTTTTTCGCATATATTTACTGATTTCTTTTTTAGAAGCCCCTTCGCGCGCTAAAAAGACTGCCGCCGCCGTTGCAACAGCGGCACGGATACCGTCGGGATGGTTGTGCGTACACGCAGCACTTTTTTCTGCTTCTTCACAAACCTTCTCCATTGTGTCAAAATACTGGCCGATAAAACTAACCCGCATGGCCGCGCCATTTCCATAACTGTTATATCCCAGCTCACAGTGACCATCAAGCCATTTTTTAAACATGGTTCCATATCCTGCTTTAGGATATTTCCTTCCAAATTTTCCATACGCTCGCGCATAAGGGATTGAACGCAGAACCGCGTATTTTGTTGCAATCGTCATAACGGTATCATCCGTATAAAAACAGGCATTTGCAAAAAGCTGCTCCTTTTTGGGATCAAATCCTGCCGGCCGACTGAATTCAAATCGAGAACCTGCAATATCCCCTAAAATTGCCCCGTACATATACTCACTCCCATCCCCAAGGAAGCCTATTTTCACTCCATTTTAATTATTGTTCTCCATTTACCCTTATTATAATAATTTCCTCCCCTTTTGACAAGCGTCAACCATACCGATTTCCCGATGGATTTTCAGCAGAATCTTGCCAAAAACCGGCAAAAAACAGCTGCAACCTTTTAAAGCAGCAAAACAGCCCTCTCTGCGGTCTTTTGCAGACACACAGGGAGAGCTGTACAGAAATTTTTCTTACGTATAATATTTTTTCGTCTCTCTTTTGTTCAACTGGCGTTGCGCATTTGGAGACGGAGTTTATCGGAAATCATAGCGATAAATTCAGAGTTTGTTGGTTTTCCTCTCGTATTATGAATTGTATAGCCAAAGTAGCTGTTAAGCACATCCACATCGCCGCGATCCCATGCCACCTCTATCGCATGGCGGATAGCGCGTTCTACTCTTGAGCTTGTCGTTTCATAGCGTTTAGCAACGCTTGGATAAAGCTGCTTGGTAACAGCATTGATAATATCCGGCTGTTCGATAGACATGATGATCGAATCGCGCAGATAATGATACCCTTTGATGTGCGCTGGAACACCAATTTGATGCAAAATCTCTGTCACTTGTATTTCGAGAGATGGCTGGTAAAAGGGATTGATTTTTGCTGTCGATCCGATGGATGGATCACAAAGCTGACGCATATTTTCTGCAAGGTTTGCTGCGTTAAACGGACAAATCACAAAGTAGGAGGCTCCGGCTGTCATAATCTCGCGCTCAAGTGTGGGATTGCCATACCCAGACATTACAACAAATTTGGGCTTCTTTACACCCGAGCGCTTTCCAGCCGAACGAATCACTCCAATTCCATCCAGCCGCGGCATAAAGAGATCCAGTAAAACAAGATCCGGCTGTATAGATTCTATCCTCTCCAAAAGGGTTATGCCGTCTTTAGGAGCATATGTAACTTCAAATCCCACCTTTTGAAATTCTGATCCATATTCGCGAGCAAATTCGTCAGAATCATCCGAAATCAATAATTTTAAATATTTTTCCATAAGGAAACCTCCTTTTATTTTGCCTTGCAGTGTTATATTACCATAAATGGTAAATTTTAGCAATACTCTTTCCTAGAAAAATTTTTCGTCAAAAAATTCCTGTCTTTTTTCCATACTTTAGGGCAAAAAAGAAAGACCTCTCCCGCAAAAACACGGCTGTACCCGCATAATACCTCAGAAAATCGCTGTTTTCTGAGAGTAAATAATCTTTAGACTTTTCAGAAAGCAGCATAAATTTTTGTTCGTATAGGAGGAATATGTCAAATAATATATTTTTTATGAATCTAAATTCTGTCTATAAAAAGAAAAAATAATGGAAATTTATGGTGTCATAAAAAATGAAAGCGCTGGACCACTTTTGTGATTCAGCGCTTTTGCTACATTTTTTATTTTGTGTTTACGGGAAAAATTTGCCGTTCGCATTAAGCAAACCAACCGTATCATCGGGAAGACCTTTTCTCTGAAGGTTTTGACGGCGTTCTGCAATTAATCTTTGATAAAAAGCCTCATATTTGTCGCGGATTTGCCGCTTCCGCTGGAGGATCTTCTGGTAATTCTCATGATATTTCTTAGTATTTACGCCGTATTTTTCTTCCAGCATGCGCTGAAATGGCTGCATATACTGATTATCGTCCATTGCTTCAATCTGGGCGACGTATCTTTTCGTACAGGTTAAATCCAGCACTTGATCCCCTTGGGCGTATCGACGGAACAAAACATTATAAATTGTATCGTTAGAATGCGGCACATAATCGTAACTCATATCCTGTGCCCCTGCGTCGGAAAGGTGAGAGAAGGACGCTTCTTTATCAAATGAAACAAGATCGCCATTTCGGTCAAAGAGGAAATTCTCTCCCTTTGTATCGAAGTTGCACAGAAGCCAGTCGAGCGCATGCTCACGCAGAAGTCCGTCACGGATTTCCGCCATTTGCTGTGTATTGGCGTTGAGAGTATTATCCGGATTCTGCTGCCATTTGAATAAATCCGGAGGAGGATTGCCCGGATCCCCCTGTCTCCATAAATCCACCTTTTTTTGCAAGGAACCCACGATTTTTCCGTTTACCTCTACAATCTCTGCCGGAATGGAATGATTGGCGCCGCACAAGGATCTCTGCAGTACAGATGCAGCTTCCGTCACAAGCGCTCCTTGTGGTTTATCGAATCCAACACAGTTGATTGCCTCTTTGTATAAGTACTGGTTTCCATGTTCGTCTTCAAAAATATACATCGGCTTTGTGCCGCCAAAAAATGCACGGCCCTTATTGACTAGATGTGTACCGTTTCGGGTTGCATACGCTCTTTCTTCTAAAGACAGCGGATTTCTCCCCTTAAACCAACGCATAATCCCTTTCATAGTATCATATCTACCGTGGCGTGAAAGGGTGCTTTCTGCATTTTCACGCTCGGGTCCATGGGGTTTTCGGAGAATCTCAAGTCTTTTTTTGAAATGGTTCGCTTTTATTTCCTCTTCCTCTTTAACCTCCAACGCTTTTATACGCTCAGGGCTATTCAGAGGCAAAAGTTTCGCATAGGTGCCAGCCGCCTGTGCCCTTTGTTTCTGGCATTCAAGCAGTATTTTTAACTTCTTTTTCTCTGTCGTCGCTTTCTTGAGTCTAAACTCTTGCTGGGCATTGATTGTCTCAAGCGTCATCTTCAGAAATGCTTTTTCTTTCTCGAGCATCTGTGTCTGGTCTTGAGGCTGTTCTTCCATCTCGTCTTCCAAATCGTCCTGCTGCCGGCCCGCCATTTCTTGCTGCGCAGCCGCTGCACGCTCGTTTCGGATGCGCGTTTGTTCGGTATAAAATTTCTGCGTTTGCGCAAGGATGTCTTCTACACTTTTGCGCTGCTTTTTCAATCTCTTCCGGTCCGAGTAGGTAGTCGGAATTCGCTGCGGCGCTGCCTGTGTAGGATTCGACACGGCAGGAACCCAGCCGAACTGGATAGTGTCAGAAAGTTCTTGAATCTTTCTTTGGTATTTTTGGAGCTCACGGGTCTGATCCGCCTGTTCTGCGTTTTCAAGCGCCGGACCTTGAAGCATAATTTGAAGGCGCTCGTTTTCCTTTTGCTGCAGGAGCTGACCTTGTAAATTTTCCAGAGGCATATTAGATCCCCCTTTCTTAATTCATTTCATAAGCAGCGTTAAAATAACGCTTGACAATTTCCCTTTGCGGGAATATCTTCTCTATCAATTTTTCTGTCTGCGGTTCTACCGCCGCGATGAAAAGCCAGCCTTCACCCCTTGCGGCAATTTTTCTGGCTGCCTGCGCCAACAACGAAAACAGAGAGGCCTGCTGGTGGGGAGCGCACCACGCATAATCCAGTACAAGTTCTTCTCCATCATGAAGGAAGAAAACAGCGGCTTTCATTTCCGAGCCCTTCTTGCTACAAAGACACAGCTCTGCGTCATAATTGTTTTTGTAAACAGCCATATCACTTAAATAAAAATTGCCAGCATCAGTAAGGCCATGACAAAATGTTTTTTGTTCATATTCTGAAAGGGAGAAAAATGACACAGCGTTTTTCTCGTACTTCTCTACCGCCATCAACGTTTGGGAGCTGCACAAATCCATATAAGGAATTCGGCAGGTATACCCATCTTCTTGTGAAATGTAAAAATCCGGAAGATCCACAAAAAAGCCGTAAAGGGGATCCTCTTTTCCCGTTGCCGAGAACAGGCAGCGAATCGGAATTCCTGTTTTGCGCGCACCTTCACATAGAAAATCCATGATTCCATGGCCAATCCCCTTGCCGCGATATTCTTCTGCCACCAACAGATAGATGACATCCAGCAGCATATCATTAAACGACAGCTCCGCTACCAGAATACCGCAGGCTACCCCTTCGTCTACCGCGCCTATGGCAAATACATTTTTTTCCTTTCTCAGTCTGGTCTCCAGTTCGCGAGAAAGAAGCCCTGCATACGCCGGCAGGGTTTCGGGAACGAGCCTTGTATACTGTGCCATATAATTTCACCTCATTTTCAAAGCTAAACTTCTGCATAGACAGTAGCATACACCCCATACAGATTTCTATGTTTAGATTATACCATAATTAATGACTATGTTTTTTAAAAAATCTCTAAATTTTTTGTAGTTAAAAAGCGATTTTCCCTATTTTTAGGAAATCTTTAAACACAAAAAAGCACCGTTGTGTTATAATGATTTCAATAAAATTTCTGCCGTTCTAAAAACACGTCGCTCGACGGGGCGTATCCCTGGGCATATTCCGGGGACGGACGGATGCAATAGATTTCCTGGATTTTCCAAGCTGACCGAATATATGATGTGGCAAGGGGTGTTTTTTTTGGAAAATAATCAGATCCTTTCTTTTGAACGCAACCGGTATTACGTTGGAAAACTGCTGACTTCTTCCGATTTTCAGACAGAGCAGTCGTATGTAAACCAGAAGCGCTACTTCCTTAACCAGATGCTCTATGGTGAGGGCGTTGTGTGCGGTCTTTCCGTTTACAATCTAGATGATCAATCTATTATGATGGATTCCGGCGTTGCACTTGACAGTTGTGGGCGCGAAATTGTTGTAGGCAGTTCTGTGATGCGCAAGCTCTCTGCGGTAGAAGGCTTTGAGTCTCTCAGCGGCAGCCGTGCTATGTTGTGCCTAAAATATAATGAGGAACCTGTCCAGCCCGTTTACGCCGTACATGAACCGGAGTCCGGCGGCGATTACCAGTGTAACCATATTCGCGAAGGATTTTCCCTCACTTTGCTCGACGAAGATGCTATGCCCCCCTGTGCAGAGTTGGCCACACCTTTTCTCTCTACGGGTACGTTCTATGAGGATTCTCATATTGTAGCAACTGTTACCATGCCCGCTCAGGTCAGTTGCGGGCAGCCGGTGCGTGCTGTGCTGAGCGTTTCTAACCGCGGGGATGTTCCTGTTCTCTTCTCCCTCAAATCTTCTTTCCAAGCCCCCTCTCTTATCTGCCGAGACGGCGGCCATGAGTTGGCAGTTAATTTGGAACAGATCAAGATTCTTCCCGAGATTCCTTTTGAACAGGAATTATGGTTTACTGCCGTTCCTACTCCTTCTCCCGAATCTCTTCTTATTGTAAGCGCTGGAAATACGATTTTGCAAATTAACGGCGAGAATTATGGTTTAGCCCAGAAATTCCTTTTACATTTTTCTGTAGAGGCTGTATCTCCTTCCGATTTGGTCTCCCGAGCTATCGGCTCCGTGAGCATGGAAGAGCGCCAGATGGCCGGTATGCGGGATCTTGTTCCAATTGCACGCATTTTGCTTCAGCGTACCAAAACTACATATATGATTGACCGGATTGAAGAAACCGGTGTAAAGCATTATATTCGTCTGCCTGCATTTTCTGATCTGCATGAACGTATGAACGCATGGTTTACGCCGTCGTTTCAACCGAAAGAAGATGCGCACGAAGCACAGCCTGCTTCTGCGGTCGCTGCTCCGGAGCGTAACACTGCCCCCGTTTATGCCAGCGGCATCTGCGAAATTCCTTTAGGAATCAATGCACGGCGCGGTCAGGAATTTTATTCCGGCGAGATTGTGCATGGACTCGGCAAAGGAAATGTATTTGTACAAGTGGGCTTCGAGTACTTGGCGGAAGATTCCAAGCTTAATGCTGAGGTTCGCAATACCATTTACGGTGATCCTTTCTTGTTTGAATCAGAAAATCCTGCTATTGTTTTTGGCCAAACAGCCGTAAAGGTAATGGCGGATCGCGGCAGCTTCGTGGCGGCAATCCGTCTGGAAGAGGATACCCCTCTTACACTGGCTACTCTGCGTTGGACAGCTATGCGCATTCCGCAAGCCGATAATGAAACAAAGCTGCAAAAAATGGCCGGCAAGAGCATTTCTGCCGTTCAGCCTACGGTCGTCCTTTCAACGCGTGAAAGTCACTATTTCAGCGTGAAATTTCATAATATGGAGCCTTGCTCCCTTACATATGATCTTACGGAGAAGGGATCCGGCGAGATTACTCCGGATGGCATCTATACCGCCCCCGGAAAAGAGGGAGTTTACGAGATCCGCATTACTTGCACCGATATGCCTCTGATCACAACTTACGCTTACGCTGTGGTCAAACACAAAAATTCCGACAAGGCAGATTAAGCCTGTATAGTGTTATACAGGTTACCTGATGGTCTAATTCTTATTCTCCATCGGGTGAAGCCTACCTGCAAATTTTGGAAAGAAGGTGACCTCTCCTGATGCAGTTCCAAGCCGGCGATATGCTTCTGTCTACTGTTGGAACACTTTTTTGCGGAAGCGTCAACGATGTTTTAGTCTGCACGGATCTGAACAATCCTTACCATCCCAAATATTTGCTTCTTCTGCTTCATGATCGCGCCTGCACCCGTAAGTTGGTGTCTGTATTTGATGAGGCGGCGGAAGCTTCTCCACAGAAAAAAACGCCCTACCTTCTTTGCTTTTCCGACAACGAATTGATGGGATTTGTTTTTCCGTACCGCGAGGAGCGCATGCTCTCCAGCTATGCGCCTGGACAAACATCTACCCCTCAGCTTCAGGAACAGTTATGTATTAATTTAACGGTGGAATGTATGGCTTCGCCCCTTCCATACCCACTTCTTTATCTTGTTCTGCAGCAGGGACAGATCCACTTAGAAAAAGATGGATCCGTCTATTTCCTTCCGACGTTGGATCTTTCTCGTTTGGACCCACAAATTGGTGAAGCCGACTGTGCCTATCTTTGTGCTGGGCATGTGCTGGAGATCCTCGCTCTGGGCGGAAAAAAACGTTTGAGCAGCCGGGAGTTGGTGAAAAAAAAATTCTCCAATTCGAGCTACCGGAATTTTCACGAGCTGTATTACGATATTCGCGTCTCTTCTCTGCCCCTTTCAAAGCCCGGCATTCGGCAGCGACTTAAGGGATTTTGGAACAGACATAAAGATCAGCTTTTTCGTGTTCTTCTTGTAGTGTGTGTTGTGCTCGTCATTTTAACACTGCTTTTTCTACTGTCACAACTCTTATTTGGAGAAATTCCGCTTCTTCGTCTGTTTCAGGACGCTTTTGAAACCATTGGAACGGAAGATCTCACTTCTACTTGAAAGGGGGACCAAATTGTGAAAAAAATATCGATTATTTTTGGCGCAGTCTTGATTGTGTCCCTTTTTGCAGCTTTTTTAAGCAGTTGGGGTGTACCTACCGCTTCGGAAGAATCTAATCCTGTTGCAGTTGCAGAAAATGGCTCTGTCTATTTTGCCGACAATAATCTTTTCTTTTCTACCATATATGGCCTTGATAGCAATGGTAAGGCATTTTTCTTCTACCGGGAATTTAACGGGTATGGAAACTCTTCCATCACACAGCTTGCTGCGGACGGAACCTCCCTTTATTTTCTTCGTGAAACGCCTCAGAAAACGGGAACCAGCTGTCTTTGGGAGCCTGTGCGGCTTGACGCTGACGGAACTGCTGAAATTTTGGGAGGTGCTGTCATTTCCGGATGGACTTCTTCCTCTATGACGGCTCCCTCTTATGTGGCAGCTTCGGACAGTAGCGGAAGCATTTCTGTTTCTGCTATTGACGCGGCCGATGGATCATTTCTTTTGTCAAAGGATAATTTTTCAACCTTTTTACCGTTATATGCTTCTTATTCTGCAAAGGACGGATGCCTGCTTGTGATGGATGCACAGGGGATTTGGAGCCAGATTACAGGATCCGAAGTGATTCAAAACAGCCGCCATATGGAACTTCCCTCTCTTCCATCACATATTACTATTCCGGTAAATATTCGGCTGGCCTGTAAAGCGCCTTTTCTGGGTGTGACGGCGGTGGCTGTTTCTGTAGTGTTTTGGCTTTTGGTAGTATTATATCGCTTAATCAGATACTCTCGGAAACTTGCGGTACGTACCTCTGCGGCGACAGGATTGTGTCTGCTGTTTTCTCTTGCCATTATCGTAGGAGGTATATCTCAAATTTTTTGGAAAGCACAGCTCGATCAGCAGGCCGCAGCGGCAGAACAGACAGTCCATCAAAATGCTCAGGCTATTTCCGCTGAGGGTGCTTCCGAAATCATGGACGATACTTTTTATACCGGCCAGCTCTACCCCCTTTATTCCAAACTTCTCTGTGCATCGCAGGCCGAGTTGCTCTCTGTGAAAAATGACCGATTTGAAGTTCGTCTCTCCTTTCACCACACTATTGGCTCTGATATTTCTGCCATTTCTCCGAATATTACACAGACCCTGCAGCAGGCTGTTTCTCGCAAGAGTGCCGTATCTTCCGTTTTATCCACCCCAAACGGCTCCGTTGTGGTTGCAGCAGCACCGCTTCTTTCCAATGGAATCGTAACCGGTGTCATTCTGCTGAAGGAAAACACTCAGCAGACTCTTCTGGAATCGGCGCAAACACTCCTTCTGTTTGCAGGCATCGGACTCCTTTTAGCTTTTGTCTTAAGCGGGTTCATCGCTTTCCTGCTTTGGCGTATGATGCTTCCTCTGGGAAGACTCAGCCGACAGATGGATGAGGTTTCGGAAGGAAGACTGAAAATGGAACGCATCACCCCTTCGCACGATGAACTTGGACAAATGGCTAAATCGATGCAAGAGATGTGTATGGGGCTTTCTATCCGCGATTATGAGATGAACAGCACACTCAAGTCTTACGGGCGGTTTATCCCTCGCGATCTGCCAGAATTGCTTGACCGCGCTTCTGTCATGGAGGTCAGTTTCGGTGACGTCCGCTCCATCACAGGAAACATTGCCGTTCTAGCCGTTGTAAATCGTGATCGTGCGCGAGCTCTTCTTGAGGATGCACCTTTTGTCGATTTTGTTAATCAGTGCTTTGCCGCTGCAAATCACAGCGTTATGCAGCATGGAGGATATATTCTCTCCTCTGGTTTTGAGATGGGCGCGTTCCGTGTATATTTTCCCGGTGGCGCTCAGAACTGTTTAAATTCTGCGCTTGACCTTTTGGGAGGTGCGAAGGAAAATCACTCTCTTTCGGGTCCAACGCCGCATTTTTTGATGATCCTGCACCATGCAACCTTCTTATACGGTGTGGCCGGTTCAGACGAGCAAGCGTTCCCATTTTTGTCCTCAAATGAGCTGGAGTTTCTCGCCTCTTATTCTCATCACTTTGCGGATGCGGGGTGCAAAATTGTTTTTACTCATGAGTTTTTGCCCTCCATTCCCGAAAACTTTCACTATCGCTACATCGGCTATGTAACCGATCCGGCCACTTCCGAATGCTACAAGCTGTATGAGCTGCTGGATTCTTATCCCGAGTTGGAACGCAATCTGCGCCTTTGGTACGATAAAGATTTTCAGCAGGCTATACAGATGTTTTACCGCAGCGATTTTTATTTGGCACGCACCACATTTTCGAATATTCTTCGTTCTTGTCCGGGAGATGGTGTGGCCAAATGGTATTTATTTGCCTGCGAATACTACTTTCAGTCCGGAAAAGATGCGGATTTCCAGCTATTTTCTATTGATCCTTAAGCCTTTTTTGCAAAAGAGAGGTGAGCCTTCCAGTTGAATCAATTTTTTAATACGATCTTTTCGATTCTGCGCTCCAGAGTTACTAAAATATGGACGAAACTTCGTTTATGGACCAGCGCTAAGTTTATACAAACGCGTCTTTTAGTCCTGCTTCGTAAATTTTTTACTCAGATTCTGGACGTAAGACCTCGAAACAAAAAAGATTACTATTCTGTTTTTCACTGGCTTGTCAGTAAACGCCTTGCTTTCGCCGTTGTGATCATTCTCGGCGTTTTCTGTTCGTTTTATCTTTTCTCCTGCCTGCCGCAGGGATTCTTTGGCGGCGGAGATTCCACTATTCCTACTTATCGATACGACGCGCTGCCTCTTAAATTTTATAACGGCACGGTACGTATCCTTGCAAAGGACGGCCATCTGGCTTACCAAGGAGAAGTCTCTAAAGTGCAGTGCAACGGCGAAGGTACACTCTACGGTATCGATGGACTAAAAATCTATGAAGGACAGTTTGCAAAGGATATGTACAACGGTTCCGGAACTCTTTATTATCCCAGTGAAAGGCTGCGGTATGTGGGACAGTTTGTAGATAACCTCTTTCAGGGACAGGGCACCATCTACCGTGAGAATGGCACGATGGAGTATTCCGGAGAGTTTCAAAATGGAATGAAAAACGGCACAGGAACGCTCTATAATGCAGCTGCTTCACCTATTTTTACGGGTACGTTTCAAAACGATCAGATCCTTTTTCAGGAATTTCTCGGTAAAAGCGCCGCACAGGCCGCCGAAATGTATTCGGGCGATCTGATCTCGTACGTCTCTACCAGCGAATACGCTGTGTCTATGAACGAAATCGGCGCTGTTTACGCAGCTACGGATGGTTCTACACAGCTCAATGGAGAATGGACGATCAGTGAGATTTATATTCTCTCCGAATCGTTCCCCACAGAGGATGGAGCGATTGATACCATCAATGATTTAACCGATTATTTTGGTTCTCCGGACTATTTTGGTTCTTCTTATGTTACGCTTCCTGAGGCTGTAACTATCAACCTTTTAGCGCAGAAAGATCCACAGTCTGTTGTACCCGTCGAAATGCAGACAGATTCCCCCTTCATAGATTCTGTCACCGTAAACAGCTATGACAAAAATTATGAAGTTTATATTTACACTTACTTAAAGGATGGCCTTCTCTATACTTTCTATGCGCCGTCCTCCGGTCAGGAAACGTTCTTGCTTTATTCGATTGCTTTGACACAATAATTCCCTGTAACTCTGCTTGGAAAGGAGATGGATTTTATGAAACTGCTGCGGCGCTGTTTGGCGCTTTCGCTGTCTTTTTTAATCGCCTTCACCGCCCTATGCCTGCCGGCAGGCGTAAATGCAGCTCTTCCCAAAACTCTTTTGCTGGAACAGGCACAAAATCTCGCCGTCTCCAACAGCAGCGATATTACAAAAAAGTCGAATGAAATTATCCTTCAAGAAATGAAATATGTGGAAGCAGTGGATGGAATTAAGGCCAAAATCAAAAATCTCACCTCGTTCCGCTGGAGTCCGCTGCTCTCCTTCAAATTTCCGGAACAGCTTAACATGACGGAGGAATATGAACTTAATGTCAAACCCTTGACATTGCAGGCTGAAATTGATACGCTCCGCCACGAGATGAACGATCTGCGCTATCAATCGATTGCTGACGCGAGTATTGCTTATACGAATGCATATATTCTGCAAGAAAAGATCGCATTTAATGAAGATCGTCTCGCTGCAGCCCAACAGGAGCTGGCACGCAACCAAGCACGCCTTGCAACAGGAAGCGCAGCGCAATCTGATGTGGACGATATGCAGACGAGTGTTGAGACACTGACAGAAGAAATCGCCACTCTTATGCGCTCGTTCCAAACGGCAAAGGAAGATCTCTCCGATTTGATCGGTTTTGATGTAACGAGTGGTTACGAATTTCAAAATCCGCTACAAGAGCTCGATCTGCCGCGTTCCGCGCTGGAATCTATTGTCAATTATACACTGGAAAACGATCAGGCTGTCTATGAAGCAAAAATGGCTTCTTCAACAGCACTGATGAATTTAGAGTCGTATGAATCGCTCATGCGCAACGAGTATGGTGGGAAGTTCAACCGTATTCAAGGATTTGTCAGCAGCGCTAAACAAGGCAGTGATATAGACTATGCTGCGTTTATGCTCGCTTATAAAGAAATGCTTACCGATCTTGACAGTCCGTGGTCCGGTTCCATCCGCATTTTATTCTTCCGTTTTACCAAGGAATGGTTTAAAGGCGAGATTGACGGCACACGCTACATTGAGGACGAAATGTATGCTGTGTATACGGCTTGTATGGAGTATGCTAACGCCTCAAAGGAATTGGAAACTACTACTGAATCGACCCGCAAAAATGTGGAGAGCCAGTATGAACTGCTGCTCAATACATGGAAATCTTATGAGAGCCTGCTCGGTCAGACGGAAAAGGCTGCCGAACAGCTTGATAAGGTGACCGCCCTCAACCGCCAAGGAAAAGCGGAATATGAGGAGCTTAAAGACGCGCAGGACAGTTATGAAGAACTCCAGCTCGAAGCCCTCGATACCCTTGCCACCTACAACGAAGCTCTATTTAATTTCGACCGCCTTACCTGCGGCGCCGTCTCTGCTTACATGAATAATACCGGGCTTTCTATGCAATCTGGCGAAGGCGGCGACAGCTATGCTGCCCTCGATCCTATCACGGATCCCTACTACTACATTTATACAACAGTGAGTGATCTTACTTTTCACATCGGCGTGAGTATTCCTGAGGACTTTACTCCGGCTGTCACCGATTTTGAGGTGTGGAGCAATGGTGTCTTGATCGGGCAGCGCACTCCTGTGACAGAAGAGCTTACCCACCTGACTATTGACTATGGAGGAACCTCTGCTTTGACGCTTCGCTTCTATGACGGCGATACTTATGTCACCGAATGCGAAATCGACGCTACTGTCCCGCGGGATGTGCTGCCGATTGAATCACAGGGAGAGGCCCCAAATGAGGAACAGACAGAAGTACAGCTTGGCACCTATTCGGTAAATACCACACAGGTAGGTTCTCTTTCTACCTCTGCGATCGCCCTCGATGTAAACCGTTATTCCGATATTGCAAGCTACTCTATTTCTTATGGCAGCAACAATATATATACCAGCGACAAAGTGCCTATTTCTGAGTCTTTTTCCTATCTGACTCTTCTCATTGCCAGTCTCGACAGCGTTGAGGTTTCTTTCTACAACGAAGCAGGTACGCTCATTTATACAGGCCGCTTTCAATCGCAAGACCAGACTGTCTGGGGTCTGGCACAATCGTAATGCAGGCAGGAGGGAATTTCGATGAAAGCAAAACACACTATAGTAAAAACAGTTCTCGTGCTTGCCATTGCGGCTGTACTAGTATTTTCGGCCGTCATGGCTGTAAACGCCGTATTCAGTGAATCGGAGGCCGTACATATCACGCCTTCCGAAATTGAAGACTCTACGTTGGCTGTAGGAACGCATCTGATCCATCTCTCCGCGCTGGATGATTCTATTTACGAAATTGCTCAGAAATCTGCGGAAGAATCGGGACAGAGCAATACGTATTACAAATCTGAGCTTGCTGGAGGCGCTTGGTTCGACATCACCTCTGCCTCTACCCTTGACGACATTACTACCGGCGGTACCCCTGTTGACGATTCTGTCATCGCGGCGCTTTTCTTTACGCACCATACCCGCAGCGATGGAGTCACCTACGATCTGCGCACCGGAGAAGCTGTCGATCCACGTGATATTTACGATCCTTACGATTTGGAGTCGCTCGAGGAGCTTTATCCCCTCAAGCTGCAATATGATCTCATTCGAGAAAGCCAGTCCGAGAGTGAAGCAGGACAGAAAAAAATTGAGCGTATCGCCCAGTTCTTCCAAACAGAAACCCATAACGATGCTACCAACACAGTCGAACAACAGATGGACGCTTTGCAGAACTATTATAATGTTCTTAACGAAAATGACGGCGGCGAAACCGAGAAAGCTAAAGTGCAGCAGGTGCTCGACGCACTGGACGCTTCGCGGCGGGCTGAAGTGTTTACCATCTTGGAAGCAGCTCTCGACACATATCTTCAGGAGCTTTCCACCATGACGGACTCCCACTCGCAAAACGAGGACGGCTCTGAAGAAACAGAACCTGCTGCTGCTGTGGATACATCGCTTCAATCGGCGGTAAGCGACTCGCTTAACAATGTGCGCACTTCGCTTATTGAACAGCAGGGCAAAATGCTGGCGGAAGGCACCACCACCGCTTCCCGTACGGAATACCGCCTTTGCACACAGCTCGTTTCCGACGCGCAGGCTAATAATCATGCCGCTTGTGATACGGACGTAGCCCAGCTCATTTCACTGGATAATATTCTAAATGACGTTATCTCTGATCAAGAAGCTGAAAATACACTGCTCAACGATTCCCTAATTCCTGATGCAACAGCCGTATATACTTCGGCGCTAGCCGCAGGAGTAAACGCCGATTACACGGCAGCACAGGCTCAAAATGCTGCATCGGCCCTTCTAAATGGGATCGCCCGCGAAAATGAGAGCGTCCTCAATTCTTACCGCAATGAACTCGAAAATTTCATTACCGCCCGCACTACCCGCATGGGTTCGCAGGACGCCATGTCTTACATTGATGATCGGCTTTCTTTGACCGAAAGCTGGATCCCCACTGTGCCGAATGATGCTTTCCGCACAGGGGCGGATAGTTCTATTAGCAGCCACATAGACTTTCTTACCCAGCTTCGCCGTCAGTTGGAGCTTGCTTCCGGCGGAAACGAGGCCGATGCTCTGATTGCCGAGAAAGCTTTGCTCCAGCAGCAGATGATGTCTTGCTTAGACGAAAACGATCTCGCAGGCGCACAGGCCATTGAGGATCAGATTGCCGCTCTGGATGAACAGCTCGAAAATGCCCTTGCTGGGATGGACAGCTCGCAGATCGATGGAACGCTCGGCTCTCAGGTAGCACAGGCTGGGAACGCTGCTATGGATGCTATTGAAAACGGTGATACCAATACGGTGCTTAACAGTATTAACGCTCTTGATTCCCTTATGCAGCTTGATCCGAGCGCCGCATTTCCTACCGCGCAGCAGCTGCATAGCGCACTGGTACAAGAAAAAGAATTGAGCGGAAATAACACTTTTGACGACGCGCTTGCCGCCTTGGAAAATTCTATTCTTGAAAATGCCGATGCCTACAACAGCGCCATGAGCGCAAAGCAAACGGCTGAGCAGCTTGCAGCTATTGCCGATGAGTTTCTTCAGGAACACGGCGCCTCTCCCGGAGTGGCAACAAATGCAGCAGGCTCTGGATCAGGTACAGGTTCGGGCTCTGGCTCGGGTTCAGGCACAGGTTCTGGAACGGGTACAGGTTCGGGTTCTGGGACGGGCGCAGGTTCTGGCTCCGGTTCCGGAACGGGCACGGGTACGAGTTCTGGCACAAACGAATTATCCGGGCTGGATTCCCTTTCTGACGAAGAAGCAACTGTCGTTTATCTGATGGCACTTCAATCCTTTTATGATCAAACCGGCAATCTGGATGCACGCAGCCAAATTTCCTCTCTTGCCTTGCGTCAATCAGGTCTTGGCAATCCTCTCGTTTACTTCCGCATTAATGACGGGGCGGCCAAATACGTTCCTGTTACAGCGGTGAATTACTTCACCGGAATGCGTTATATTTGGAACCGCAACCTCTCTACGGCTGTGCTCGCTTCGGGAGCGGATTATTATGGGTTCTCACTCTACTCTGACAAGGTGACACGCGGCCGGGATGACGAGTCGGCAGAGTATATGGATCGGGCTGCTAAAGAAGAAGGCGGTATTATCCATATTTCCGCCGCATATACCGAAGAAACCTTCGGCGTGGGAGCTGTTTATCTCTCCGGCACACAATACGCCGTCGTTTACGATGAATCGCTTATGAAGCTTTCGCAGGATCTCTTAACGCTGTTCCTCAGCGCCGCATCGTAAGCGTATCCTACGCAGAAAGGATTGATGTTATGGCTGATTATCCCATTATTGCCGATGTTTCTTCCCATATTGTAAAAATGCTGCGCAGCAAAATGTGCCCGGAACCTATTCCTTCCCCCAATAATATTGAGGTTTCCACACCGGCTGAGCAGGATGTAGACTACATCCTTGGTCTCTATCTTTACGATATTCGGGAAGAGGGGGAAATCGCGGCTCCTTCTCTTGTGGGAACAGGCAAAACACGCCTGCGCCGACCACCGCGTCCCTACAGCCTTTACTATATGATTTTTCTCAATGGCTCCTCACAGATGGGCCTTAAAGGCGGCGATGTGCAAAAAATTATCGGCAGGGCCGCTCAAATTATCAACGACGGAAATTTCGTTAATCCACGGGATTTACAGCCGTGGCTGGAAGAGCCGGAACCGCCTATCATCTTCTCTCCCGCAAAGCTGTCTTTGGAGGATAAGGTGCGTGTGTGGTCAGCTATCAATAAACCATATCAGGTGAGTTTGTTTTATAAGGCCTCGCCGGTACTGCTTTCCAGCGAAATCGTTGTTGAGCCTCCGCGCGTTACCGAAGCGACTTTCAATATTTCGGCACGCGGCACAGTGCGGAAGGAGGAATAAACTTGGATCTCCAAATCCGATACAGCCTCTCGCTGGCGCTGCGTCTGCTCGACACTACTTCGCGCGACGTTATCACTGGTTCCGAAATCGCATTATTTCGCAACGGCCAGCCTGTTGAGCTGGTGCAAAGGCCCGGAGGTTTCTTCATTTTTGTCAACTATCCGCGCGAAGATTTTTTACTAGGCATCCGTGCCAAGGGATTTGAGCCTATCGACTTTCCGGTTCGCTATGAGGAACTCAATGGACAGCTGCCTGAGCTCTCCTTACAGCTTATTCCGGAAAAAGATCGGTTTAAGTCGCTGGGCGTTTCTATAGAAGGCTTTCTTCCGAAAATCCGCAGTCTCATCGCCGTAAAACCAGATGGAGGCTCTTGTTTCATTCGCGGATTCGATTCCAGAAAAAAGCTGCTCACTATTTTTAATCCTAATACCCTCAGTTTTGACCGCGTACATTATGCGCTTGTCGATCCTGAAAACGAAAGGTTTTATCCATTTCGTATTTTGGAGGGATTACCGGGGCAGGTTTATCGAATTGACCGCGATTTGCCAAAGGATTTTCGGCCCAGCTTTCCCATATGTCCCGTGATTTTTGGGCGGACAAAAGAGGGAAGCTACTGCCTGCGGATGCGGGATGAGGGCGGGGCGACCCGGCGAATCCTTCGCTGGGAGACGGAGGAAGGGGACTTTTTTAAGTCCATCGATATCCGCCGTCCTGAAACATTCTACATTCCCTAGCGCCAATTTTCATAACTCACATGCCTATCTTTAATTTGAAAAGGAGGGATTCGACATTGCCTAATTTTGTCGTCAGCGGGGCTCCCATACAATGTACCATGGGTACCACTCCGGGAACATTGGTGGCCACTTCACAGCAAACGATTGTAATCAACGGGATGCCCGCTGCAACGGTCCGGGACGTTACTCCAATTACCAGCGTCACCCCCTGTGGGATGTGTACCTCACTTTCTAATCCTACAGTTGCTTCGGCTACAGCGGCGGCGTTTGGTGTGCTTACTCCTATGCCCTGTGTACCAGCTCCGGCTGGCCTTTGGGTAGGGGCATCACCGGTAACAGCGAACGGAGCGCCCTGTCTAACAGACACCTCTACGCTGGCTTGTTCGTATGGAGGCTCTATCCGTATCGTTTCCCCCAGCCAAATGAAGGTTGTGGGATAAAGTAGCTGCCATTTATTTTATTATAAAAACAAACCTTGAAAGGAGGCAGGGTTTTGGGCCTTGTCTCGAAACCCTAACAAAGTATGGCTGAATATCTTTCCCCCGGCGTATACGTCGAAGAATTTGATTCCTCCCCCCGAGCAATCGAGGGAGTGGGCACCAGCACTGCTGGGTTTATCGGCATGGCAGTAAAAGGCCCCGTTGTGGGAGCCCCCTCGCTTGTAACGAGCTTCGCCGATTATCAAAGGCAGTTCGGCGGCTACCTGAGCGAGTACACCCACGGTGCATACCGCTTTTTACCCTATGCGGTAGAACAGTTCTTTGTCAATGGCGGCACTCGCTGCTACATCAGCCGTGTTGTTCCAGAAAACGCTACGATTGCTTCCGCACAGATTGGAGACTTGACTCTGCGCGCTGCGAATGAAGGCAAATGGGGTAACCGCATTATTGTTTCTTTTACCACCACAAACAAGAAGAAGCTTCAGCTCATCCGCAAAGAAGGCCCCTGCGTATATATTGCAAAGAACGCTTCCGGTTTCGGAGAAGGGGATCTTGTGGAGTTTGCGGGAGAAATTAACCGTATTTCCGCTGTGTTTGACAATACCATCACTTTTGAGCGTGACTTTGAAGGTGATCCGGTAGACGACGCTTTGATTCCGAAAGTTCTTCTGTATTCTGTGGAGATGGACGTCGTTGTCCGTTACGATAACGAAGTGGAAACATATTCGGGCTGCACTCTCAATCCCGTCTCCAATACCTATTTGGCGGACCGTTTGCGCACGAGCAAGATCGTCTCGGTAGATTCTCTGGAGCCCTCCGACGAAATTGCCAATCCGGTCTCCATTCTCTTTGGCGAGGGTAAGCTCTCCGGTTCTATTGCCCTCAGCGGCGGCAGCGACGGTACTATGGATGCGGTAAACGCTGCCGTATATATTGGGCAAGACAACGGTCCGGGTAAACGTACCGGTATCTGCTCTTTCCAGGAAAATAGTGTCGCTTCTATTATCGCCATACCGGGTGTCACCATTCCTGAGGTGCTTGTCTCTCTCGTCTCCCACTGCGAAAGAGAGCAAAACCGTTTTGCTATTCTTGATGTTCCGGCCGATCTCTCTAAGACGAACGACATCATTGAGTATCGTTCTATAGTCGATTCTACTTACGCGGCTTTCTATCATCCGTGGGTGCAGGTGTTCGATCCTGTTACCAAGAAGCCTGGCTTTATTCCGCCTTCGGGTCCTGTTGCCGGCATCTATTCCCGCACCGACATCTCTCGCGGTGTGCATAAAGCTCCTGCAAACGAAATGGTAGCCTGCACAGGCCTGTCTATTAACTATACTACCGGTGAGCAGGATATTCTTAATCCGGCCGGCGTCAACCTGATCCGCGCACTTCCGGGGCAGGGAATCCGTGTATGGGGCGCCCGCACAGCCAGCTCTAACGGTGCATTTAAGTATGTTAATGTGCGCCGCCTGTTCATCTATGTGGAACAGTCTATCAAAGCCGCTACCAACTGGGTAGTCTTTGAGCCGAACAACTCTAGCCTGTGGGCGCGTGTACAGATGACAATCTCTACATTCCTGGAGAATATGTTCCGTGCCGGCATGCTCTCTGGCGATACGCCTGCCGAAGCCTACTACGTAGATATCGGTCCCAACACCATGAGTCGCGACGACATTCTCAACGGCCGTCTTATCTGCGAAATCGGCATTGCGCCGAGCCGTCCTGCTGAGTTTGTCATCTTCCGTGTAACGCAGTTTACTGCGGAAGCCGGCGGCAACGCTGAATAATTTCGGTTTTTCGGGCCGGAAAAATCCGGCCCTACCATAGAATCTTACAGTAAAGGAGACTCTTTAGTATGCCTGATCTTTATTATCCATTGACTAAAATGAACTTCATCGTTTCGATCGGTGAAGGAGATATGGCCGCTTTTAATGAAGTAACCGGTATCGACGCTTCTGTTGACGTTATCGAGTTCCGTCAGGGAAACTCCCATTCTCTCGCTCCGGTGAAGATCCAGGGTCTCGTCAAGCATGGCAACATCACACTGAAGATGGGCTATGTGCGCAATCAGGCCTTTAAAGACTGGATCATCGATTGCGTCAGCGAGCACCGTAAGACCGCCACGCCTCGTAAACAGGTTTCCATTGAGCTTATCGATATCAGCGAGGGCTCCCCGGAAAGCGTAGAGAGCACCCCCTCTGCCGATGGTGTTGTGTGGGTTCTTTCTAATGCGTGGGTTACAAAGTACAATGGCGCTGACCTGAACGCCTCCACCAGCGAGGTGGCTATCGAGAGCGTCGAGCTCGCCTACGAAGAACTTACCATTCCAAACTGATTTTTACGTCCCCTCTGCCCCAACTTTTCTGGGGCAGGATGGGGGCCTGCCCCCGGATTCCGAGAGCAGGCCCCCATCCTGCCATATGCATTTTGGAGGTAAATAACTATGCAAACTGTTTTCGATTTTGAACTGCCCCGAGGTTATGTCGATTCTACTGGTCAGGTACATCGCCGCGGAAAAATGCGTCTTGCAACGGCCGGTGATGAAATTTCAGCAACCCGCGATCCCCGTGTGCTCTCGAATCCTTCTTATCTGACTATTGTTGTGCTCGCCCGTGTTATCACAGAACTGGAGGGTATGGAGACGATCGTTCCCAATATTGTGGAACGCTTCTTCACCTCGGATCTCGCTTTTCTGCAAGATATGTACCAGCGCATCAACAACATTGAACCGCCCAAAATGACGGTGGTCTGCCCTGACTGCGGAAAAGTGTTTGAAGCGCCTGTAAATTTTACGCAAGAGGGATAACGCTGTACCCGGAAAAAGAGCTTTATCGGGAAATGAGTTTTATTTCCTATTATTTTCATTGGAGCGAACAGGAGGTAGAATCACTTGATCATGCCTCTCGGCGCCGTTGGTGCGAGGAGATCTCCTCTATCAATGTCAGCTTGAATCCCTCGGAGCAGAAAAAAGAAAAAAGTATTTTTGAGCTTGGGAGAAAACGATAACCGAAAGGAAGGGGTTTTATGGCAACAACAATTACTTCAGAAAACTTCCTTGTGATGAATCAAGGGAATTCCCCTCTGGTGGGTTATAATTTTATGCTGCGCGTAGAAGGTCTTTACGATCTACCGTGCAAGAGCATTCGAGCGTTTTCTCGGGAGCTCGAGTTCGATTATGTTCAAGAAGGCGGGCTAAATGATTATGTCCACATGCTGCGCAAACCTATCAGCCGCCCATTTACTCTGGAAATAGAGCGATACGTAGGGGTGGATTATGTCGACCCTCTGCCAGAAGGCGCTGACTTGCTGCTGCCTATCATTCTGATGGTCAGCCGTGTTCCTACACAATCCTCGTATATCCCCTTTGTTTGTGCCCGTACCTACGTATTTACGGGTTGTTCCGTTATCAAAAAGACGTACGGGGATCTGGTAGGCGATCGCTCGGAACTTTTGGTGGAGACTACCACGATTGCATACCGCGAGTTCTCTGTCATCAACGCGCCTTGGTCGGAAGCTGCTCTGGGACTTGATGACGACACCCAAGTGGCGCAACCTCCTGCTCCTGCGACAAACGCTACGGACGATTTAAAGAAAGAAACGGATGATATTATAAAAACGGCGGAGAGCGAACTTAAAAAGGCCGAAACAGCTTTGGCCAAAAGCGATTCGCTCAAATCGGAGATTTCTTCCACTCTTTCTAAAATCCAGAAAGTACAAAGCAATCTCTCGCAGCAAATTGATGACGTTTCTAACCTCATCCAAACGCTTACCAGCCAAAACCGCCAAATACAAACCGAAATTCAAGATCTTAATGCCCATATGCAGGAGGTTTCACAAAACTCGGGCGGCTCTAATGAGGCTCTTGCTCCTTTCTTGCAGGAGTATCAGAGGAAAAAACAGGAATCTAATGAGATTAACAAACAAATTCAGGAAAATCGTCTCCTCCTCGGAAATTTGGAGGATGCCGGGGATGATGCCGATGCGGCTTTACGCGATATCACCTCGGCGGATAACCTTGCTTCCGGCAAAAATGAAAATCCAAACCGTATAGAAGAGGCTTCCCAATCTAAAACAAAGGCCCAAGAATATCTCAACACGGCAAAAGAGAAACAAAAGGAACTTGCCTCCGCTACGGATCTTACTGCGGCTAAAGGCCCTGCTGCAAGCGCACAGTCACAGGCCAAGGCTTCTATTCGGGCTTCAACCGCCGTATGCAAACAAATTGAATTTTTTGAAACCAAACTGAAGTCTGCAACCGAATTTCTTTCGGAATATGAATCTCTGACGGAATCCGAGGATACAACGGTATAATCTATTTGACACCTTTCGGGAAAGGAAGAACCTGCTTTGATCACACTGAAAGAACCGCTGAAACTCCACAGCATCCATCCCCTTTCTACGCCAGCTGAGGGGTTTGCACAGCGTATTCTTGGCAACTATACCCTTATGGGGGCTCATATCGCGCCGAAAGATCTCCTTTTTGCGCTTAATTCTCCGCCGGATGCCAAGGAGGAACCGGCCGGTATGACCACCATCGCGGTCCAAAACAATGTTACCGATCAGCAGACGGTTGTGATGGATATTGTCAACAACATTGTCAACCGTATTCTCCTCAACGAAACGCCGTCGTTTACTTATCAGGATACTGTCTATCTTGAAACAGCCCTGCGAAAAATTGGAATCGAAAATACGCAGCTTTTTCTCTCACAGGTTTCTCAGCTGCAACAGGAAAAACGCAGTCTTTCTTCCCTCTTTCAATTCTACCAACAGCAGGCCGCTTCCTCGAAGGGGAAAGATACACTTTCACAAGAGCAGCGCCTTCATTCGCAGACTCCTTTAAAAGATAAGGCTGTCGAAGCGGCTGAAAATCAAAATCTCTCCCTTTATCAAGAAATTTTCCAGCGTTTAGCCACGGCTTCTATCTATCAAACCATGGTCTCCTATTTCTCGGAGCTTTCCAGCGTTTCGTCCGTGGCGGAACATCGGGTTCTGCAACTTGCCGAACAGAACTGGACAGGACGATATTTGACCGTTCAGCAGCAATATCGACAACGCCATATTCACCAACAGCTTTCACTGTCTTATGCGGTCAATCGGTATGAAACACCGGGATTCCCTGTTCTGCCGCAGCAAGAAGAACAGGTTTTGTCCCAAGCGGCGGCCGCAGCGCTGTTCTCTTCCATCAGCCATGTTATGACACAGCGGTTTTCTCAAGAAATTAGCGAAAATACATGGCAGGATTTTACACATTCTCTCTCTCAAACTATCGAAAATACTCTCAGCCGATTTGAAACCTCTTACGGCGGCAGCTTGTATTATGAATATCCATACCGTGAAGGTGACTCCTACACGGTTTCACAAACGCCGCCTGCCGACCTCTTGTTTCCGGCTTCTTCGACTTCTCCGGAAGACTCTCTTTCAGAGGAAACCATACCTCTTCTTAAAAAACCAAGAGCCACCCCGGAACCGAGCCCGACAAAGATGCAGCTTTCTTCGCCGCAGGCTGACAACGAGACGGCTTTTTCACCGGCTGAATTGATATATCCCGCTCCCTCCGGCGTGGAACATCTTTCTGCTTCTGAAAATTCCCTGCCGGAAACACCGCAGGCTTTTTCAGAGACATCCGCTGTATCGGTGCCAGAAAAAGATACTATTTCAGAAATTATTCGGGAGGAAGTACAGCATTCTGTGCCCTCTACGTCTGCAGCTGTACCGCCAGAGAAAAAGACAGACATATCCCCCATAGAAATTCATCTGTCTGAGCAATCTCAACTACCGGATGTGCCGTCCGCTGAAATTTCTCCTGCAAGGCTCGAGTTTCCGCGACAGCCTGCTGCACAGGAACCTGTCTCTCCCTTGCAGCAGAAAAGTTCTTCTCCGTCTACACCGCCCACTGTCGGTCACACGGCACAGAGGCAGCAAATAGAAAAAATGACGCCGCCTGCTGCTGTTTCGGACACAATTCTTGAAGAAATCCGCCGGATCAGCCATGTCGGAGAGCAACTTCAACCACCTTCATCCGCCAAAAGTACGGTACAGAAGGATTCTTCTCTTTTAGCACAGGGTAATACCATTTCGGAGAGTTCTGCCGAAATGCAATTCTCTCCCGCATCAAAAGAACTTTTCATGCCCTCTGAATCACCTGCATCCCGCGAAGAAGTCCTTGTACGGGAACTTAGAGAAATCGACCGCAACAATCGTGAAATTCAAAAACGTATCGAACAACAAAGGCTGATTTCTTCGTTTACAGCGCGGCCGCAGGCTGTAATTGATAAAAAGCGCGTGATGTCCGACGCACTGCGCGCCGTAAATGCTCCGGAACAGGTAATAAAGGAGATTTTACAGGCCCCGCCTGCTCACTTGGAACATCTCCATTTATCCCCGGAAGCGGAGTTTTTCCTTTCTCAAACCGATAGTACAACACGCGAAATTCTCCGTACGGCTCTTGCCTATCAGGAAAACCCACAGGCTGCCGCTGCTTCCGGCAAAGTAGCACCCGGAAATTTGGCGCAGCTGAATTTAGAAAATCGTTTACCAGAACAACTTTCCGATACAGTCGTTCAGCAGACGGAACAGCAGCGCCAAGAGATTACAGAGCTTCAGAAGACGCGACGCACTTTGCTGGACGAAATTCAACAGGCAAAGATGGCTGCTTCTCCTGCTGCCGCTCCAGAAAAGGAAAGACGAATAACGCCTGTGCGGTTCGTCTATAAGCAGGAGGGACCACCTCCCGCAGAGGATGAAAATGAACTGAATCCGCCAAACCGCACTGCTACAAAAACGGAGGATTCCATCTCGTCAGTTACAAGACACACCGTACAGCAATCGGAAATTCATTCTATGAATAATCGTATTTCTGTACAAACAGCAGAAGATATTCAGGCTCTCGTCAATCGTACCCTGTCGAAACAGATGAATGTTATTACCGACCGCGTCTATCAACAAATGGAAAAACGGCTTCAAACCGAGCGGTTTCGTCGGGGTCGTTTTTAAAAAATAAATGTTTATGTTCTATTTTTTGACAAGACTTCGGTGTGCTGGAATATCGTAGATATTCCGCGGATGTTAGGCATAAAACGCCGGATATCGTTAGAATGGAAAATAGCGTAACTTGGGACGCAGTAAGGAGGAAAAATGGCTCTTAAAGATACTCTTATTGGGATGGGTAAAAACTTAACCGGAAATATTGATACTGCCGTTCTGATTGTAGATGATCGGCGGCCTGAGTCCGCTCCGCCTGCTCCTAGTGACGCTGGGGCGTCTTTGCTCGGCGCCATACAAGACGCAGCCTCCGAAGCAGCGAATGCAGTTAATGCGGCAGCCGCTTTAACCGGAGGGGTTTCTTCTGTGAATGTTGCAC
>CALWIX010000025.1 GCA_944380825.1 uncultured Clostridia bacterium | reverse complement strand
ATATGCTGCGCATATCTGTGCCAGATATTATCCCCAGCACATGGCCCGTATGGAAGGACGATTATTTGACTGCCATGCGCTTTGCGCACAGGCGCAAGAGGATACCCGCAGCGTCTGGTTTATGATGCAGCGATACCTCTGATAGAAACAATCTTTTGTTACGGTGTTAAAAAGCCAAATGGCGCAGCCCACTGGTAAAAAGTGGGCTGCGCCGTCTTAATGTCAATAAAGATTACCAAGGTTTTTGACGCCGCAAAAATACGGGGATTTTCTCGAGAGGAGCATCGGCCAAGATAGTCTGTCCACCAGAGAAAGAAGCACCGCTCCAAAAATCGATCCACGTTTCGCCTGCCGGAAGATATACTTCTCTTTGGAAAGTTTTGGCGTACATAACAGGAGCCACCAAAACGTCCGGCCCAAACATATATTGATCTTCACACTGCCAGCACGGAGAATCCTGCGGAAAATCGTAAAAGAGCGGGCGCATGACGGGAGATCCCAGCTCATGAGCCTCACGCATGAGCCTTGTAATATACGGCCGCATTTCCTCCCGCAAATTCAAATATTGCCGACAAATTCCATAGGCCTGCTCGCCGAAACTCCACACCTCGTTGTCTGCTCCTGAAAGGCAGCTGGCACCACCGGTTGTGCCCAGCTGGGGCTGTTTCGGTTCTCTGTCACCGTGCAGGCGCATTACGGGGCAAAAAGCACCATATTCAAACCAGCGCACAAGAAGTTCCTGAAACGCGGGATCGTTTGGGTTGCCGCCATGGAATCCACCGATATCGGTAGTCCACCAAGGTATTCCTGCCAGACCCATATTTAACCCGGCGGTAAACTGGTTGCGCAGAGAGCGGAAGCTGGAGTGGATATCGCCGCTCCACACCAAAGCGCCGTACCGCTGGGAACCTGCCCACGCGCACCGGATCAGATTGATGATATTCTCTTGTCCTGCTTCCTGCTGGCCGTCGAAAAACGCTTTTGCATAGCAAAGGGGATAGAGGTTCCCTATTTGGAGATCCGAACCGAGATAGTAGCGGTAGTTATCGAAGTCATAAACAGAGTATTCCGGTTCCGCTTCGTCAAGCCAGAAAATTCGCACTCCCTTGTCATAATAATTTTGTTTGGCTTTGCTCCAAACGTATTTCCTCGCTTCGGGATTAGTGGCGTCGAAATGAATTGTGGGATTCATAAACCCCATCGCAGCGCGTATGCCGCGTTCTGTGCGGATTAAATATCCCTTTTCGAGCATCTCTTCATAATTTTCGCTTTCCGATTCCACAGTGGGCCAGATGGAGACCATCAGCTCAATCCCCATTTCTTTAAGTTCCCGGATCATGCCGTCCGGATCCGGCCAGTAAGTCGGGTCAAACTTCCATTCACCCTGTTTGGGCCAGTGGAAGAAATCCACAACAATCACCGAGATCGGCAGTCCGCGGCGCTTGTATTCCCTTGCTACGCGCAAAAGTTCCTCCTGCGTCTGGTAACGCAGCTTGCACTGCCAGAATCCCATAGCATAGTCAGGCATCATCGGAACACGTCCAGTAACAGAGCTGTATGCTTGTTCAATTTCTGCCGGGGAGTCGCCCGCCGTGATCCAATAATCCATCGCTTTGCTAGAAAACGCCTCCCAAGTAGTAAGGTTCGAACCGAACACGCAGCGGCCCACCGCCGGATTGTTCCACAAAAAGCCGTATCCTAAAGAGGAAAGAGCAAAAGGAACGCTGGCCTGCGAATTGCGCTGAGCCAATTCCAGATCCGCTCCCTTCAGGTTGAGCATCGGCTGTTGATATTGGCCCATACCGTAAATTTTCTCATGATTTCCGCCGGATTCAAACCGCACCGTCAAACGGTAATCGCCGCCGGCGAGAGGTTTGAATTCACGCGATTCTATTTCGAGTGCGCTGCATTTTTCGTCAAACACGTCGCGGCGGTTGCGCATATACTCTTCCAGCAGAAGTGTGCCGTCGCTGCGGAAAAATGTGATTTTACCGTTTGCGCTGACGACAGCCCGGATCTTTCCATTCTGAATAGACGCCTTATCCTCTTGAATAAAAATTTCGCAGGACGAATCCTCAGGCACAAGCAGAGCCCAGTTTTCCTGCGGCATTTCAGCCTGTTTTGTAGCCCTCACACGCAGGCTATTGCACCCCCACGGTTCCAGCCAAAGCTGCTCTGCATCATAATGGTATACCAGTTTTTTTCCCTGTTTTTCAAATACAGACATCTTTCTCCTCCTAACCAAACGGCAGACTATCTCTGCCATAATTTAGCAACTGCTTTTATTATACATTTTTGTTCTAAACAAGCAAGTCTTTTTCACATTATCTCAAAAATTCTGTATTATTTGGAAAATCAAGCACGATAAAATGCGATGGATGTAATTTGGGAAAAGATCAAATTGTGATTTAAAACAGAGAGAATGGGTGCGGTTGATTTTCGGATTTCCATTTGATATAATACAATAGAATGTCTTTCGATAGCCGTTTGGTATAGGGAAATAAAACAATCTTAAAATGAATAAGAACTGCTTGATAAAAAATATAAATTTCCATTTATTTTTGAAAGCTGATTTAAAAACGGTTCGAAGACGATGTGAGTGTACTGGATATATACAGTCGTGTTTCGGCTTTCCTTTCTATTTGTTAATTCTTTAGCGGACAATGTAAGGTTTCTGAACTTTGTCTCTCGTTTGCGAGACAAGCACTGATTTTTTCGGAAAGCGACAATTAAACGGAAAGAGGCAGTTTATGGCCAACGGAAAGATAAGCCCTTTTGTAAAATGGGCCGGTGGAAAAAAACAGCTGCTGTATCACCTGCAAAAGAGGATCCCTCCTTATTTTAACACTTATTATGAGCCGTTTGTGGGGGGAGGTGCGCTGCTATTATCCCTTCAGCCCCATAAGGCTGTTATCAACGATGTAAATGAGCAGCTTCTGAACGTCTATCTTCAGTTAAAGAAGGATGCGCCGGCCGTTATTGAGATTTTAAAAAGATATGATTCGCTTTTGTGCGATGTACAATACTACCTTTCTATCAGAAGGGAGTACAACCGTAAGATTTCCGTCCGCGAGCTGGACGCTGAAAGCGCTGCCATGATGGTTTGGCTCAATAAACACTGCTTTAATGGTCTGTATCGCGTCAACGCAAGAGGGGAATTCAATGTGCCGTACAATAACCGTCGCGGCGGTTCATCGATGGACGAGGAAAATCTGCGTGCAATAGGCAGGTACTTACAGCAGGCAGAAATAGAGATACGTCAAGGAGATTTTGAGACAGCCTGTGCGGATGTAGCACGAAACGATTTTGTTTATTTTGATTCCCCTTATGTACCAATAAGCGAAACCGCTAACTTTACAAGCTATACGAAAGAAGGTTTTACCTTAAAGGATCATGAAAGGCTGGCGGCGTTGTTCCGCCGTCTTGATTCGATAGGAGCCTTCGTCATGCTCAGCAACCACGATGTTCCTTTAGTCCATGAATTGTACAGCGGGTTCCGAATTGAGCCTGTGGATGTTCGGAGGAATATCAATCGAGATGCCTCCAAACGTAGGGGAAAAGAGGTAATTATTACAAACTACAGCAGCAAGGAATCATGAGGGGGATCCCTCTTTTTCACAGTTTGCAATATGGGAAAAGAAGTATAAGGAGGAGGACGATGGCAAAGGTTCGAAGTATGACGACGGGGAATCCCGCAAAACTGATTTTATTCTTTGCGCTGCCGTTAATGCTGGGAAATATGTTCCAGCAAATGTACATTATTGTAGACACGATGATAGTGGGAAAGTTCGTAGGGGTAAAAGCTCTTGCTGCGCTGGGGGCAACCGATTGGCTTAACTGGCTTGTGATTGGACTGATCCAAGGGCTTACGCAGGGGTTTTCTATTCTTATTTCGCAACGGTTCGGAGCAAAAGACTGGAAAGGTCTGAATCGTGCCATGGCAGGGTCTATCGCGATTGCGGGCGGCATGGGGATCCTTCTTACCGCTATGACGCTTTGTTTGGCGCGGCCGCTGCTGCTACTTCTGCATACGCCCCAAGAGATTTTGGGCGGAGCGCTGTCTTACCTGCATGTAATGTTTGCAGGATGTATGGCCTTGATTGGGTACAATGTGTTCGCCGCCATTTTGAGGGCACTGGGGAACAGCCGCACGCCTTTGATCGCCATGATCATTGCGTCTATTTTAAATGTTATACTTGATCTCCTCTTTGTTTTAGGGTTTCAATGGGGGATTGCCGGAGCGGCGGGAGCTACGGTACTGTCGCAGGTCGTTTCGGGACTTATCTGTCTTGTTGCCGTGTGCCAACTGCCGATTCCTTCCATAGAGAGGGAAGATTGGCGCCCGTCTCTTCCTCTGTACGGTAAACTGCTCAAGCTGGGTGCGCCCCTTGCTTTTCAAAATACCATCATTGCCGTCGGCGGTATGGCAGTGCAGTCGGTTGTAAATGGATTCGGGGTGCTGTTTGTAGCAGGTTATACCGCGACCAATAAGCTATACGGATTGTTAGAGATTGCCGCCACCTCCTTCGGATTCTCCGTAGCGTCCTACACGGGTCAAAATCTGGGGGCCAAGCAGTATGATCGCATCCGATCCGGCATGCGAGCGGCCAGCCGTATGGCTGTAGGTACGGCGCTGATTATTTCCGCGCTTATGTTCTTGTTGGGGCGTTCTATCCTTATGCTGTTTATTTCCGGCGATCCTTCTGAGCAGCAGATGGTTCTTTCGATTTCCTATCGTTTTCTGTGCATTATGAGCGCGATGCTTTTCATTTTGTATCTATTGCATGTATATCGCTCGGCCCTGCAGGGAATGGGAGACACACTGGTTCCTATGACCTCCGGTATCATTGAAATGGTTATGCGTGTAGGGTCAGCAGTATTTTTGCACTCGTTAGTTGGGCAAGATGGCGTATTCCTTGCAGAAGTTATCGCATGTACTGGCGGTGCCGTGCTTCTCATTGTGATGTATTACCGCCGTGTTTCTCGTTTGTGCTGAAAATTTCTATAAAAGAGTGGGAGAGACGGCCGCGCAAGACTTGACAGGAAGGGTAAAATATGGTATATTTCATGCCATAAGGTGTTATGCCTTATGGTTGGATGCGTTGGAAGACGCTTCTTTGTAAGTGAATAAATCAAACCGTTGAAGCGGAGATAACGGCAATAATGCCTTTACAGAGAGCCTGCGATGCTGAGAATCAGGCAAGAAACAAGTTGTCAAATGGACCGCTGAGGGCGCAGTCAAATGGGAAGTTTTTTCCAGAGTATTCTGCGACGTTGCAGGCAGACGTCATTTGCCGGGGATATGTTGGTATCCTGCTAAGCGCACGGGTCATGCCGTGAATCAAGGTGGCACCGCGGATCGTAAAGTATTCGTCCTTGACAGAAATTTCTTTTCTGTCAAGGGCTTTTTGTTTTTTGAAAACTCCTTTGGCAGAAAACAGCCAAAGGAGTTTTTATTTTAAGGAGGCGGGCCATGAGGATTTTACCAAGTTTGAGCGAAGTCAAAAAAATAGCGGAAAGCGGAAAGTATAAGGTGATTCCGATCTACTGTGAAATTTTATCGGACTTCACAACTCCAACGGAAACATTGAAAATCCTGAGAAACGTATCTACCCACTGCTATATGCTGGAGTCGGCGCAAGCAGATGATAGATGGGGACGATTTACGTTTCTTGGATTCGATCCCAAAATAGAGATTACCTGTACAAACGGATCGGTGAAAGCCGGCAGTCTACAAATAAAAACACAAAATCCTTCCGCTTATCTGCGACAAATTCTCGCGGAGTATAAAAGTCCCAGACTAGAAAATCTTCCTCCCTTTACGGGCGGGCTTGTGGGCTATTTTTCCTATGACTATTTGGGGTACAGCGAGCCTTGCGTAAGACGCGATGTAGAAGATACCGAAGGTTTTAAAGATGTTGACGTCATGCTTTTTGATAAAGTCATCGCGTTCGATAATGTGCGTCAAAAAATCATTCTTATCGTCAATATGGTGCTGGAGGATATAGAGGTAGGATACAATAAAGCGGTGATGGAATTAAAACGGCTTCTTGATCTGATCCGCAGCGGAGAAAAGAAAAACGAACCGGGCGGAAAAGTCACAGGTAAAGTGACGCCTCTGTTCGACAAAGAGCAGTTCTGCAATATGGTAGAAAAAGCGAAACGCTATATTTATGAAGGCGACATTTTCCAGATTGTACTCTCCAACCGGCTCAGCGCTCCGTTTGAGGGCAGCCTTCTAAACACCTACCGAGTGCTGCGCACCATCAATCCTTCGCCGTATATGTTTTACTTTGCGGGAACGGATGTAGAGGTAGCCGGCGCTTCGCCGGAAACACTTGTGAAACTGGAAAATGGTGTGCTGCACACATTTCCGCTTGCGGGCACAAGGCCCCGGGGAAAAACGGAGGAGGAGGATCTGGCGCTGGAAAAAGAACTGCTTGCCGACGAAAAAGAGCTGGCCGAACACAATATGCTTGTGGATTTAGGGCGCAACGATCTCGGCAAGATTAGCCGGTTTGGAACGGTGAGCGTCGAAAAATTCCATTCTATCGAACGATTTTCCCATGTAATGCACATCGGCTCCACCGTACGCGGGGAAATACAGGACGGACTTGATGCGCTCGATGCCATAGAAGCGGTGCTTCCCGCAGGCACGCTCTCCGGTGCGCCAAAAGTTCGGGCTTGTCAGCTCATTGCCGAGCTGGAGAATAATAAGCGCGGCATCTATGGCGGCGCTATCGGCTATATCGATTTTACAGGCAATATGGATACCTGCATCGCTATCCGCATCGCGTACAAAAAGAACGGAAAAGTATTTGTACGCAGCGGGGCGGGCATTGTAGCTGATTCGGATCCCGAAAAAGAATATGAAGAATGTCTCAATAAAGCAAGGGCTTCTCTGCGGGCATTAGAACTGGCACAGGAGGAAGAATTATGCTTCTGATTATTGACAATTACGACAGCTTTTCCTATAATTTATACCAGCTCATAGGGGAAATCAACCCAGACGTCGCGGTCATCCGCAACGATGAAATGACGGTGGAGGAGATTCAAAAGATGCACCCAGAACGCATCGTCCTTTCTCCCGGTCCGGGAAGACCGGAGAACGCGGGGGTATGCATCGAAACGATTCAAACGCTTGGAAAAGAGATTCCCCTTCTCGGTGTCTGCCTTGGCCATCAGGCTGTGTGCGCAGCGTTTGGCGCTGCAATTACCTATGCGAAAGAATTGCTGCACGGAAAGCAATCGCAGGTTCGTTTTGACACATCCTGCCGTCTGTTTCAGGGGTGTCCCGAGATATCTCCGGTCGCGCGGTACCATTCCCTCGCGGCTAGCGCCACTACTATTCCTGACTGCTTAAAAATTACCGCTGCTACCTCGGATGGAGAAGTAATGGCAGTACAGCATAAGGAATTTCCCATCTATGGCGTCCAGTTCCATCCCGAATCTATTATGACGCCAGACGGAAAACGGATGCTTGAGAATTTCATAAAGGAGATATGAGCTATGATCAAAGAAGCCATTGTAAAAATTGTCAACAAGCAAGATCTCACTTACGACGAGGCTTATGCTGTTATGAATGAGATTATGAGCGGCGAAACCACTGCTACGCAAAATGCTGCTTTCCTCGCTTCGCTTTCAACGAAAAGTGCGAGAGCCGAAACCATCGACGAAATCGCCGGTTGTGCGGCAGCCATGAGAGCGCACGCCATAAAGGTGGAAACGGGAATGGAGCTTTTTGAAATCGTCGGAACCGGCGGTGACAATGCTCACAGCTTCAATATCTCCACCACATCTGCTCTTGTAGCGGCGGCAGGCGGCATAAAGGTGGCAAAACACGGGAACCGGGCGGCATCTTCTAAATGCGGCACAGCCGACTGTTTGGAGGCGCTGGGCGTGAATATCCAGCAAAGCCCCGCAAGATGCGTGGAGCTTTTAAACGAGGTGGGAATCTGTTTCTTTTTTGCACAGAAATATCACCTCTCTATGAAGTATGTGGGGGCCATTCGCAAAGAACTTGGGTTTCGCACCGTATTTAACATTCTTGGTCCGCTTACTAATCCTGGAACACCTAGTAGGCAGCTTCTCGGTGTGTATGACGATTATCTGGTGGCTCCGCTGGCACAGGTGCTCATCAATTTGGGGGTAAAGCGAGGCATGGTAGTATACGGCCAAGATAAGCTTGACGAGATTTCGATGAGTGCGCCGACAACCGTTTGTGAAATTCGGGACGGATGGTTCAAATCTTACACCATTGCGCCCGAAGATTTCGGTTTTAAGCGCTGCTCTAAAGAAGAATTGCAAGGAGGTACCCCCGAGGAAAACGCGACGATCACCCGTTCTATTTTAAATGGAGCACACAGTCCCAAACGCGATGCCGTGCTGATGAATGCGGGCGCTTCGCTGTACATATGCGGTAAGGCAGAAAGCATAGGGGAGGGTGTCTCACTCGCCGCCCAGATCATCGATTCCGGCAAGGCGGCTCAAACGCTTGCAAAATTCATCG
>CALWIX010000024.1 GCA_944380825.1 uncultured Clostridia bacterium | reverse complement strand
TACTTTGTTGGGTAAATAAACGGCTGCAACTTCCAAGCAGACGGCACAATCCCATTGCGGGAAGTGTAAGGAAAATCCATAAAATAGAAAATGGTAAACAGATTTGACCAAACAGGTTCAATGGAAGGGAGGAATAGTCCCAAACACATAGGCCCAGTCCTAAATTCACTACAACTCCAGCTGCAAGTTCTACACAAGTAATGACAGCTCCCCCCGCACAGCATCGGGAAAAAAGAGAGAAGCCGTTCATACGTTGGTTGCAAATATAATCAATCAGGCATAGGCAAATTCCGCCAGCAAATATCATAGAAATATGCGTACAGCCGCGCCATAATATTTCAAGCAAAGGGTAGACGGAACCTCCAGCCAAAAAAAGCAAAAGATTCTTTTTCATTTTTATATTAGTCGTCCTTTCGCGATTTTTAAAGATTGGAGGGAGATAGATCTGCGCCTCGTTGCTTCCAGTATTCACAAACATAATATAATTTATTCCGCAACTATCTCCCGATTTTTCCATACAGGACGACAGAAATAAATGAAACAATTATCACAGATTCATCAACAAAAAGCTATGTACTTTTTTTCGGAATACTGCTACAATAGACAAAGAATATAAAAACCTTGGATGCCCGATAGGGCCGGCGCCGAAAATGGCGCTTTCATACTTTTAGAAAGGCTAGGTAAAAAACATGAAAATTCTTGTAACCGGCGGCGCGGGTTATATTGGAAGCCATACTTGTATCCAGCTTTTAGAGGCAGGACACGAGATTGTTGTAGCGGATAATTTCTATAACAGCAAATACGAGGCTGTCAAACGCATTGGTGAACTCTCCGGAAAAGATTTCCCTTTTTATGAGGCCGATATCTGTGATGCTGCAGCCGTTGAAAAAATTTTTTCGGAAAATCATATCGACGCCGTCATCCATTTTGCCGGTTTGAAGGCGGTGGGTGAATCGGTTCGTATCCCCCTGCGTTATTATGATAACAATCTTACCTCTACGCTGGTTCTTCTCAAGGCCATGGAAAAACACGACGTAAAAAATTTTGTATTCAGCTCTTCAGCGACTGTTTATGGAAATCCAGCCTGCGTGCCAATTACGGAGGATTTTCCGCTTTCTACTACCAATCCTTATGGTACAACAAAGCTGATGATCGAACAGATCCTCAAAGACATTGCCTATACCGATCCCTCTTTTAACCCAATCATTCTGCGCTACTTCAACCCTGTTGGCGCGCACAAAAGCGGACGTATCGGTGAAGATCCCAATGGCATTCCGAATAACCTTGTCCCTTATATTACACAAGTGGCTATCGGCAAACTGGATCATCTTAATGTATTCGGCGGCGACTATCCCACTCCCGATGGCACTGGCGTGCGCGACTACATCCATGTAGAGGATCTTGCTGCCGGCCATGTGGCTGCCCTGAAAATGTTCCAGCAGCCCAACTGCGGGTTGAAAATTTACAATCTTGGCACAGGCCACGGTTACTCTGTACTGCAAATGGTGAAGGCGTTTTGCAAGGCAACTGGCAAAGAGATCCCCTATGTCATTACAGAACGTCGTCCGGGAGATATTCCGGAGTGCTATGCCGATCCTTCTAAGGCAAAGGCGGAGCTGGGCTGGGAGGCAAAAAAGACACTTGAGGATATGGCACAAGACTCTTGGCGCTGGCAGAAACAAAATCCTAATGGTTACGAAGAATAATCCTTTTCGTAGCCATTACAAAATACACTAAAAGGAGTAAGTAACTATGATAAAAATAATTAAAAAAAAGAACTATGAGGAAATGAGTGCGTATGCTGCGGAAATGATCGCCGCTCAGATTTTGCTAAAGCCTTGCTGTGTGCTCGGCTTAGCTACCGGTTCCACTCCGCTGGGAACATACAGTAAACTTATCGAAAAATATCAGGCGGGTCTTCTCGATTTTGCTAAGGTACGCAGCGTAAATCTTGACGAATATTGCGGTCTTTCTCCTGAACATGATCAGAGTTATCACTACTATATGAAAGAAAATCTATTTTCCCATATCAACATTGATCCTGACAACACTCATGTTCCAAACGGCATGGCACAGGATATGAAGGCAGAGGGGGAACGGTACGACGCTCTCATTGCCTCTTTAGGCGGCATTGACCTTCAGCTTTTAGGCATCGGAAACACTGGCCATATTGGTTTTAATGAACCGGATTCTAATTTTCCTACGGCGACCCACCGCGTCCGTCTCGCCCAAAAGACAATCGAAGCAAATTCCCGTTTCTTCGCCAGTGTGGATGATGTGCCAAAGTATGCCGTGACGATGGGAATGACTTCCATTATGAGTGCACGGAAAATTCTCCTTTTAGCAAATGGGGTATCCAAAGCAGAAATTATCAAAAAATCCTTCTTTGATTCTGTCACACCCCAAGTACCTGCATCTATTTTACAGCTTCATCCCGATGTTACCGTTGTAGTGGATGAAGAAGCCGGCAGCCTTTTACCTTAAGTTTTTCCTGTCTAAAAGCTCCCAGCTGCATTACCCAGAAAGAGGAATTTATATGTTTATCGATCGACTTTACCAACAAAAACCTTGTGTTTTTTCCATAGAAATTTTTCCCCCTAAACAGACCGCTAACCTCGAAAAGCTTTACCATACGCTTTCTGAAATGTCTAAACTAAATCCAGACTTTATCAGCGTAACCTACGGCGCTGGTGGAAAGAATTTGGGGGCTTCTACCTGCGAGATAGCAAGCCATATTCAAAACGATCTGCATATCAACGCTCTTGCTCACTTGACTTGTGTGGGAGCGACGCCCCAAAGTATCTGTGCGTCGCTCGATGAGCTGCACAAGGCCGGCGTTCACAACATTCTTGCGCTGCGCGGCGATGCAAATCCAGATCTTCCTTTTAGCAAAGAATATCCACACGCAAGCGATCTGGCTGCGGCCATTACGGCGCGTGGTGGATTCCATATCGCGGGTGCTTGCTATCCGGAGGGCCATGTAGAAAGCCAAACGCTTAGTGAGGATATAGAAAATCTTAAAAAGAAAGTAGAAGCTGGCGTGAGCCAACTTATTACTCAGCTTTTTTTTGACAATATTCATTATTATAGATTTTTAAACCTTGCACGTAAAAAGGGGATCCGTATTCCTGTATCGGCAGGAGTTATGCCTATTGTCAGCCGCAGCCAAATTGAGCGTACGGTGGCATTGTCTTCGGCAAGTTTGCCGCCGCAATTTACAAAAATGATCTCCCGCTGGCAGGACGACGAGCAGGGACTTTACGAAGCGGGAATCGAATATGCTATCAACCAGCTTCGCGATTTGATCAACAGCGGTGCTGACGGTGTTCATCTGTATGCGATGAACCGTTCTGCCGTTGCGTCCCGCGTTTATGAAGGGATCCAAGATTTGCTATAAGGAGGCTAAGCAATGAAGCTTCCTTTGCCAAATGAAATCCCTCTTGAGGAAATCTGTCGCGGCATGGGTATGCCCATCAACGCAGAACCAGACGAGACAATAAAATCTCTGGCCCAAAAAGCTTCAACCCTTGTGTTGGAGTCGGCCGTACCGCGCATGGTTTGGAGGCTCTTTCCTCTTGCGTGGAAGGAGGACAGGCCCCAACTGGCAGCCGATCTTCCTTTGGAAGGACGTGACATCTGTTTACATTTGTCTGGGTGTAACGGATGTGTATTACTGGCTGTCACACTTGGCCCCACGATAGACCTTCTATTAAGGCGGCTTTCCGCTGGAGGGATGGAACTGGCTGTGGCAGCGGATGCTGCGGCAAGTGTCCTTGCAGAAAAAATAGCTGATGAAGCGGAGGGACAAATCCGCTCGCAGCTTCCGGTGGGGCAATTTATGACCAGACGTTACTCGCCCGGTTATGGGGATCTGCCACTTACTGTTCAGACAAGACTGGCCGCCGCACTGGATATGCAGAAAGCCATCGGACTGGCCGTTACATCAAGCGGGATTCTTACACCGCGCAAAAGCGTCACTGCCCTGCTCGGTACGGCGGATCATCCCGTAAAAGGTCATCTCGCCGGATGCGCCACCTGCGCTCTTCGCGAAACCTGTCAATACCGCAAGGAGGGAAAGACTTGTGCTGGAAACTAATTTTTTCACAAAAGAACACTTTACTATTTTAGATGGTGCTATGGGAACCATGCTGCAAAAACTTGGACTTGCTCCCGGAGCGCGGCCAGAACTGCTTTCCCTAACGGATCCGGAGCTGCTGCGTATGGTCCACAAAGAATACCTTGAGGCAGGCGCGCGTGTTGTTTACGCCAACACCTTCGGCGCCAGTCCCCACAAACTGGAAGGCAGCGGCTACACGCCGGAAGAAGTGATTCCCGCCGCGCTCACAATCGCACGCAGTGAGGCTCAAAAATACGGTGCACTGACAGCTCTGGATATTGGTCCCATCGGTGAGCTTCTGGAACCGGCCGGCACGCTCTGTTTGGAAGACGCCGTAGAGCAGTTTGCTCGTATGATAAAAGCAGCCGGAACTCTTGCAGATCTTGTTGTAATCGAGACGATGACCGATCTGTTGGAGGTCAAGGCTGCGCTTCTTGCCGTAAAAGAGAATTGTGATCTTCCTGTGCTCGTCTCCATGAGCTTTGAGGAAAACGGCCGTACCTTTACCGGATGCAGCGTAGAAGCCTTTGCCGCTACGGCTGGGGGGCTGGGTGCAGATGGTCTTGGAATTAACTGCTCTCTGGGACCTGACGAGATCTTTCCTCTCGCTAAGCGGCTGTGTGAAACAGCTCCGGCGGACACGCTTGTGTTCGTCAAGCCGAATGCAGGGCTGCCCGATCCCGCTACAGGTCAATACCATCTGGGTCCCAACGAGTTTTTGACGGCCTTAAAACCCTATGCAGAAATTGGAGTTTCGGCTGTGGGCGGCTGCTGCGGCACCACACCGGATCACATCCGAATGCTCTCCCAGCACTTTGCCTCCCTTCTCCCCGTCGTCCGCCATCCGCAGGAGCGCAGCGTTCTGTGCAGCGCAACGCGTCTTGTGGACGCCAGTGACGCCATCGTTGTTGGAGAGAGAATTAATCCTACTGGAAAAAAAAGATTCCAACAGGCGCTAAGGGATGGCGATATGGACTACGTCCTTTCTCAGGCCGTATCGCAGGCCGATGCTGGCGCGCAGATGCTCGATGTAAACGTAGGCTTACCCGGCCTTGACGAGCCGTCTATGCTGGAAAATACGGTGCGCGCTTTGCAGGCCGTCACCGATCTGCCGCTTCAGCTCGATTCCACCAACCCGCAAGCTCTGGCTCGTGGCTTGCGCGTTTACTGCGGCAAACCACTGGTTAACTCTGTCAATGGAGAGCAGAAATCTCTTGACGCCATTCTCCCGCTGTGTAAAAAATATGGGGCGGCTGTAATTGGCTTGACACTGGATGAAAACGGGATTCCCTCAAAAGCAGAAGACCGCTTTGCTATCGCTAAACGTATCCGAGACACAGCGGCATCTTATGGGATTCCTGCCTACGACGTTTACATCGACTGTTTGACGCTCACCGCCAGCGCTCAGCAGGCCGAAGTGGCTGAAACACTCAAAGCGCTGACCATGTGCAAAAATCAGCTGGGGGTACGCACTGTTTTGGGTGTATCAAATATCAGCTTCGGTCTTCCCTGCCGTGAATATCTGAATGTCAGTTTTCTGACACTGGCACTGGCGGCCGGATTGGATCTCGCCATCATGAACCCTAATACGGAATCTATGATGGCCGCTGTGGCCTCCTTCCGTGTTTTAATGAATCGTGACAAGCAGTCATCCGACTATATCGCGCGCTATGCGAATAAGACCATTTCTTCGACACCTACATCCACCGCCATCCAGCCGATGGCAACGGCCTGCCCCGTTTCCGGCGGGCAGGAGATGCGTCTTAGGGAAGCTGTGGAAAAGGGTCTGCGGGCTGAAGCAGCGGCCGCTGCCCGGCGGGAATTGGCTGAAAAGCAGCCGCTGGATGTTGTCAATGGCATTTTAATTCCCGCTTTGGATGAGGTGGGAGCGCGCTTCGAAAAGGGTACTCTCTATCTGCCGCAGCTTTTACAGGCTGCCGCAGCGGCACAGGCCGCCTTTGATTTGGTAAAAGAAGCCATCGCTTCGCAGGGAACACCGCCAGTGAGCCGCGGAAAAATTGTGGTTGCTACGGTAAAGGGAGATATCCACGATATTGGCAAAAACATTGTGAAGGTAATTTTGGAGAATTACGGATATAGTGTGACGGATCTGGGGCGTGACGTTGCGCCGGAACGTGTGGTAGAGGCTGTACGTGAGACAGGGGCACCGCTGGTGGGTCTGTCTGCACTGATGACTACAACGCTTCCCAGCATGGAACAGACGATTCAGATGCTACATGCAGCCGGTCTGCCATGCAAAATCATGGTGGGCGGCGCGGTGCTCACACCGGAATATGCCGCACGTATGGGTGCCGATTTCTACGCCAAGGATGCGAAGCAGAGCGCCGACATCGCCAAAGAGATTTTCGGATAGAAAAAGAAACAGCCCCGTCTGAAATCCATTTTGGGAATTCGGTCGGGGCTATCATTTTTATGTTACAAAGAGAATATGTTTTCTCCGCTATCCAGTGTCAACTAACTTCTGAGAATCTTCGGATTTATCGGAATCCGTTTTAAAAATCGAAACCACACGACAGTTTCTGGTTTTTGTAGGAGGAAAAAGGCGTATGCGTCAAAACTATATCTATTTTCACTGCATAACCAGAAAAAGCACAGTCTCAACCGCTCCCCATAGGAATCGGCGATGACTGTGCTTTTTATCTTACTGCATTCGTTTCTGCTGCCGCACGTCGCTGCCATAGAAATACAGCCGCACGTAACTGCCAATCATTCTAGAAACGAATCGCTCTGTGTAGCGCGTTTCCATTTCGCGAAGAGAAAGATTAGTGCTGATAATCGTGGGACGTTTCGCCATTAAACGCGTATTGACAATGTTGTAGATTGCCGCATCCACAAATGAGGTAGAAAACTCCGTACCCAGATCGTCTAGGATCAAAAGATCGCACGACAGAAGCATCTGATTTGTCTCATCGTCGGAATCCCTGCGAAAGCGCTCCTTCTCCATGCCTGCGGCGAGATTTTGCGTGGAACCATAGACTACGCCGAACCCCTTTTCGATCACTTCGTTTGCAATGGACAGCGACAAATGGGTTTTTCCAAGCCCCGTTCCGCCCTGTAACAACAAGCTAGGCGATTCCATGGAAAAATTCGCTGCGTAGCGGCGGCAATACGCCAGAATCTTTCCGATTTGTGTTCGTGGAGAGGGACGATCGGGGGTGTCGGAAACATCGGAATAATAAGATAGAGAAAAGGAATCGAATGTACACAGGGAGAGCGGCGTAGAGTCATTAAGCCTACGGTACGCTTCCTTACGCAGAAGTTCTTGCAGGCAGGAGCACACTCTGCCGTCTACATAACCGGTATCCTCGCATTTGGCGCAGTGGTAATGCGGCTTAAGGTAATCTTCCGGAAGGCCGGCACAAGCCAGCAGATCGCGCCTTTCCTTCTGGAGAGCTAGATTGCTCTCTTTCAGATTCGTAAGAATCTCACGGGAATTGTTAGCGCTGCCCATAACAGCTTTAGCCGCCTGTACGGCCGTGTGTGAAAGCAGGCGCTCAATTTCTGCCGCTCGGGGACAGGCGGTATAAAATTCCTCTTTGCGCCGGCGGGCATCCTGTTCCGCCGCAATGCGTTGCAAATTAAGTTTTTCCGTCACGGCGCGATAGACGTCTTTTCCATATCCCATAATAACACCCCTTTACGTCTCTTCCGGAACATCGATGCTTGTTCGTTCATATTCGCCAATATTATATGTTGCCTGATGCTCTGCTTTTTTCTCTTTTTTCTTCTTTGCGGTTTCCTCGCGCGCCTGCTCCAACGTAGCGACACCCTCTTTACGCCATCTTGCTAAAATCTTCTCTATGTAGCTGAGGCTGAGGGAACCGGTGGAATCAACGCATCGCTCATAGGCCTCGCGAACCAAATTTTCGGAAAACGCCCACTCCTTTAGCCATCGATAGGCGTACTGCTCTTCATTCGAGCTGGGAGAGCGCTTTGAAATACCGAGAATTTTTGTCAGCGCACGCCATGCAGCGGCACGATCGTCGAGCGCACGGAGTTTCTCTTCCACCAGCTCGTGAGTATTGATTCCTTCATCAGCCCAATGGCGTCCTACCGACTCAATATAATTGGTGGTGTCACGACCTCGGGATTTAGCGTACTGCAAAAGCATCAAGATAACGTCCCCCGGCAAACCATAGTCATCATAGAGCATAAGCAGTGTAGAAGACATTCCCGGAGAGAGAGGACGGCCTAAAATCTGCTGCGCCTCCTCCATCATATAGCGTATTTCATCCGACGCGCTGATTCGCTGTGTGACAAAAACGCTGTCCGGTTTAGCAGGACGTCTCTTAGTACGGCGAGGTGTTTTGGCTGGTTCTTGCTCCGGTAATTCGCTGCACTCTTGCGGCTGTGCAGCGGCAGGCTGCAGATCCGGCACCGGCTGCGGCTGCTTAGGTGGAACAAACTCTTCTTCCTGAGCCGTCAGGATTCCTGATTCCAGCCAGTAACTCATAGCGTCGCGGACATCAGCCGGAGATGCACCGAGCGCCTGTCCCATTTCTTCAGACGAAACTGGATCTCCTGCATGGCGCAGACACCATAAAAGCACTTTGAGTTGAAGCGCCCCTGCCAGTTTAAGGTGGCGATCCACTAAGGAACAAGGAACCGCAAATACGGAATTCCACACCCCTAAATTCAAAGTATAACTCATAAAAGACAGCACCTCCGCGCTCAGCCTGCAATTCTTGTTTATCTTCAATGACACCAAGTTCACACTGGTATATTTTCGCGAATTATTATATCATATTTTACCCAATGCTACAAGAATGGATGAAAAAAGCAAAAAGGAAATAAAAACTGCACGTAAAAACTGTCTAAAAAATAGCTAAAACAGATAATTTTAAAAAAGGTGGAAAAACTATTGACAAAATAACGGTGCAATAGTATAATAACACACGTTCCGTTTCGTGAAGTTTGATATGCGGACGTAGCTCATCTGGTAGAGCGCCACCTTGCCAAGGTGGAGGTAGCGAGTTCGAGCCTCGTCGTCCGCTCCAAGGGAGAAATCCCGGTCATGGTCGCGCACCTCACGAAGTGGGGTGCGTTTTTTTGTCGAGGCCCTTACAGCGGCTAATCTGTTTGGCCGTTTGACATATCCTTTCGGATTTTTGCCTCTACGCATGCTTTTGTAATCTCATTGTTTGATAGATTACTTGTGCGAAGCGGCCTTTTGAGGCAGAGAAAAAGGCGAGATTTATCGTCTCCTTTCCTTTTATTGCCACCGCATCGCCAAAGGTCGTGGGACTGGCTGTACGGAGTACGTTAAGACTTAGCTTGGGAAATTTTTGACAAAGAGGTAACAGTATGGATAAGAGAGAAAATTTGAGAAATGTGGCAATTATCGCGCACGTCGATCATGGAAAGACCACTCTAGTGGATCAACTCCTGCGGCAGAGCGGCGTATTCCGTCAAAATGAGTCCGTTGCCGAGCGTGTGATGGATTCTAACGCTCTTGAGAGGGAGCGCGGCATTACCATCCTTGCCAAAAACACCGCTGTTATGTACAATGATACAAAAATTAACATTGTCGATACTCCCGGCCATGCCGATTTCGGCGGAGA
>CALWIX010000023.1 GCA_944380825.1 uncultured Clostridia bacterium | reverse complement strand
ATCTACTGGCGAAGGGTCATGCCGTGCTCGCCTATAGTTGGCTTAAACACCTGCATATTATTTAATTTTGAGAAGGTTTCTGAAAATGGGATTTACGAAAGTAGATATGGATGGTATAATAAAAACTATTCTGTCCGGCCCGTTGGATGGAAAATTTGCAGCCAATGGCTGAATCCTCAATACAGGAGGCTATGCTATGTCTAAAAAACAAAAAACATCATCTGTCTACACAAATCGCTTTAGAAAAAGAGCGGTGACCGCGCTTTTGGCGGCATGCGTTCTTTTGTCAGCCTTTACCGGATGCACAGGCGGGTCGGAATCTTCATCCGAGACGCAAGCAAGCGGCCAAACGGTGCAAACCCAGTCGAGTACCGCTCAGCCGCAGTCTTCCGAAGCACAGGAAGATCCGGACAGCGCGTCGCAGCAAGCGTATTATACCTTTGAGGATAGTCTTGGCAACGAGGTCGTCGTGCCGCAAAAGCCGGAGCGGGTTGTTTCTTTGATGGGTTCTTACGCCGAGACGTGGATGCTTGCAGGCGGAGAGCTTGTGGGTGTGACGGACGATGTGGTGACGGAACGCGGCATGGAAGTATCGGAGGATACGCAGATTGTGGGGACGCAGCACAGTCCAAACCTTGAGGCAATTCTTGCCGTTTCGCCGGATTTTGTTCTGCTCTCTGCCGATGTAGACGAGCATGTACAGCTGGCCGCTACGCTGGAACAGGCAGGGATCCCTCATGCCTTTTTCGAAGTAGAGCATTTTGAAGAATATCTGAACATGCTCAAAATCTGTACCGATCTTACCGGCCGCGCCGATCTTTATGAAGAAAACGGCCTTCAGGTACAGCAGCAGATCGACGAGGTGCTGGCTAAAATTCCCCAGCAAGAGGAAAAGCCCACTGTCCTGTTCCTGCGTGCTATGACTACGAAGGCGAAGGCCCAGTCGGGCGACAATATGACCTGTAAAATGCTCGAGGATCTGGGTACGGTGAACATCGCAGCGCAGGATCCCTCCCTTTTGGAGGACTTGAGTATGGAGAAAATCATGGTGGACGACCCAGATTATATTTTTGCCGTGCCGATGGGAGATACGGAAAAATCCATCCAAGCGCTTAAAGACAATTTAGAATCGAATCCGGCGTGGAGCAGTCTCTCCGCCGTACAGAATGGGCAGTACGTTGTTCTGCCAAAAGATCTGTTCCACTATAAGCCAAACGCGAGGTGGGGAGAAAGCTATGAATATCTCGCCAAAATTCTCTATCCGGATCTATTTGAATAAGGAATCCCCGCGGTTTCGAGTATCGCTTTTGGCGGGAGCGGGACTGCTTGTTGTGCTTTTGGCGGCGTTGAGCCTGTGTGCCGGCGCCGTGATGATCGACCTAGGCTCCATCTGGGAAGCCGTTTCACAAGGAGATACACAGGAGAAGGCCTATCAAATTTTTATGTATGTCCGTCTTCCCCGCACGCTCGCAGCCCTGCTGGCAGGCGGTGCACTGGCCTGTGCGGGAGCGGTTTTGCAAACAGTACTCAACAATGCGCTGGCCAGCCCGAATATCATCGGGGTCAACGCGGGAGCCGGCCTGTTTACCATTGTGCTGTCGGCGCTATTTCCCCAGTGGCTGCGTTTTTCCCCTCTGGCAGCGTTTTTGGGGGCTCTGGCGGCGGCAGGAGCGGTGTATTTCATCGCCAGCCGAACGGGCGCTTCCCGAATGACGATTGTACTCTCCGGCGTAGCGGTGTCCAGCATTCTCAGCGCATTTACCGATACGGTGCTCACCCTGTTTCCGGATGCACAGGTGGGGCGCACAGAGTTTTTAATCGGCAGCTTTTCCGGTGTAACGATGGATAGCGTCAAGCTTGCCGGCGTGTGTATTCTCTTGGGAATTGCCGTATGTATAGTGCTCAGTTACGATATGAATGTGCTGGCACTGGGGGAATCCACTGCATCGTCACTGGGGATGCGTACAGGACTTTATCGAATGGTTTTCCTTATCAGCGCAGCCCTGCTGGCGGGCAGCGCGGTGAGCTTTTCGGGGCTTATCGGCTTTGTCGGGCTTATTGTTCCCCATGCGGCGAGGTTTCTCGCCGGACGTGACAACCGTGTTTTAATCCCTCTGTGCGCGCTGTTAGGAGGTGCATTCACAGTGGGATGCGACATTTTGGCACGTGTGCTGTTTGCTCCTTATGAGTTGCCGGTGGGAATTGTCATGTCGTTTTTAGGAGGGCCGTTTTTTATCTATCTTCTCCTGCGGCAGAAAAGGGGGCGTATGCTTGATTGAGCTCAAACAGGTCGACGCGGGCTATGGTGGACAGGCCGTAGTGCAGGGAGTCACGGCGTCGTTTCCTCCGGGGTGTATTACCGTAATTCTTGGCAAAAACGGATGCGGAAAAAGTACCCTGCTGCGCACAGCGGCACGCCAGCAGCCGCCTCTTGGCGGTCAAATTCTGCTCGACGGCCGCGACATTTTTACCATTGCCCCCAAAGAGTTCGCGCGGCTCGCAGCGGTGCTGCCCCAATCGCGTGAAGCACCGGCGATTCCGGCGCAATCGCTGGTACTGCATGGGCGATTTCCATATTTAGGATTTCCGCGCAGGCCTTCGCCGCAAGATAAGCAGATCGTAGAGCGCGCTATGCGCGCTGCGGGAGCGTGGGAATACCGCGACAAATATCTCACACAGCTTTCGGGGGGCGAACGGCAGAAGGTGTATCTTGCCATGGTTCTGGCGCAGGATACGGGCGTTATCTTTATGGACGAGCCGGGCACCTATCTGGATATTTCCCATCAGTTTGAAATTTTGAGTTTAATGCGCCGCCTGCGCAGCGCTGGGAAAACGGTGGTTACCGTACTCCACGATCTGGGACAGGCGCTCTCTGTCGCCGACCGTGTCCTGCTGCTTGACAAAGGGGCGGCGGTATTTTGGGGCGATCCGCAGTCGCTCTTTCAGTCCGGAAAGCTCGACGAAATCTTTGGGATCCGTTCCCATAAAATCACGGTGGACGGCGGGACAGAATATGTTTTTCGTCCCAAGGATGCCACCCCATAACAAGGGGGGATTTTTTATGACGAATCCATTTTTTATTGGCTGCCATCTTTCTCCATCGAAAGGATACCTTGCCATGGGAAAGGACGCGCTCTCCATAAAGGCGAATACGTTCCAATTTTTTACCCGCAATCCGCGCGGCAGCCGTGCCAAAGAGCTGGATCCAGCGGATATGGCGGCCTTGCAGAAGTTATTGGAAACCAATGGCTTTGGGCCGGTCATCGCCCATGCTCCCTATACGCTCAATGCCTGTTCCTCCACACCGCGTACCCGAGAGTTTGCTTTGGAAACGATTTCGGACGACCTGCGCCGCATGGAATTTCTGCCGGGTAATTTTTACAATTTTCATCCGGGAAGCCACACAGGTCAGGGCGTCGAGACGGGAATCGAGCAGATTGCTCAAATGCTCAACAGCGTTCTTACAAAGGAGCAGTCTACCACGGTGCTGTTAGAGACGATGGCTGGCAAAGGCTCGGAGGTAGGAAGAACGTTTGAAGAAATTCGGGCAATTTTAGAGCGCGTCCGCCTGACGGAAAAAATGGGTGTTTGTCTCGATACGTGTCACATTTGGGATGGCGGCTACAATATTGCACAGCAGCTTGACGAGGTTCTGGAACAGTTTGATCGCGTCATCGGTCTCGATAAGCTCAAGGCTGTCCATCTCAACGACAGTCTCAACGACCTTGGCAGCCGTAAAGACCGCCATGCCCGCATCGGGGAAGGACATATCGGTTTTGAAACGCTCTCCCGCGTCATTCGTCACCCCAAACTGCAGGGGATCCCCTTTTGTTTAGAGACGCCCAACGATCTTGAAGGATACGGCGCAGAGATCCGCCGTCTGCGGGCTGCTTTCGAGGAAGAGCCGTGAGCGGGGATAGATTGCCGCAAACGGCGGCGCAGCTGCGGGAATATCTGCCGCAGATTGCGCAGGAGAGTTACCGGGAGTTTTCCTCTAAATTGGTGCCGGGAGTAGAAAATATGCTGGGAGTGCGGCTGCCCAAGCTGCGGATGCTGGCAAAATCGCTCGCGAAAGGGGATTTCAGGCAGTTTCTCGCACAGGCGAAAAATACCTCCTTTGAAGAAACGGCGATCAAGGGAATGGTGATCGGCTATGCCCGCATGGAACTGGAGGAGAGGCTTCACTATGTGGAAAATTTTGTACCGGAGATTTCGAACTGGTCGCTCTGCGACAGCTTCTGTGCCGGATTGACGGCTTTTCGCAAGGATCCAGAGCGTGTTTGGCGTTTTTTGCAGCCATATCTGGAATCGAAGCAGGAGTACGAAGCGCGGTTTGCGGCAGTGGTGCTGCTGGATCATTTTAAGGATAGTGCCTATCTGCCACAGATTTTGGAAGGTTTTTCCCGCTGTCCGGCCCGTGGCTATTATGCGCGCATGGGGATTGCTTGGGCGATCTCTGTATATTTTGCAGCTTTTCCCCAGCCCGTGGAGGATTTTCTAGAGAGCGGCGCACTCGACCCAGAAACCCTTCAAAAGACACGGCGCAAAATTTTAGAATCCACCCGTGTGAGTGCATCCGTAAAGGAACAGCTGCGCAGCAGATGGAGTGCACAGGAGGCAAATTGTCTGACCAAGATCCTGCACATACAGCGGTAAATGAAGCGACAGGTTATCCGCATGGGATACGTATAGAAAAATCTAGGCGTCTGTCGCCATAAAAAGAATCCCCACGCTTTCGCATAAAAAGATCACGAAAGCGTGGGGATTTTCATTTTAATTTAGCACTCTTTTAGCCGGCAAAAGGTGTAAGAGTAAGACGGAAGGTGAAAGCGGGATCATTAAGCTGATAACGTTCCAAAAGGCGTGGACCACAGCTGTTAGATCCGATGCCGCTGACTTTGTAATCGACACACAGCACGCTTTCAGGGCAGCGTTCCAGCTCAAAATCGTGAGTTTTGCGTGTAAGCTCTTCCTGGGTATAATGGAGCAGCTGGAAGCTGAAGGGTTTTTCGGCAGCCAGTCCCCAACCGTTCTTTCCATCCGAAATGATAGCGTAATCACAGTTCCAGTGACTTCCGTTATGCTGAGGCTTGTGATAATTTTCAAAGCTGCGATCGGCGGTGGTAGAGAATTTTCCCAGCCAGCTGGATTGGTGCTTATCACAGTAGCTGTCGCCCGGGCCGTAACCGAAATACTCCGCCCGATCCATTCTCTCCGGCAAGAACAAGCGCAGGCCGAAGCGCGGTAAAAAGGGCATATCCATATCTTTTCGGCACTCCAAATCGGCCTGAATCGTACCGTCGGCCGTAACAGTATACTTAGCCTCAATGGTCAAAATACGCTGCAGATAAACAGGCGCCAGCGAAAGCCGGCAGGAAACTACCGCCTTATGGCCGTCGCATTCAAATTTGCTGCTGTAAACACGCACAAGCGCACGATCAAAGCCAGCCTCTTGCCATTCGCAGCGAACCACGCGGTCGTTGTCCGTAGGGGCGCGCCAAATATTGTATTCCATAGGTCTCGTCAGCATAGGACGTCCGTGATAGACAGCCGTACAGAAGGTGCCGCGGGTGCGGTCGAATACATACCGGAAACCCATACCGCAGATAATTAGTTCCTTTTCCGTCTCGGAAACGTGCACCGAACCGTCCGAAGCCTTTTCCGCAAGCGGAAGAGGCACGATGCCGTCCCGCAGTAAAAGTTGATCAAATCCCAGAATATGGCCAGCTTTGGTCAGAGGAAGATCCTCTTTCTGGCGGTAAACAATCCGCAATAGGCATTTCCCGGATTCGGGAAGGCTGGGGGCAAAAGAAATCAGCGCGGATTTGTGGGGCGGAATATCCAGTCCCGGGAAGGATCCGCGTAAAATGGTTTCTCCATTGTTCGTGACCTCATATTCTGCGTACAGATAATCCTTAAGGTTGGTAAAATCGAGGCGGTTGGTAAACTCGATTTTCCCGTTTTCCCAGCGAGCGCGCACAGGGCGAATGACGTTTTGAAACTCGGCAAAACCGGAGTAAGGAGTTCTGTCCGGATGGACAAGGCCATCCATACAGAAATTTCCGTCATGCGGAAATTCACCGAAATCCCCGCCGTAATAATACTTTTTACGCCCGTCGTTTGTACGGCCCATATAGACGCTGTGGTCACAGAACTCCCACACAAAGCCGCCGCAAAGGCCGGGATATTTATCGATTACACGCTGATAATCCTCGGCATCTCCGGGGCCGTTGCCCATAGCATGAATATATTCGCACAAAACGTAAGGCTTTTTAACCTTATTTTCCGCAAAATAAGATTCAATCTCTTTAATAGAAGGATACATACGGCTGTATACATCCAGCATAGAATCATCGTCGTTAGGAGCCATCTCGCGGCAAGCACCCTCGTAATGAACAAGACGGGAGGAATCAAATTTTTTAATCCAGCGTCCAGCGTTTTCGAAGTTTACGCCAAATCCCGATTCGTTGCCCAGCGACCACATGACAATGCAGGGACAGTTTTTATCGCGCATAACGCACCGCTGCACACGGTCGAGAATAGGCTCAGAAAAAGCAGGATCCCGAGCAATGTCGGACATACGGTCGATAAAATTCAAAATCTGCGGACGATACAGATCGGAGACGCCGTGAGTTTCGATATCGGCCTCCGCAATGAGATAAAAACCGTATTCGTCACACAGTTGAGGAAACCACGGAGCATTGGGATAATGGCTGGTACGAATGGCGTTTATATTATGCTCTTTCATGATGCGCAGATCCCGCATGGCCTGTTCACGAGAGATTGTATAGCCCGTTTCAGGATCGGAATCGTGGCGGTTGACGCCGCGGAACTTGATAGCTGTACCGTTTAACAGCACAACACCGTCGCGGATTTCAATTTTTCGGATACCGACTGGCTGTCGAATCGATTCGTCCTCGGTGTCGATCTGAAGTGTATACAAGGCGGGAGATTCCGCGTTCCACAAAATCGCTTGCGAAAGATGGAACGAAACCGTGCCGCTGTCGCCCTGCTTTTTTTCCACAAGGCTTCCGTCCGGAGCAGATAATGTGAAAGAAACGGGAGTCGGCTCACCGCAGAAATCATAATCCACCGAAATCTCGGCGCTTTGGGTATCGAGATCGGGTTCGGCGTGCACAAAGAAATCGCGGATGTGATTTTGCGGACGACACAATAGGTATACATCGCGGAAGATGCCGGACATACGCAGCTTATCCTGATCTTCTAAGTAACTTCCGTCACACCATTTAAGAACCAGTACAGTGATGGTATTCTCACCGTCGCGCACAAATTGCGTGACGTCGAATTCCGTAGTGGAGTGAGAAACTTGACTGTATCCCACAAACTCTGTGTTGATCCAAACGTAAAAGCAGGAATCGACGCCCTCAAAATTCAAATAAGTTTTTGTGCCAGCAGCTTTACGAAGCTGGAAAGTCCGTCGGTAAGCGCCGCAAGGGTTTTCCTGCGGCACATAAGGGGGATCATAAGGGAACGGATAGCGAGTATTCGTGTACTGGTGACGGTCATATCCGTACATCTGCCACACACTGGGAACCGGGATCGTATCTCCATCTTCCCAAACGCTGTCACAGGGAAAGGAATCCGGCAAGTCAGATATGCTTTTAAAAAATGCGAATTTCCAGTTGCCGGAGAGCGAAACAGTTCTTGGATAATTTTCCTCAGAAGAATCTACCGGAATTTGAGGAATATAGTAAGAGCGATTTTCTTCCGTGCCTACATGAAGAAAGGAAAGATTTTCATAGTATTTTTTCAAATTCAATGCTTGACAACCTCCTCCCGGATATTTCGGGCAATAAAAGGAATAGAAAAAGCAAGTGTTGCATTATGTGCTTATTATAGTATACAATAAATAAAAAATCTAGATGTTTTGTACTTTTAGTTTTTATATGGTAAGGAATTTTCAAAAGATTTTATCATGTGACAAAGTCACGGAAAAAAGAGAGAAATTTTAATAAAATAAAATCAGTTACTGTTAAAAAACAAGACGGGGGCGGGAAATATTTCTGCTCAAAAAAGGAGGATTTTCAGTTGAAAGTATTGATTATAGGTGGGGTCGCTGGCGGCGCATCGGCAGCCGCAAGACTTCGCCGGTTGGATGAAAATGCGGAAATTGTAATACTTGAGCGCGGTGAGTATATCTCGTTTGCCAACTGTGGACTTCCCTATTATGTAGGTGGAGAGATTGCACAGAAATCGGCGCTTGTGCTGCAAACGCCCCAAAGCTTTTACCAGAGATTCCACATCGATGTGCGTGTAAAAAATGAGGCGGTGTCTATCGATCGTGCAAACAAATCGGTTCTTGTGCGAAATGTAGAAACAGGTGAAGAATATACAGAAGGTTATGATAAACTGCTGCTCTCCCCAGGGGCAGAACCGATCCTCCCTTCCATAGAGGGGACAGGGCTCGAAGGCGTATTTACCCTGCGCACCGTACCGGAAGCGGTGGAGATCCGCGAATTTGTGGAGAACAAGCCCGTAAAGCAGGCTGTCATTGTAGGCGGCGGCTATATCGGCGTAGAGATGGCCGAAAATTTGACGCGAGCCGGTGTAAAAACCACCATTGTTGAGATGCAGGATCACCTCATTGCTCCGCTCGATTTTGATATGGCGTGCCACGTTCATACATATCTGCAAACGAAAGGAGTCCGAATCCTGTTAAACCGGGCCGTGCAGAAGATCGAGCAAAAGGACGGACAGCTAACGCTTTCCCTTTCGGATGGAACCTTACAAGCAGACATGGTCCTGCTCTCAGCGGGCGTCAGGCCAGAGACAAAGCTTGCGCGCGAAGCCGGCCTTACGCTTGGCGGGCGTGGGGCCATCGTTACAAACGAACACATGCTTACCTCTGATCCCAATATTTACGCTGTAGGCGACGCAGTAGAGGTCAAAGATTTTGTAACAGGCGAGAAAGCGTATATCCCGCTGGCAGGTCCTGCCAATAAGCAAGGGCGCGTTGCCGCCGATAATATCTTCGGTATTCCCTCCGTGTACAGCGGCACCCAGGGATCTTCCGTGCTGAAAATTTTCGATATGACAGTGGCCGCAACGGGCCTTAATGAGCGCGCCGCCAAGGCTGCCGGGCTCGATTACGATAAAATGTTTACAGCATCAGCTTCCCATGCCTCCTATTATCCGGGCAGCACAGTGATGCCGATGAAAACGATTTACGAGAAAGGCACGGGAAAGATTCTTGGTGTTCAGATAGTAGGTTTTGACGGCGTGGATAAGCGCTGCGATGTAATGGCCGCAGCAGTGCGCATGGGGATGACGGCCCATGACCTGACGCAGCTGGAACTTTGCTACGCACCGCCCTTTGGTTCTGCGAAAGATCCGGTAAACTTTGTAGGCTATGCGATTGAGAACGTGCTTTCCGGAAAAATAAAAACATTCCAGTGGCATGAAGTAGCTGATCTGCC